>MNYQ01000138.1 GCA_001873185.1 Ignavibacteria bacterium CG2_30_36_16 | reverse complement strand
GCGTGCCCTTGCTTATATAAAGATTTGATCTCTTCTTTGGATCTGCCGCTGCCAATATGTTTTACGACTCTTGGTTCTCTATTTTTATAAAAAACAACTTGAACTTCGGTAGCGCCGTTTGATGTTGGGGCTTTTCGTACTTTCAGCATTTTTTGTCATCTATTTGGAAGATTCGTGTGACAAATTACGAGAAATATCCCCTATTTGCTCTATTTTCTCAACTTTTTTTTGATTTTTTAAAAGTGGCAGAAGTCAGGAGAGAAAAATCATATATCACAACATAGCTCCATCGGAGCGACCTGTTAAACGATTTATGAAAAAGAAATTAAAATTGTAGAAAGATAACACAACAGCCCGCTCCTACGGAGCTAAAATATTTACTTTGTTATTCTTTCTATAAACAGCAAGCTCCTACGGAGCTAAAAACGAAAAGATATTGTTGGTGTTTTGAAAAGACATTGTGCAGTTCCGTAGGACCGGACTGTTTGTAGAATTCCAAATTCCCGGCAATGTTTCTTTTATTTTTCAAAACTAATCTCTAAATTCGCTTCGCCTTTTTCACCAGTAAACCATTTTAAAATAATACGAGTAGATGAAACAACAAGAATTTTTTTCTTCCCGCTGGGCGCTTATTCTTGCAACCATCGGAATAGCGATTGGTACGGGTAATATCTGGCGCTTCCCCCGCATTGTTGCACAAAACGGCGGCGGTTCATTTCTAATTCCGTGGGTCGTTTTTTTATTGATCTGGTCAGTGCCTTTAATTATTGCTGAGTTTGCGATCGGAAAATCCTCGCGCCTCGCGCCTCTTGGCGCAATAGCAAAAACCGCGGGCAAACGCTTCGGCTGGATGGGCGCTTTCATCGCATTTGTATCAACCGCAATAATGTTTTATTATTCTGTTGTAACTGGTTGGACGCTCCGTTATTTCATCGCCGCCGTGTCAGGCGATTTATTCAACACTACAGATTACCTTTCCTATTGGGAGAAATTCTCATCAAGCTCACAGCCGATTATCTATCATTTAATTTCAATGGCTGTTGTTGCTTTTGTAATTTACCGCGGGATTTCAAAAGGGATTGAAAGCGTTACTAAGTTCTTAGTCCCTTCCTTGCTGTTGATTTTAATTGTTCTTCTCATTCGTGCTGTTACTTTACCAAATGCAATTGAAGGAATAAAATTTTTCTTTACCCCGGACATCAACATACTGATGGATTATAAAGTTTGGCTTAATGCACTTACACAAAACGCATGGGATACCGGCGCCGGCTGGGGATTGATTTTAACTTATGCAATTTACATGCGGCAGAAAGAAGACATCGCATTAAATGCTGCATTAATTGGTTTCGGAAACAATTCGGTTTCCATAATTGCAGGTATTACAATTTTCTTAACTGTTTTTTCTCTCAGTTCTGTTGATGCAATGACGCAAATATCTCAATCCGGTCCGGCAAATACAGGATTAACATTTATCTACCTTCCCGGTTTGTTCGCAAAAATTTCCTCGTCATTTTTAGTAAATGCTTTTTTTGCTTCTATATTTTTTCTTGCTTTGTTTTTTGCAGCGACAACCTCATTAATGTCGATGGTTGAACTTTCAACCCGCACTTTAATAGATTTCGGATTGAAAAGAAGAAGAGCAATTACTATTGTCGCTGTTACGGGATTTTTACTCGGAATTCCATCGGCTCTCAGTCCTGTTTTTTTTGCTAATCAGGATTGGGTTTGGGGCGTAGGTTTAATTTTAAGCGGTGCATTTATTGCTTTTTCAATCATCCGCTATGGCGTTGATAAATTTAGGCGCGAAGTTATTAACGGAATGGGCAGTGATGTAAAAATCGGCAAGTGGTACAATGTCGTAATCAAATATTTAATACCGCTTCAAGTGGGTGTTCTAATTTCCTGGTGGCTCATTTCATCTGCCGCATGGGATCCGGAATGGTGGAATCCATTTCATGCAGAAAATGCAGGTACATGTTTATTCCAGTGGGGTATTATATTAGTGACGTTTATTTTATTAAATAAGTTTTTAGTCCGTAAAACGCTGGAAGACTGATATGAATATTTTAACGATAATAACGACAGCGTTTGTGCTCGGAATTGTTTGGGGCGGATTGATTTATTTTTTATCCCGTGCTGTTAAATACGAAAAATTGAAATCATCAAATGGCGAAAAGTAAAATTAGTGCGCCTCCAATTACGGAGGCTGTTAAAAACATCAAAGCAGGGAAGCTGCTTCCAATATATTTTTTCTTTGGAGAAGATTCGTTCGGAATAGAAAATGCGGTAAATACAATTGAAGCTGCTGTTAAACCGATGATTGGATCTGACTTTGATAGAGAAACATTTCAGGGAGAAGAAAAATCAGTTGTAGAAGTAATTGATTTTGCAACCGCCTTTCCTTTCGGTTCTGGAAAAAAATTTATTCTCTTAAAAGATTTTGACAAGCTAAAAGATAAAAAGGCTCTTGCATCTTATGCCGCCTCTCCGCCTGATTTTACAATTCTCGCAATTGTCAATAATGGTCCCGTCAGCAGTGCAGCAACCGAACCATTAAAAACTCTTGCCGAAAAAAATTATATGTTTGAGGCAAAAGAACTAAAAGGCAACACACTCGTTAACTGGTTAATTGATTTTACTGCCGCAAAAGGGAAAACACTAACTCCCGAAAATGCACAACTTTTAATGGACATCTCCGGAGAAAACCGGAACCTACTCGAATCCCAACTCGAAAAAATATTCATATACCTCGGCGATGTTCATGAAATAACAATAGATTCAATTAAGGCTTTGTCAACACAGTCAAAAGAGTTTACAATATTCGATCTTCAAAATGCAATCGGGAAGAGGAACAAATCCCGATCTTTAAAAATAGCTTTGAATATGATCAGTAAAGGCGCTGCTGCAACCTACCTTGTTCATATGTTAACCCGATATTTTACCGGACTTGTGCGGGTTAATGAATTGACCGAAAAAAAAATACCAAACCAGGCAGCAGCAAGGATTGTAGGGACCCATCCATTCTATTATAAAGATTATTTGGAAGCGCGAAAAATTTACTCGGATAATCAAATAATAAATGCAGCATCTGCTCTTCTTAAAGCTGATATTTCGATTAAAACGTCATCTGCGGACGAAAAAACAATTGTAACTATTTTGATTTTGGAAATTCTTTCATGATTTTGATTTAAAAAGGTTCTACTAAGTAAATTCATTGTCCGTTAAACTATACACTCAATCAAAAATATCGCCGCATTGCACATAAATTTTCAAATTAACAACTTTTTTAAGTAATTTATTGTCCACTAAAGGAAACATTTAATTTTATCGAAAGTATAAATCCTTTGACTGACAGAAGGCTAAACGAATTAAACGATGAGGAGTTGATATTAGAGTTTCAGCAGAATGATACTCTTCACGCTTTTGAAATTTTGGTACAGCGGTATAAAAATCCGTTGATGAATTATGTGTACAGATTTCTTGGCGATTACGAAACCAGCAGCGATGTTGTTCAGGAAACCATGATTAAAGTTTATAAGAATAAAGATTCTTATAAATCCATTGCAAAATTTTCAACATGGATTTACACAATTGCCGGTAACCTTGCACGCACTGAATACCAGCGGCGTAAAAGAAGAAATATTTTCTCTATCAACTCATACGGCGAAAATGACGAGACCTATGATATTCCCGATGAGCAATATCGACCCGATGTTTTGACAGACAGCAAAATAAAGGATAAAATAATTCAGGCTGCATTCAAAAAAGTTTCTGGCGCTTATAGAAACGTTGTAATACTTAGAGATGTCCAGGGACTTTCGTATGAAGAAATTGCCGAGATAACTAATGTCAGCGTTGGTACGGTAAAATCGAGAATTAACCGCGGAAGAGCGCAATTACAAAAATTATTGAAGGATATATATAACGAATAAAGGTTTACTGATGGGTTACGAAGAAGAAGAAAAAATGTATGAAGATATAAGGAGCCTATTAGACGGACTTAAACAAGTTACAGTGCCGCCCAATTTTGATTCGGATTTGATGAGACGAATTAATGCAGAAAAATATGCTGCGCCCGAACCCTGGTGGAAAAAAATATTTATCACTCCGCGACTCATTCCATCGGCGGCGCTTGCGTTAACAATCATTGCTGTTTTGTTTGTTCTTAATTCCGGTACTGTTGATCCCGAAAACCCTCTTTTAAGCGAACCCAGAATCCGTGAAGATCTTATTGTAAATTCTTCTGATGATGAAAGTTTGAGCCCGGCTTCAAAAATTGGAATTGAGCTGGAAGGTAATTATTCTAAAGGCAGTACCAATGCTCGGATTGTGAGTTATGGCATTACAAAAAGCGGCTTGAACTTCCGGCAGCTTCATCTTAGTGTAGAGGAGCGTGCAGAAATTGAAAAAATGAGGCAAAAATTAATACAGATGTTCAATCAAACGGAACGAAATTAAACATTCTTTATTTTAGAATTGGAATTTAAGTCCTACTTCCCTATTTTAGAAGCTACTTTTTTAGAAAACAGATAATTAGTTTAATTTTTAAGGTTAACGATGAAAAAAGGTATTCACCCGGACTATAGACCGGTAGTATTTCAAGATGCTTCGGCAGATTTTGCGTTTTTAACGCGTTCTACAATTAAAACCGGCGATTCTATCGAATGGAAAGACGGCAAAACTTACCCATTGGTAAAGTTAGAAATTTCAAGCGCTTCGCACCCTTTCTTTACCGGTAAGCAGAAGCTGCTTGATACTACAGGAAGAGTTGAGAAATTCAAAAGAAAATACGCGAAAAAAGATTAAATTGATTGCGCAAATTTGCGAATTTATTAAGCCAGTAATTTTGCTGGCTTTTTTTATTTAGAAGAAAAGCTGCATCCTTAAAAAATATTTTTACTCTCAATAATTCTATATTTTTTTTCCTTTGGTAAAGTCATTAAGGCGATTTCGTCAATAAATCTAAGTACAAGATGAATAAAAAACTTAAAACCTATCTCCTCATCGCTGCCGCATTAATTGTGGTTGTAATTTTAATTTTACCCAAATTGACTTCTTCGGGAGAAAAAAAGCTTACTGCAGGAGTGCGGTCCGATGCGCCAATTCCGGTAAAAGCTATTGTTGTTAAAGCAAACAAACTGGAAAACAAAGTTTTAGTTAGCGGAACAATTATCGCTAATGAAGAAGTTGAACTTCGCCCGGAGATTGCGGGGAAAATTACTCGCATATTTTTCAAGGAAGGCAGCTATATTAATAAAGGTGCCTTGCTCATCAAGATAAATGATGAGGAACTACAAGCGCAATTGAAACGCAGCGACTATAGGCTCAAACTTTTAGCTGATAAAGAATTACGTCAACAAACGCTCCTAAAACGTGAGGCGATAAGTCAGGAAGAGTATGAAGTTTCCTTGAACGAATTTAATATCATCAAAGCGGAAATTGAACTTCTTAAAGCGCAGATTGCAAAGACAGAAATTAAAGCCCCTTTCAGTGGGCACATAGGTTTAAAAAATGTTAGCGAGGGGAGTTTTGTAACCAGCAGCACGATTATTGCAAGTCTGCAAGAAATCAAAACAGTTAAAATTGATTTTTCAATTCCGGAAAGATATGCATCATTGATTAAACATGGTGACGAAATACTGTTTACTACGGCTGGCAATGATGAGCAATTTAAAGGTAAAGTTTTTGCTGTTGAACCTAAAATTGACGCAGTAACAAGAACAATAAAAGTACGGGGTATCTATAATAATGCGCTGGGAAAGATAGTGCCGGGCGCATTTGCAGATGTCGAACTTGTCCTGAAGCAAATTGATAATGCGCTACTTGTTCCTACACAGGCAATTATTCCCGAACTAAAAGGTCAAAAAGTGTTTTTATATCGCGCCGGCGTAGTTGCACCCCGGTCTGTTCAAATAGGGATTAGGACAGAGAAAGATGTGCAGATTGTGGATGGTTTGACGGCAGGCGATACCGTAATTACTTCCGGTATATTACAAATAAGACCGGGAATGCTGGTTACTCTTTCGGAAATAAAATAACGCATTAAATTTTTTATGAGTTTATCATCATTAAGCATAAGAAGACCCGTACTTGCAATTGTAATGTCGATTGTAATTGTACTATTTGGAATTATCGGTTATACATATCTTGGCGTGCGTGAATACCCCGCTGTTGATCCGCCAATTATTACTGTAGGCACAACCTATGTTGGTGCAAACGCTGATGTTATTGAATCTCAAATAACAGAGCCGCTCGAAGAGGAGATTAACGGTATTGCAGGTATCCGTTCACTTACCTCTGTTAGCCGTGATGGAAGAAGCACAATTACTGTTGAATTTGAAATTGATGTAAATCTTGAGGCGGCGGCAAACGACGTGCGAGATAGAGTTTCCCGCGCAATACGAAGACTTCCATCTGATGTTGAAAATCCGATTGTTTCTAAAGCCGATGCAGATGCGCGTCCGATTGTTTTTTTAAATGTTCAAAGCGATACAAGAAGTCTGCTCGAGCTAACAGATATTGCGAACAATGTTTTCAAAGAAAGATTACAGACAATTCCGGGTGTATCGGGAGTTCAAATATGGGGGGAAAAAAAATATGCGATGCGTTTGTGGATAGACCCTGCAAAACTTGCCGCCTACCAGCTTACGCCAATTGATGTACGCAATGCCATAACACGCGAAAATGTTGAACTTCCCTCAGGACTAATTGAGGGGGACAACACCGAGCTGTCCATCCGTACAATTGGAAGATTGCTTGACGTAGAAGAATTTAATAATCTTATTATTAAAGAAGCTGTGGGGAGTGTAGTTCGTTTTAAGGATGTTGGGCGCGCCGAGCTTGCCGCCGAAAACGAACGCACAGTATTAAAGCGCGACGGGGTTCCAATGGTGGGAGTTGTACTTATTGCGCAGGCAGGCGCAAACAACATTGCAATAACAGATGAGTTTTATAAAAGATTAAAACAGATTGAACAAAATCTTCCACCGGATATAAAAACAGGAATCGGTTTTGACGTAACTACATATATCAAAGATTCTATAACCGAAGTTCAGCAGACAATATTTGTGGCATTTGGTCTTGTTGTGTTAATTATCTTTTTGTTTTTACGTGATTGGCGAACAACTGTTATTCCTGTTATCGCTATTCCTATCTCTTTGATTGGCGCATTTTTTATTATGTACATTGCCAATTTTTCAATAAACGTGTTAACGCTGCTTGGTATTGTACTCGCAATCGGTCTTGTTGTTGATGACGCTATCGTAGTGCTCGAAAACATCTACACAAAAATTGAGAACAAGATGGAACCGAATGAAGCGGCGCGGCGCGGTTCGGCAGAAATATTTTTTGCGGTTGTATCCACTACCGTAGCGCTTGCCTCTGTTTTTCTTCCCGTGATTTTTCTTTCCGGTTTAACAGGAAGACTCTTCCGTGAATTTGGAATCGTTATAGCAGGTTCGGTTATTATTTCATCTTTTGTTGCACTAACGCTAACGCCAATGTTGAGCGCAAAAATTTTGAAGAGGCGGGAAACACACAATTGGTTTTATAATAAAACCGAGCCGTTTTTTGAAAAAGTAAACCGTACCTATAGAAAATCGCTCAATTCATTTATGCAGCATCGCTGGCTGGCGTTTGCGGCTATGGGCGTTTCAATTGTTTTCATTTACATTTTCTTCAGCGTTATTCCTTCCGAACTTGCACCGCTTGAAGATAGAAGCCGTATACAGATGATTGTAAGCGCTCCCGAAGGAGCGACATTTGAGTACATGGACAGCTACATGGATCAGCTTGTCCGTCTTACTGAAGAAGAAGTGCCCGAGAGCGACGCTATTATTTCGGTAACTTCGCCGGGTTTCGGAGCATCTGGTTCGGTTAATTCCGGCTTCGGAAATATTATTCTTGTTGACCCCGATAAACGCACACGTACACAGCAGCAAATAGCAAATGATTTAACAGCTTCACTTTCAAATTTAACAATGGCACGCACATTTGTTACACAGCAGCAAACTATTGGAAGCAGCGGACGAGGCGGGCTTCCAGTTCAATTTGTAATCCAGTCTCCCAATTTTGAAAAACTCCGCGAAGTGCTTCCTAAGTTTTTTGAAGAAGCGCGTAGATCAAATATATTTACTATTGTTGATGTCAATTTGAAATTCAACAAACCGGAAATCAAAATTACCATTAACAGACAGCGCGCGCGCGACCTCGGAATTTCGACAATGGATATTGCGCAAACCATTCAATCTGCATTTAGCGGGCAGCGTTTTGGTTATTACATCATGAATGGTAAACAGTACCAGGTTATTGGTCAGCTTTCTCGGGAAAACCGCGACGAGCCGATCAACCTTCGCTCGCTTTATGTTAAAAATAATCGCGGAGAATTAATTCAGCTTGATAATGTTATTACAACAACAGAAGAAAGCGCGCCTCCGCAGTTGTATAGGTTCAATAGGTATGTTTCTGCAACCGTATCGGCAGGGCTTGCACCCGGGAAAACTATCGGCGATGGTATTAACGAAATGGAAGAAATTGCCGCTAAAATTCTTGACCCTACATTTTCAACATCATTAGACGGGGCCTCCAAAGATTTTAAAGAAAGTTCGTCGAGTTTGTTGTTTGCATTTGTGCTTGCTCTCGGTCTGATTTATCTCGTATTGTCAGCGCAGTTTGAGTCTTTCCGCGACCCGTTTATCATTCTTTTTACCGTGCCGCTTGCTCTGCTTGGCGCGCTTGCTTCTCTTTGGTATTTTAATCAAACATCAAACATATTTAGTCAGATTGGTATTATTATGTTGATTGGCTTGGTTACGAAAAACGGGATTTTACTTGTTGAGTTTGCAAACCAAAGAAAAGCAGCCGGACTTGAACGCAATGAAGCAATTATAGATGCTGCAGTTGCCCGTCTTCGCCCTATTTTGATGACGAGCTTATCAACTATACTCGGCATTCTCCCCATTGCTCTTGCCCTTGGCGCCGGTTCGGAAAGTAGAGTTTCGATGGGCATTGCAATTATTGGCGGATTAATTTTTTCTACTTTTTTAACCTTAATGATAGTGCCGGCAATTTATTCGTTCTTCTCCCGAAAAACGGCAACGGTATCGAATGTAACAGAACAAGTAGAAAGCAAAACCGAAACGGTTGAAATATGACGAAACATAAAATGAAATTAATAATTCCGTTTTTGATTTTTTATACCTCTCTTTTTGCACAGCACAAACTTAGCATACATGACGCTGTGGAAGCGGCGTTAAAAAACAATTATTCAATCAGCATCGCCCGCGGCGAGTTAACTATTGCCCAAAACAATTTAACGATTGGCAACGCTGGTTTTCTTCCCACATTAAACGCTACCGGCTCGTTATCAAGAAGCGTTACTAATACAACTCAAGAATATATCGATGGCAGACAGGTAGACCGTACCGGTGCAGTAACTAAAAATTTAAATGCCTCGCTTTCGCTTAACTGGACTATCTTTGACGGGCTTGAAATGTTTGCCGAATTCGACAGGTTAAAAGAATTGAAGAAGAATGGCGAAGTGAATTTTAAAAATTCAATCGAACAAAATATTTCATCCGTAATTTCTGTTTATTACGATATCGTCCGCGAACAGCAGGTGCGCGAAGTGATAAAGAAAAGTATTTCGCTTTCTGAAGAGCGCGTAAGAATTGCTGAGAACAAATTGGATGTTGGTTCCGGTTCCCGATTTGATTTAAGACAGGCAAAAGTAGATTTAAATGAAGATAAGATGAACTACCTACGGGAAGAACTAAAACTCATTCAAGCAAAAATAAATTTAAATGAGCTGCTTGGTCGCGATGTTAATGAAGAGTTTAATGTAGAAGATACAATTGTGGTCCGAAACAATTTGAATGCCGACGACATGCTCATTTCGGCAATGGAAAAGAACAGTGAACTTTTAATCGCGAGACAAAATAAAACGCTCGCCGATGTTAACCTGCGACTAATGCGCTCGGATTGGTTCCCTGATATAAATTTAACTGCCGGGTACAGCTATACAAAGTCGGAAGCAGAAGCGGGATTCTTAAAATCCAATTTAACCAATGGCTTTAACTATGGTGTTGCTGCAAGCTGGAATATATTCGATGGATTAAATACATCGAGAGCAATTCAAAATGCCAACATCAGCATAGAGATAAATGAAACGGCTTTAAATCAAGCCGAAGAAAATGTTAAGGCTGATATACTGACCGCTTATAAACGGTATGAAAACTCACTTATACTCATAGAAATTGAAACAGAAAATCTCGAATCGGTAAGTGAGAATGTTGACATAGCACTGGAGCGTCTGCGTCTTGGCACATTAACGCCGCTCGAATTTCGGGAGACACAAAAACGTCTGCTCGAGTCTCAAAGCCGTTTACTTCAGGCGCAATATGAAGCTAAACTTGCCGAAACGGATTTACTAAGGATAAGCGGACAGCTTATAAGAAAATAGTTGTGAACTTTGTGCTGTATGATCCTTTTGATTTAAACTACAGTTGTTATCTTTTTTATTCTAATCTAAATAAAAATGCCGGAATCGCTCCACAGCAATTCCGGCTTCTAATTTTAAATTGATCTTTTTAGTTTCTTCTGCTCATCCCTTCGTGTTTTGGAAGTGACTCGTCTTCCATTTGGTCAAACTCCATCATTGCTTCAAGGTCGCGTAAATCCTGAGCGAAAATTTCGGAAGCGCTTTTTCTTGCAAGATCGCTATTGCGGTAACGATGCAGGGCTGCATTAATGCCAGCTTTAAGTCCGTTTATTTCTCCTTTTAATTTTTCAAAAGGACCTTCGTAATTTCCCGAAGCGTAATTTTTTGAAAGCGACATTATCTGGTCTGCTTTTACAACAATTTCATCGGATGTTTCCTTCGCGTTCCTTATTAATTTTTCACCGGCATGTTTTGCCTTTTTTAAGGTTGAGTCAATATCTTTTTTAACACCCTTTCTAAAATCTTTGCCGCTTTGGGGTGCAAACATAAGCGCTGTAATCGCTCCGAAAACCCCGCCGGCTGCAAACCACAAAACACCACTAAAAATATTTTTATCCTTTGTTTCCATTTCTTCCTCCCGGATATTTATTAAAATACTACTGCTATTTTAATACTTAGAAAATGATTTTTCAAGACATATTGGAAATTTTACTATTTTTTTACAACTCTATCCTTCCGGAGGGAAACAATGTGCGGCGCACTCATTTGGAGAATACAAATAATTCAGCTTTACTGCTGAAATTTTCTGCCGTTCATCAAATCATTAAACCGCCGGTCGAAAAAAGTCCATTTTTTTTATCTCTCAATCTTTATATTATTTAACAAGTAATATTATATTTATCCACCCACTTACGGGGATAGGAAATGAGTGAAAAAACAAGTAATATAAAATTAAATCGTTCCGCATTATTTGACAAAATAAAAACATCCTCAGAAAAGATAGACGAAAAGTTAGCTCTTTTTAACCTTCCGCCTTTACTTAAGAAATCTAAGTTCCTACTTGCTGCATTTGCAGTAATTGTCCTTGTTGTCATTTTAACCATAACATCTCTCTCCGTAGGCAGAAGCGATATTCCGATATACACAGTTAAAAAAGATAAATTTCTCGTCTCCATAACTGAAAGCGGAGAGATAAGAGCAAAAAACTCTATTTCTATCACCACTCCAAGAATTAGAGGCAACTTAAAAATTGTTAAGCTTGTTCCCGAAGGCACATACGTAAAAGCAAACGATACTATTGTACAGTTCGATCCTACTGAAGCGATAACAAATTTAAAAGATGCAGAAGCAAAATTAGAAATTGCGCTTTCCGACAGAGCCAGAATGGTAGCAGAACAAAAATCATCATTAACACGGCTTGAATCTGATTTGAAAAGTGCAGAACTCTCTTATGAGCTTTCGAAACTTAATCTTGAGCAGATGAAGTTTGAAGCCGAAATTAAACAGCAGGAAGCGAAACTTAATCATCAGCGAAATGAATTAAGTTTTATCAAATCCAAGCAGGAACTTGAATCGAAACATATAATAAATCAATCTGAACTAAATAAAATTGGTATTGAGGTTCAGCAGCGCAGGGCAGATTTAGAACGCTCACAGCGGGATCTTCAGCAGTTAACTTTAACTTCTCCTACCGAAGGATTGGTTGTGTATGAAACCAACTGGCAAACCGGCAGAAAAATTTCTATCGGCGATGCACCATGGCCCGGAATGACATTGATCTCATTGCCTGATCTTTCTAAGATGCAGAGCATGACTTATGTGAACGAAGTAGATGTAAGCCGCGTTACTAAAAATTTGCAGGTGCGCGTAAAGTTAGACGCGTTCCAGGATTCGACATTTGAAGGAGTGATTTCCAATGTTGCGTCTCTCGGCAAAACTAAAGATCAAAATTCAAACATAAAAGTTTTTGAAATTGAAGTTGATATAAGTAAGCAGTCTGAAATATTAAAACCGGGGATGACCACGAGCAACCAGATCATCATAAATGAAATACCGGGTGTTTTATTCGTACCCCAGGAATCTGTATTTGAAAAGGACGGCAAAAAAATTGTTTACCTGATGAATGGTTCCGATTTTGATGAGCAGGAAGTTGAAGTTGGCGAAAAAGGAGAAAATTATATTCTCATAAAAAAGGGATTAAAGGAAGGAGATAAAGTTGCCTTACGCGATCCGACAATAATAATTGGTGAAACAGAAGAGTCGAAAAGTGAAAGCAATTCGGTAACTGTTCCTTCATCAGTGAAGTAATGAACAATTTTGAATCGTTTAAAATAGGAATTAAAGGGCTGCAATCGAATAAAACGCGGGCTGCATTAACAATGCTCGGTATAATATTCGGCGTAGCTGCTGTTATCGCAATGATGTCGATTGGTGAAGGAGCGCGGCAGGAAACATTGCAGCAGATTGAATTGATGGGTACGAACAACATCATAATAAAAAAAGCCGACCCGCCGAAGAATAATGGAAAATCGAAAGCATCTTTTTCTACAGGGTTAACCTTAAAAGATGGCAATGCTATTAAAGAGTTAAATCCGTTAGTTGATTTTATTACCCCGCAGCGCGAACTCAAATCACAGGTACAATACAAATCAACTTTGTTGGAAGCAATGCTTGTCGGCACTTCGTCCAATTACCCGGAAACATTTAATACAAAACTGTCCGGCGGATCTTTTTTTAAACAACATCATCTCGACGCATATTCAAACGTTTGCATAATTGGCGCCGGCATAAAGGAAAAGCTCTTTAAATTTGAAGACCCGCTTGGTAAAAAAATCAAGTTTGGTAATTTGTGGTTTACAATTATCGGCGTTGCAGGTGAAAAGAAAGTTTCATCGGCTGGTATTTCCGGGCTCGGTTTGCGTAATTATGACGACGATGTTTATCTTCCCATTACAACAATGATGTACAAAATGGATAAGTTCGAAAAGAGTGAATCACAATCGGGAGTTGTTTTTTTTATGGCGGGCGGGCAGGGGCAGGCAAAAGTGGTTGACCGTAATTCGGTTGAACAGCTTACAGTAAAAATTAAAAATTCGGATCAGCTAAAGGAAGCGGCTCATCTTATAAGCAGGATTATGGAACGGCGGCATTACAATGTTAAAGATTATGAAATAATACTCCCCGAACAACTTCTCGAACAAAAACAAAAAACACAGAGAATATTTAACATAGTGATGGGAGCTATTGCTGGCATTTCTCTTTTGGTTGGCGGTATCGGTATTATGAATATAATGCTTGCAAATATTATGGAAAGAACTCGCGAAATTGGAGTGCGGCGGGCTGTCGGGGCAACGCGAAAAGATATTTTAATGCAGTTTTTATTTGAAGCTTTAACAATAAGCATAGCCGGCGGTATTCTCGGAATAGTAGTTGGATTTATTTTAACATCGGTTATATCAACCTATGCCGAGTGGAAGACGATCATATCGCCCATTGCGGTTGTTATTGCTTTTATTGTTTCTGTTGCAACGGGATTGTTATTCGGAAGTTATCCGGCAAAAAAAGCGGCGGATAAAAGTCCGATTGAATCTCTTCGGTATGAATAATTGTTTTTTAATCCTGATGACGGACATAGGAAAATGAAGATTATAAAATTTGTTTTAATAGCTTTACTCTTCAGCGCTTCATCTTTTGCGCAAAGAGTTTTAACGCTTGATGAAGCAGTATCAATTGCACTCAAAGAAAGTTACGGAATAAAATCTGCAGAGTATTCTCTGATCAGTTCTCAAAAAAATCTTGAGGCTGCAAAACTCGGTTTAAGAACTTCCATTGATATGGAGTTTGACGTCCCCCGTTATTCGCGAACACTTGCAAGCCAGTTTAATCCTTCAACAGGAACAGAACAGTTTTTTGAGATCGGCTATACTACTTTCGAAAGCCGCCTCATGTTTACGCAGCCGATAGTTTATACAAACGGCACGTTTTCGCTTGTCGGTTCGATGTGGCGGCGCGATCAATTTAGCGCTCAGCAGGATATCCCGATTGATTATTATTCCAACATAAGTTTACGTCTGCGTCAACCGCTTTTTACTTTTAATACGCAAAGCGCAAACCTAACGCGTGCGGAAGTAAACATGCAGAAGTCGCAGCGGAATTATACCCGTTCTGAAAAAGAAATGATTTATAATGTAACGGCTGCTTTCTTTCAACTCTACCAGGCAAAGAAAAACGTAGAAATTGTTAAAGAAGAAGTAAACCAGGTGCAAACGTCTTATAACACCGCACAAAATAAATTCAAAGCAGGGCTTGTAGCAGAAGTAGAAGCGCTTCAGCTTGAAATTGATCTAGCGGAAAGTAAGAATAAACTTCTGAATGCGGAGCGAACGTTTGAAGAACTTAAAGATAATTTTAAATTATTGATAGGACTTGATCTGAGTGAACAATTTGATGTCGCCGCACTTCTTGAATACAGTCCGGTTACAATTAATTTGGATGAAGCTGTTGAACATGCCTTAAACAAACGTACAGAATTGTTAAACACAGCAGCCGATATTAATTTAAATTCTTTAACTGTTGATGAAGTAGATTCACGCGGCAATATATCGGCGCTGATTACGGCAAATTACGGCATCAATAAAAATGATAATGTTTTCAGAGAAGTGTTCAGAGATTTTTCCGAAGACAGAAGTGTTGCGCTAACCCTGCAGGTGCCGGTGCTTGATTGGGGACGAAACAGCCGCGAAGTAGAATCAGCAGAAGCTAATTTAAATCTCACTCGGCTTAACTATATTAATCAAAAGCAGCAGATTGAAAAAGAAATAATAGCTGTTGTAAATAAAATAGAATCGGCTAAAGCCCGTGTAGAAGTTTTAAGCAAAAGCGTGGAACTTGCAAAGAAAAGTTATGAGATAAGCCTGGCGCGTTTTGAAGCCGGCACTATAACAAGTTTCGATTTGTCGCAGATGCAGCTACGTTTAACAAACGCAAAAACAAATAGTCTTAATGCTTTAATAGATTACAAACTCGCCCTTGCGGATTTGTCGCGCAAAACCATGCACGATTACGGCAGTTGAAATTATTTTAGCGTCATGTGTTTTGGGAGCGAAAAAATTTTTATGTTTGCCTTTGTAAACTATTATTATCTAAAACTTCTAAGGCAGACATGATTAAAAGATACTTCATCCCCGGCTTTCTGGCTCTTTATATTTTTACATCTTCTGTTTATCCTCAGGGGGTGCTTCAAAATATTATCAACCAGGTTAATGTAGATTCAGCTCTTTATTTTGTAAAAGAACTTTCTGGCGCCGTTCCAACTACGATTGGCGGTTTGCCCTACACAATTCAATCGCGCCATAAAAATTCTGCCGGCAACGATAAAGCTATGCAGTACATACAGGAAAAGCTTAACAGTTACGGCTTAACAACATTCATTCAAACATTCAGCTCTACGGGAAAAAATGTATACGGAGTTCAAACGGGTACAGAATTTCCAAATCAAAAATATATTATCTGCGCGCATTTTGACGATATGCCGAGCGGCGCAATAGCGCCGGGCGCAGATGACAATGGCAGCGGCACAGCAGCCGTTATTGAAGCAGCGCGTGTTTTGAAAAATTATTCTTTCCCATATACAATTGTTTATGCTCTCTGGGATGAAGAAGAACAGGGTTTGGTTGGCAGCGCTTATTATGCTAATCAGGCGTCTCTTGCAGGCGATTCTATCCTCGGCGTAATAAACCTTGATATGATCGCATGGGACAGCAACAATGACAACAAGGTTCGCGTTCACACTAAAAATCTCGGCACGTCTTACGATATTTCTAATAAGATGATTGAATTGAATCAAACGTACAGTATCGGCTTAACAACGGTAATTAAAGATCCCGGAATTACTGCAAGCGATCATGCTTCTTTCTGGAACGCCGGCTACAGCGCAATTCTTCTTATTGAAGATGATCTTAGTGATTTTAACAGTTATTATCACACAGTAAATGATCTCTGGACGCATATAAATATTCCTTATTTCGGTAGATGTGTTAAAGCTTCGGTTGCTACGCTTGCTTCTTTTGCAATGAACTTAAACATGACTATTCAGCACACACCGGCTGCTTCAATTAATCATACAGGTGATATACAGCTTACCGCTTTTGTTGCAACAGGGTTAACCATCGGTACCGGCAATGCCGCCCCGCGCTTATATTACCGTGTAAATTCCGGAAGCGGTTATTCTCAATTTTTTAATGTAACCGGTGTTCCTTCGATAAAAGAAAGTCAAAGTTATACATTCACAATCCCGGGGCAATCAATAGGAAGCGCAATAGAATATTACATTGCAGCGCAGGATGCCGATGGTTCAATAGTAGCGACACTGCCAAAAGGCGGCGGCGGATTTAATCCTCCCGGCAGTACGCCGCCCGCAACATTTTATAGATTTTTTATCGCTCCCGAGACCTATGTTCTTTCGGACAGTTTGAACAACATGAGCATGTGGATTGTTACGAGTACATGGGGAACTACAACGGCTCAATTTGTTTCGCCGCCGCATTCAACTACCGATTCACCATCAGGTAATTATGCTGCCGGTGCAAACACAACTTTAACTTACAACGGAATGCTCGATTTATCTAATATCCTCGGCGCAGTTTTAAGTTTCGATACTCGCTGGGATATAGAAACAGACTGGGACTACGGCATGGTTCAGGTTTCTATAGATAACGGAACTACATGGACTCCGCTTGAAGGCATGTACACAAATCCCGGCACCGGTTCTTTCCAACCAAACGGTCAACCGCTGTATGACGGCATAAAAACAACATGGGTAAAAGAATCAATTGACCTTTCCGATTATAACGGACAGCAGTTGAAATTAAGATTTTTATTAAGAGCGGATAATTCAATTCAAAAAGACGGCTGGTATATTGACAACCTTTTAGTAACATCTTACACAGCAGTGCCTGTTGAGCTTGCAGCCTTTAACGCTGAAGCAGTATTAGATAAAGTAATTATAACCTGGCAAACATCATCCGAATTAAACAACCGCGGTTTCGAAGTTCAACGTTCAATCAATGCAGAACAATGGTCAACAATCGGCTCGGTTAGCGGCGCCGGAACTACTACTTCAATAAACAATTATAGTTTTGAAGATAAGGTTCCTCTTCTCGGCGAATCGTTTTATCGTTTAAAGCAAATAGATTACGACGGCACATACAGAATTTACGATGCTGTAAAAGTTGATCTTACAAAAACTCTTACTTACAATCTCGAACAGAATTATCCGAATCCGTTTAATCCGGAAACAACAATTAAATATTCTGTTCCCGAAAAAACTCATGTAACAGTCAAATTATTTGATATATCAGGAAGTGAAATCAAAACACTTGTTAACGAAATTAAACCTGCTGGTGTTTTCGAGTTAAAGTTTAATGTAAACTCCGGCGGCGGACTGCCCAGTGGTGTTTATTTCTACAAATTAACCACCGAAAAATTTTCTTCAATAAAGAAAATGATTCTGATCAAGTGAGCGCCAAGCAAAGCTTGGACTATTCTAATTGGGTAAGGCAGGAATTGCGAACCTGCAAAGTCCTCCCGACAAAGGTCGGGATCAGGAACTTGGGAAGCCCTCGCTTTGCAAGAAAGCACATTCTATAAAGTTCAATGGCTTTACTGTAAGTCTATTTATTCAGGAAAGCCGAATGATGGAACCCGCTAATTGGCGGGTGACGAGGGTTCAAGGGAAAAAGTCCCGCAAGCGGGAACTGCGCCCTTGTCCTACTGTACAGGGCTAAATACTTTGGCGGGCGTTTCAATTTTTGAGAAACGCCCTAAATTTAAAATGTGGTGGATTTTAAAAACAATAAATTTATTTTCAAAAATTAATTTTGTAAAACGAGGTGCACGGTGGCACAAATTACAGTCATTATTTTTCTTTCAATAAATTCTAACCGCAATAATCTCATTTGAATTTTTGAACCGGTAAAACCCGGTTTCTACCCTTCCCGGTTCGAGGGCTGCGCTTTATACTCCTCGAATGTGCTAAAGCAAATTTCAGTTTTATTCTCTGTCCGTTAGCTGAAGCGGACGGCAATAAAAGAGAAATTGCATGTAAATAATTCCCCTTTTTTACTTAAATTTATAACTACAAAAAATAATTTTATGAAATAGAATTAAATATTTTCAAAAGAATAAAGGAGTTAAAAATGACTACAATTATTGATGTTTTAGGTAGAGAGATTTTAGACTCAAGAGGCAACCCAACTCTTGAAGTTGAAGTTTTACTTGAAAGCGGAGCTGTTGGAAGAGCAGCCGTTCCGAGCGGCGCATCTACAGGCGAGCATGAAGCGGTGGAATTAAGGGACGGCGACAAAAGCCGCTACCTTGGCAAAGGCGTTCAAAATGCTGTTGATAATGTGAACGATAAAATTGCTGACGAAATTATTGACTTTGATGCTACCGATCAGGTTGCAATTGACAATTTGCTTATTGCGTTAGATGGTACGGAAAACAAAGCTAACCTCGGGGCTAATGCCATAATCGGTGTTTCACTTGCAGTTGCAAAAGCCGCTGCGGAAACTTTCGGTTTGCCCCTTTACCGATACATTGGCGGTGTTAACGCAAAAGTTCTTCCGGTGCCGATGATGAATATTTTGAACGGCGGTAAACACGCAGATAATAATGTTGACTTCCAGGAATTTTTGATTATGCCTGTTGGCGCCCCAAACTTCAAAGAAGCGCTAAGAATGGGTGCGGAAACATTTCATGCTTTAAAATCTGTTTTAAACAAAAAAGGTTATAACACTTCAGTTGGCGATGAAGGTGGTTTTGCTCCTAATTTAAAATCGAACGATGAAGCTGTGGAAGTTATTCTCGAAGCAATCGAAAAAGCAGGATACAAAGCCGGAACAGATATAGCGCTTGCTCTCGATATTGCTGCAAGCGAGATGTACTTAAAAGAAAGCGATAGATACCAGTTCTTCAAATCAGACAAGTCCGAAAAAACCGCCGCACAGATGGTTGACTTCTTTGCGAATTGGTGTAAGCAATACCCAATCTATTCACTTGAAGACGGTTTGGATGAAAACGACTGGGAAGGCTGGAAATTGTTAACCGAAAAACTCGGAAGCACAATTCAATTAATTGGCGATGATATATTTGTAACCAATACTGAACGCCTTGCCGAAGGAATTGAAAAAGGGATAGCAAATTCTATTCTTATCAAAGTGAACCAGATTGGCACATTAACCGAAACTCTCGATGCAATTGAAATGGCAAAGAATGCAGGTTATACAAACGTTATCAGCCATCGCTCGGGCGAAACTGAAGACACCACGATTGCTGACATAGCAGTTGCTACAAACGCCGGACAAATTAAAACCGGTTCTCTTTCAAGGACGGATAGAATTGCAAAATATAATCAACTACTTCGCATTGAAGATGAACTTGATACAACAGCAATTTATCCCGGACTAGATGCTTTAAACTACAAAGCATAATTGAAAAAATATTTTTATGGGGCGGTCTTGTGGCAGCCCTTTTTATTCTATAAATAAAAATATTTGCATCTTTTACACTAACAAAAATTCGGTTTACAAATGCCATCGAATACAAAACAATTTCAGAAGTGCAATAAATTAATAAACGACAACAAGGTTGAATTCATTGATTTAAAAGCTATTGACTTAAGCGGACGACTTCATCATATAACTCTTCCTTATTATCAAAACATTCTCGACAAATTGATGAAGGAAGGCGTTGGTTTCGACGGTTCGAGCTACGGTTTTCGGAAGGTTGAAAACAGTGATATGGTTTTAATCCCCGACTTAAACACCGCTGTTATTGATCCATTTAGAACGGCTCCAACATTAAGTTTTTATTCAGACATTCATCTAACCGATGAAACGCATTCCCCCTTCCCGCAGGATGGAAGATATCTTGCAAAGAAAGCAGAAAAACTTCTCAAAGAAATTACAGGCGCCGATAAATCTTTATGGGGTCCCGAATTTGAGTTTTACATTTTTTCAAATGTAGAGTACGACACCCGCACGGCTACCTCATATTATAAAGTTGAACACGCCGAAGAGTTTTATAAAAAGGCTTACCACGCTGCAAATCCTTTTGATGTGTATGATGACTTTAGAGATGAAGCGTGCAAAATTTTACAGAAATATAAAATCAGAGTTAAATATCATCACCACGAAGTAGGCGAAAGGGGACAGCAGGAAATTGAAAATTATTTTGAAGATTTGCTTACTACTGCTGACAATATTGTTTCTACAAAATATGTTCTTTTCAATTTTGCGCGTCAAAAAGATTTATTTATAACATTCATGCCTAAGCCGATGTATCAGCAGGCTGGCAATGGAATGCATCTTCATTTATATCTAACAAAAAATGGAAAAAACGCTTTCTATAAAAAGGGAGATTACGGAAACATAAACGAGCTTGGGCGGTTTTTTATTGGCGGTATGTTAAAACATGCGCGGGCGCTTTCTGCATTTACCAATCCGAGCACAAACAGTTACAAACGCCTCGTACCGGGTTTTGAGGCTCCGGTTGCTTTAACTTACGGGCAGGGAAATCGAGCAAGCGCAATTAGAATTCCCAAATATGTTTCTAACCCTGATGAAACACGTTTCGAATATCGCCCGCCTGATGCTACTTCAAATCCATATCTGTGTATGGTGGCGATGCTGCTTGCAGGAATTGACGGAGTTGTTAATAAAATTGACCCTGTAAAGGAGGGTTTTGGTCCTTACGATAAAAACTTTTTGGAAGACAATTTGGCTGACAGAATAAAATTTTTACCGCGTAATTTAACGGAAGCTTTGGATGCACTTTCTCGGGACAATGAATTTTTGTTCCGCGGTAATATATTTACACAGGACTTACTCGATCAATGGGCAAAAATAAAACACGACGAAGTAAATTCGATTGGTACAATGCCCCATCCTTTTGAGTACAAAATGTATTTTAATTTGTAGAAGTTGGGTAGATTATAAAGTCAGAAATAATTAGTTGATCAGGCGAATTTTAGAGCGTGATTTCTTCTATCAGTTATTTTCTAACTTCAAGATTTTGTGACTTATTTATGCTTTGTTGTCATCTAACAATGATCTATATCACTATTTGCTGATTCTATAAATTTAATCCGGTACAACTTTTTGTAATCAAAGATTATTTTCATACATTTGCATCAGAAAATCGTGTTGCTTAGAAACATTTCATTTCTTATTAAATAATTAAATCATTCATCCTTAGGAGGGCTACCGATGGATCTATCATCTGTGTTAATTACAGCTGTTGTAATTACGCTTGGTTCGCTGCTGCTGGTAATTGGCGGCTCTTATATAGTTTATAAAATTAGACGAAACAAATAATTACCTTTTAATTAAAAGTCTTTAAATATTTTTTACCTCGTAGTTATTCTTTCTTTTACCATTCTATAGATCTTGATCTTTTCTCAATCAATGTTTGCAGAACAAGATACACATTAATGTGTCGCATTATTTGTCACAGACAATTTCAAAATTAAATTCCGACCAATTTGAAAAGGCATAATTTTTTAAACTGTTCTGTAGTTATTTCTTAGTATTTTAGCGCAACTTAAAAAATAATCTTAATCACACTTTATAACTAAAATGGCAAAAAAAAACCAGAAATCAACAGAACGACAGTTCGGTAAAACTAAACCGCAAGAAAAGAAACCGCTTATCGATCCAAAATATAAAAACACATTTTGGACAGGAGTAACGATAATTATTTTAATTATATTTTTTATAATTAATAACACAAGGTTTGTTCCGGAACAGGGTCCTTATCCGCCGAGATATAATGCATCCACTGAACCGGCGCCTGATTCAATAATTCCAGCGCCTCTAAGGATGGAAACAAACAATAAATAATATGGAGAAATTAATGAAGGTTAAATTAACTTTACTGTTAATGCTGTTTGCTGCAGTAATAAGTATCGGTTGTGAAAAAAGAGGAGAACAAAAAGAAGATCGCAATGAAGAGGGACAAATTGAAACTTACGAAACATCTGAGGGTGGTGAAAAAGCTGATGATTTTAAGTTAATATCGACCGACGGTAAAGAATTAAAACTTTCCGATTTTAAAGGTAAAATTGTTCTGCTCGATTTTTGGGCAACCTGGTGCGGACCCTGCCGCAGGGGAATTCCGGATTTGATTGATCTTCAAAAAAAATATAAAGAAGACCTTGTTGTTATAGGAATTTCTTTAGACCGTGAGACAAAAACTGATGTAATCCCGTTCATAAAAGAATTTAAAATTAATTATTCTGTTGTTTACGGAGATGCGGCAGTAGTCAAAGCGTATGGAAATATACAATCAATACCAACTTCTTTTGTAATTGATAGGGAAGGTAAAATTGTTGACCAGCATGTCGGTTTGATGCCTAAATCAGTTTATGAAAACGAAATTAAAAAACTTCTTTAGTTTTGCTAATGTAAATTTATGTCCCGATTTCGATAGGTATTTACTTTTTTAGTAAATATAAAATCAAACTAATTATCAGACTTAAAATAATTGAAATAACTACTGGAAAATAAAACGTAAAACATTTTTTCTTTATAACGATGTCTCCCGATAATTTCCCTAAAAAAGGAATTTTGTCGCCAAAGAGGAAGAGAATTCCTACCATTAAAATTATTATTCCTGTAAAAATTAATATTTTACCAAAGCTGTGAAATTCCGGGATCATAAAATTTTATTCGTCCTATATTGACTCTTTAATATTTTTGAATAAATATAATTAAAATTTTGTGGAACTTTAACCGGAAATAATTATTTTCGTTATAAAACTATCAGTTTATTTTTCGATAATTGGGTAGTTAGATTAATTTTGAAATCCAAGCGAGTGTTATCGCACATTTTGGAGTGAAAAATGTACAGTGAAGAGAGCCAGACCAAACCCAAAATACTAGTTACAGAAGATGACTATGAAAATCAAAAATTTTTAGAGATGTTTCTCCGACGGAAATTTGAAGTTTCAATTTGCGACTCTGAGCAATCTTTTTATGATAATCTTAAAAAAAATAAGTTTGATGTCATTCTTATGGATATTTCTCTTCGCGGAAATAAAAACGGTTTAGAGCTAACAAGGGAACTGAGAAAAATAAAAGGATATGAACACGTACCTATTGTTTGTCTATCGGCGCACGCATTTAAAAAAGATAGAGAAAACGCTCTTGATGCCGGGGTTGATGTTTTTTTAACCAAGCCAGTTGAAAATCATGTGTTGATGAATACATTAGTCGATTCACTCAACAAATGAATGCCCCTAATAATTTAAAAGATTTAAACTCTCCCCACGGAGAGTTTTTTGTTTAAATTGACAAATTATTATTACCTTAATAATTAAGTCATTACCCGAAAACACTACCTATTCTCAAAACCTTTCGGCAGCCCTTAACTTCTAATACGTCATTCACACACATTTGGCTAATATTATACTGCGGAATATGAAAAAATCCTCTCTCGTCCTCTAAAAGTCATTTTTTTAGTCGGCATTACTCTTGTTAATACTAAACCATTAGTCGGATTTTACGATAATCTTAATAGAATCCGGCTGAGCATTTCATAAACCATCGATGGTAAGTTTTAATGAGTAACAAAAATATGCACGATGAAAAAATCTTACAGCTAAAATCGGAAGATGCAGCTATAAGAACTGCCGCTGCTGAATCACTAATGTGCGAATCACTGACTCTCGATTTAGTTGAGGCGTTAACCGCATTAGTCGAGGATCAAGATAAAGGGGTGAGAAATGCAGTATCGTTATCTTTATCTTATAACGGCAATGAAAAAATACCGCACATTCTTGTTAAATATATTTCCTCAAAAGATATATCAGTAAGAAATCTTGCCGGCGAAATTTTACTAAAAATTGGCGCAGCCGCAGTACAGTCACTAGTCGGTTATATTGATAAAGGAAACGATGATGATAAAAAATTCCTTATCGATATTCTTGGTTTAATAGGCGATTCAAGCGCTTATTCTAAAATAGTACAAGTGATGAAAGAAAACGAAAATGAAAATGTCATCCTTGCGTGTGTAGAGGCGCTCGGAAATTTAGCCCACTCAGATTCGGTGGAAGATCTTATCGAGATATATAACCAGAGCGAACTTTACAAACCGATGGTTGTTGAAGCCTTTGGTAAAATTGGCTGCGAAGAAGCACGCGAATTTATAATTTCAAGATACCGCAGCGAAGATGTGATTACGCAGTTTGCGATGATTGAAAGCCTTGGACTTATCGGCAATATGGAAACTTTCTTTTTTCTTCTTAATGAACTGAATTCAACGGAAGGTGCTCTTGTTTGGCCTTTGCTCGAGTCTATTTATTCCCTCAAAGAAAAATTTAGTTTTGACGTTCCATATGACGAGCGAATGAAAAACCTTATTCTGTTAACCATAGCTGAAGCGGAAATAAAATATAAGAAAGCGGCAGCCCAGCTCGTTTCAGAATTTAATGACGGCGATGTTGTTGCGGCATGTTTAAATATTTATGGTGAAGATGCAGAATTGGACGAGACATTAAAACCGAAGTTCTTTGAGAACCGTAACTTTTTGCTCTCTAAGTTGAACGGAGTAATAAATTCCGTTCCTAAAAATCTTCGCCACATTCTATCTTTAATAAAAGAAATATACGACGACAATCCCGGTCAGATAACTTCTTCAATATATCAAATTGAACTTCGCAGTCTTCTTGATTCGTTTGTGAATTGTTTGAATAATTCTGATGAAGAAATTAGGCGCACATCAGCCGAACTGCTTTTTTTGTTAGAGCCATCTACGGCGCTGATGTTCGTGGATAAAATGATTGAAGATGACAACTTGTGGAATAAATTAAAACTTTTAGAATTGCTCGAATCTAATCCGGGAGAAGAATCTTTGACTGCTCTTGTAAAACTTTCTGAAGATCAGGAAGAAATGATAAGTGAAAGAGCAAGTATGATTTTAGCCCAATTCTCAGCTGAATATGAAAATAAAAATTGATAATAAGGCATGAATAATCTATCAACACTTGCAGTTGCCCGAAATAGTTTTCTGAATCAAAAACAAAGTCTCGCTTTGTCGGTCTCTTCTTTTGAAAACTGGAGACAATACATTTACGAAAACTGCGGTATTTATTTTCAGGATAATAAAAAGTATTTGCTGGAAAGCAGGCTTCAAAAACGCATTGCCTTTCTCGGGCTTGAATCATTCGATCACTATCTCGATCATTTGAAATACAGTACGAATTCCTCTTCCGAGAAAAAATATCTGTTCGAAGCAATTACAATTAACGAAACATTCTTCTTCCGAAATCAACCACAGCTCGACGTCCTTGTAAACACAGTTATGCCCGAGCTGATTGCTGAAAAGAAAAAATCCGGTAAAAACAAAATACGCATTTGGAGCGCAGCAAGTTCTTCCGGCGAAGAGCCATATTCTGTTGCTATAGTTATTTGGGATCTTATCAAACCCCGCTTTCCCAATATTGAATTTGAAATTGTGGGAACCGATATAAGTTCAGCCGTGCTGGATACGGCTAAGAACGGCGTTTATAAAGAGTATTCGATTCGTAACGCTCCCGCTTATTATTTAAAAAAATATTTCAAACAAAATGCTGCAGGTTTCGAGATACTGCCGCAGATTAAAAATATGGTTTCTTTTAGACTGCTTAACTTATACGATACTATGGCTATGAAAATGATGATGAACTTTGACATCATTTATTGCGCAAATGTACTGATTTATTTCAATGCTGATTCGAAAATTAAAGTAGTTAATTCGCTCTACAATTCATTATCAAAAGGCGGTTATTTATTCATCGGGTATTCCGAAACGTTGCACGGAATATCCAAAGCTTTTAAGCTTATTAGTTTTCCCAAAACGATTGGTTACAAGAAGGAGTAGTAAACAATATGAAAAAGGTTGTACTTGTTGCGGATGATTCGCCTTCGATAAGAAAATTTGTCGCGTTTGCGTTATCTGCTAAAGGTTTTGATATTATTCCTGCAAGCGACGGTATGGAAGCTTTAGAAAAAATTCCTGCATGTAAAATTGATTTGATAATAACAGATCTTAATATGCCCAATCTTGATGGATTTGAATTAATAAAAACTATACGGAATAATAATGAATATAAAGAAACGCCTATCATCATTTTGTCTTCGCTTTCAGGAAGCGATGAAATATCTAAGGGATTAGAATGCGGAGCAAATTCTTACCTAATTAAGCCGTTCGATCCGAAGCGGATAATATATGAAGTGTCTAAATATTTAAATTGAGGTTAATTAATGGAATTAAAATTTTTAATTGTTGATGATTCAGTAACAATGCGTAGAATTGTTTTTAATAGCTTGCGCAATCTTGGTTTTAGCAACTATGTAGAAGCCGCCGATGGTAAAGAAGCGCTTGTTAAATTAGCGGCAGATGACTCTATAAACTTTGTAATAACGGACTGGAATATGCCGGTGCTCTCCGGGCTTGAGTTAACACGCGCAATACGTTCGGATCAGAAACTATCATCTCTGCCAATCCTTATGGTTACTACGCGCGGAGTTAAAGAAGATATAATAGAAGCGCTTCAAGCCAAAGTAAATAATTATGTTGTAAAACCTTTTACACCGCAAGTGCTCCGGGAAAAAATAGAGCAAATATTATCAACCAATTAATAGGGTGAAGAAATGAACCGACCAGCAAACATGACCGAGCTTTTTGAAAAACTTAACGATCTTAAATCAGTCTTTCGCTACGGGCAGAAGCTGATTCCTATAATACAAAGTTTAATTGACTTTATGCAGGAAACAGTTCCGCTTCTCGAAAATATAAACAGCTCTATTGCCGATAGCACTACTAAAATACCGAAAGCATCTAACCAAATCGCTGATGTTACCGAAGCTACCGAACTAGCAACAACTGAAATTCTCGACATTGTCGATTTAATAAACTCAGATATCGATTCGATAGAAAAAGATTTGAAAGGCTTAACCGAAAGAGAAAAACAGAAATCGAAAATTATTCAAAAACTAACTGAAGCAGTAAAAGATAATCCCGAAGCGAAATCTTTACTAATTAATTATGAAGAACTCAATAACGAATATGAAGAGCTTAATAGTGTGCTAAGCGTTCTTCAAAAAATTAAAAATGACGCTTACAATATTACTTTATCACTTCAAGTTCAGGATATTACTTCACAGCAGTTATCGGCGGTTAATCATTTAATAAGCGGTGTGCAGAATAAACTATCTTTACTGCTTGTAGATTTTCAGGAAACAAATAACGACGAATTAAAAACCATGAAAATTGCCGTCCCGGACGATGCAAGTTTTAACCCTGAAGCCCGTTACGGCAAAGATGTAAGCCAGCAGCAGTTGGCAGATTCACTCGTAAACAATAACGGATTTAGAACAACACAAGACGAAATAGATAAATTGTTTTCATAATTATGGCAGCAGAAACTACATACAATATGCTCAGCGATCCCGAAATGAAGGAGATTGTTGAAAGTTTTATAATCGAAACAAAAGAGATACTGGAAAAACTTGATATTGACCTCGTTGAAATTGAAAAACGCCCGGATGATATGGAATTGCTTAATCAAATTTTTCGGGGATTTCATACTATTAAAGGAACATCCGGTTTTCTCGGTCTCGACAAAATGACCCGCGTTACACACAAATGTGAAGATATTTTAAATAAACTCCGTAAAGGTGAAGCTGCATTATCAAGTGAACTTATGGATGGAATACTTTCTTCATACGATCTTTTAAAAGTAATATTAGACTCGGTTGAAGTTAACGCTAATGAAGATATTGAAGTTGAAGGTGTTGTAGAATTACTTGCGGACTTAATTCAAAAATTAGAAATCCCTTCAACCGTACAAATAACAAAGCCAGAAAAAACGGCTGCGAAGAAAAAATCCACAGCAAAAAAAACTCCCGGTAGAAAAAAGAAAACAAAAGTTGAATCCACGGAAGAGGTAAAGATAATTGAAGCGTCAGCACAAGTTCAGAATATCGAAAGCCCTGGCATTAACGAAAGTGTTCCTTTAGAAATTGAACATGAAATTCAAAGCGAAACAGAAAATCATTTTCAAACAGAAGAACATAAAGACGCGCAAAACGGCGCCGCAGTTGTGCCCGGCGCGAAGCGAAAAGGGGATAATAACATACGCGTTGACGTGGAACGGTTAGACGATTTATTAAATATCGTCTCGGAACTTGTACTCGGAAGGAACAGGCTGCAGCAGGTAAACTCCGAAGTAGCGTTAGAATTGGAAGGAACAAAATTTTCTCACGACCTGGCGGAAGCTGCCAAACAAATAGATCTGATGACAAATGAGCTTCAGCTTGTTGTGATGAAAACCAGAATGATAAAAATAGGGAAAGTATTTAACCGGTTCCCGAGAGTTGTGCGCGACCTCGCTAAAGATGCAAAGAAAGAAATCAAAATTGAAATAAGCGGTGAAGAAACAGAACTTGACAAAACTCTAATTGAAGAAATAAACGATCCTCTCGTCCATCTTATACGCAACTCGGCTGACCATGGAATTGAAATGCCCGAACAAAGAGAAGCTGCGGATAAAAATAGAGCTGGAACGATTAAATTAAGCGCCGAACATGAAGGCAACAATATTCTAATTTGTATTGAAGACGATGGCAAAGGGATTGACCCCGATAAAATAAAACAGAAAGCAGTTAGTAAGGGGATGATTACAAAAGAAAAGGCAGCCGAACTTTCGAGACAGGATGCTCTAAACCTTATTTTTCTCCCGGGATTTTCGACGGCTGAAGTTGTTACAAATGTTTCCGGCAGAGGCGTTGGAATGGACGTAGTAAAAACAAACGTAACAAAACTTCGAGGAATAATTTCAATTGAATCGAATGTTGGACAGGGAACAAAAATATTAATCAAACTTCCTTTAACACTGGCAATTATACCGGGTATGATTGTCCGGATTGACAAAGAGAAAGTTGTAGTGCCGTTAAATTCAATAATAGAAGTATTGCGTGTTCATGCCGATAATATAACCACTATAAATAATCACGAGGTTATTCGAAACAGAGATTCGGTTCTTCCACTTCTTTCTATCGAAAAATTGCTCTATGATACTAAAGAAAAAAAAGAGAGTATTTGGCAGTATGTCGTTGTTGTGGGTATAGCCGAAAAACGCTTCGGAATTAAAGTTGACGAACTTATCGGTCAAAAGGAAGTTGTAATTAAATCTCTCGGTAATTACCTCGGCAATGTTCCGGGAATTGCGGGCTCTACAATAATGGGAGACGGCACGGTTGTAATGATACTTGATATCAGCGAACTGCTTCACAAAATTCAAGAATAAATTGATGCAGAAAATAAAAACGATAATAGTTGACGACTCGGCTTTTATGCGGAAGTCGCTCGAAATAATGTTAAAAAGCGATGAGAACATTGATGTTATAGCAACAGCACGGGATGGAGAAGAAGGGTACAATCTTGTAAAAAAGCTAAGACCTGATATCGTTACTATGGATATTGAGATGCCGCGCATGAATGGTTTGACTGCGCTGAAAAAAATTATGGAGGACTGTCCAACCGCCGTAATTATGGTTAGTTCGCTTACAAGCGAAGGCGCCGAATCAACTATTCAGGCTATGGAATTAGGAGCGGTAGATTTTATTCCGAAAGAGCTTTCTTATATTAATGTAAACATAATCCACATTCGCGATGATTTAATTAGAAAAATAAAAGCAATTGTAAAACAGCGTTCACTGCGCGAGCGGCTCGAAAGGCTTAAGCAGCTTACAAACAAAAATTCCACAGCACGAACTTCAGCCCAATTAAAAACACAAAACCATCTTCCACGCAATGTGTACAAAGCCGTTGCACTCGGTATCTCAACCGGCGGACCGATGAGCCTTCAAAAAGTTGTTCCCCGTTTTCTTAAGAAAAATATAGTGCCTTATTTTATTGTGCAGCACATGCCGCCAAAGTTTACTAAATCTCTGGCACAAAGGTTGGATACTTTAAGTGAACTTGAAGTGAAAGAAGCCGAACATGAAGAACCGGTACGCAACGGCGTGGTTTATTTTGCGCCGGGCGGATTTCATATGACGGTTAAAAAAAACTCAAATGGCGGAGTTTTTATCGATATATCGGAACAGCCTGCTACAACGCTTCACCGCCCCTCTGTGGATGTGATGATGGAGTCGGTTGTAAAAGTTTATGGCAAACATACGCTCGGTGTTATTATGACCGGTATGGGAAAAGACGGGCTTGAAGGGATAAGACAATTAAAGCAGTTAGGCGGCTATTGCGTTGCGCAGGATGAGGCGTCGTGCGTTGTTTATGGTATGCCTAAATCAATTGTAGATGCAGGGTTTGCAGATGTAACGGCTTCGCTTGAAGATGTGGCAAAAATAATTAATGAGGTATTGTAATATGGCTGATGATTTTGAAGAAGCAATTTTTAATGAGTTCTATTTTGACCACGCCATTAATAAAGGCACGGTGGTTAAATCTAAATTTGCAAAAATAAGCGGAAAAGCAAAAATAACAATTGAAGAAGACAGCCAGGACGGAATTAAAATCATTTTAAAAAAAGATGAGAAGGACGCTATTAAGGAGATCAAGTTTGTTTGTACTTGCGGGCAATCTAAAACAGTAGTTCTCGATTACTCTGACCAATAAATCCCAACTGTGCAAAATTAGCCAGCGGCGGAAGCAATTCATTCATAAACGCTGATTAATTTTCCCATCATTACCTGGCATTCATTTTGCCACTTCCTTTGAAAAAATCTTAGGATATTAGATGTCAGGCTCAAACATAAAACTGTTAGAAAACTTTATTGATTTTTGCTCGGTTAAAAATAAAGTGATCAGCAAAAACATAGCTAATGTCGGAACTGAAAACTATAAGCGCGAAGATGTTTCCTTTTCCGATGTGCTTAGCCAAAACATAAATTCCGCCATTAAATCTTCAAATAGTAAACACATAAAAATTGTTGAGCCGGGTTTCAATCAATTCCCCCGCTCGTTTAGTAATGAAGTGTATAATGCATCCGGGATTAACAATGTAGAAATAGAAAAAGAGATGGGCGAGCTTGCCAAAAACACACTCAATTTCAAATTTGCTTCAAGAAAAATAAGCGCTCATTTTAAAAGCCTTCAATCTGTAATTAAGGGAGGCGGACAATGAAAGTAGGCGGCGAGTTCAGCGGGTTTAATATTAGCGCAAACGGCATGAGTGTTCAAAGAAGAAAGATGAACATAATAGCTGAAAACATTGCTAATGCCGATAACATACGCACCGAAGACGGCAAACCATATCAGCGTAAATATATGACCGTCTCTCAAAAGAATAATTCATTTTCAAATAATATTGATCTTCAGAAAATGAATATCCCAATGGCAGTTACCCGTGATGACCATATAGCATTCCCAAACTCTTCACCCGGAATCAGAAATCCCGATGAAGCAAAAATTAGTTTTGAAGAAGAAGTTGATAAAAAAGCGGGCGATATTATTTATATGCCGGATCATCCGGATGCTGATGAAAATGGCTACGTGCAGATGTCGAACGTGAACATCATAACAGAAATGGTTGAGATGATTGCCGCAACAAGAAGTTATGAAGCAAATCTAACAGCGCTTAACTCGGCAAAACAAATTGCAAAAGATTCGCTGGAGATTTAAACAAATGAAAATTAACACTAATATGATTGGAAATTACACGCCATATAAAGTTGGCAGCGCTTCGCCTGCACAAAATAGCAGTCCTGTTAAATCAGCCCTTCCCGAAAAAGTAACCGGTGACGAAAAACAATTTTTTACAAAATTATATCCCGAAAGCAAGGAGGAAATAATGGATCATCATTTTTATAATAGCAGAGGAAAAATGGCTGGCGTTGCTGTTGGATCCTTATTAGATAGAAGAGGTTAAAAATGCAAATAGATCAAATAGGCAGTTTGGCTCAGGGACTAAATCCTTTTAAGGAAACGTCAAAATCAAACGGAGCAGAATTTGAAAATGTCATCACCGATTTCATCGGGCAGGTAAATACCCAACAAAAAGATTCAGTTAAACTTACAGAGGAGTTTGTTTACGGCGGCGATGTTGAACTTCACGAACTTATGATTGCCGGCGAAAAAGCAAAGACAAGTTTAGACCTCCTAATGGAGATTAGAAATAAAGCATTAGACATGTATAAAGAATTAACTAGAATTCAAATCTAACGTCAATGAATAAAAACCCACTCGAAGCAGTTTTCAGTATTTTCAACAAATTATCAATGCAGCAAAAACTGATGATTGGCGGCGTTGCTGTGCTTTCGGTAGCAATACTCGGCGTACTCATTTTATTTCTGAATGAACCAAATTACACAGTTCTTTATTCTAACTTGGATGAAGAGGACGCTTCAAAAATAGTTGAACAGTTGAGCACAGATAAAGTAGTTTATAAACTTGAGGATAACGGCAGAACGATTAAAGTAGCCAAAGAAAGAGTTTATGAAGTTCGTCTTTCACTTGCCGGCAAAGGAATTCCAAGTTCGGGGGTTTTGGGTTACGAGCTGTTCGATAAATCCACAATGGGGATGTCAGAATTTATGCAGAAGTTAAATTTTAAACGAGCGCTCGAAGGAGAACTTTCGCGTACAATAATGCAGCAGGACGGAGTTGAGGGAGTAAGAGTTCATCTGGTTTTCCCAGAAAAATCCGTTTTTAAAGACGAACAAAAACCGCCGACAGCCTCCGTAGTTTTAAAATTAAAAGGCGGTCAGCTTATGAGTAGCAGTAATATTAACGCCATAGTTAATCTTGTTTCAAGCAGTGTTGAAGGATTAACGCCAAGCAAAGTTAGCCTGTTAGATACTAAAGGTAGATTGCTTTCAAAAGAAAACAATGAAGATCCTCTTGCCGTTTCAAGTTCGAAACAATACGAAATAAAACAGTCAGTGGAAGAATATCTTGTTCAAAAGGCTCAGCATATAATGGATAATGTTGTTGGGTATGGCAACGCAATTATACAGGTAAATGCAGACTTAAATTTCGATCAAGTTGAAAAGACAATGGAAACCTACGATCCGGAATCACAAGTAGCCGTAAGCGAGCAGACAACTAAATCGGAAAACGCCGGCGTAACTATGTCTGACTCCACCGCGCAACTTACAGAAGTTAGCACTACAAATTATGAAATCAGTAAAACTGTTCAACGTGTTGTGGAAGGGTCCGGCACAATAAAAAAACTTACTGTGGCGGCTGTTATTAATGATGTTGAAAAGGAAGTAAAAAACGGAGAAGTTACAGAAGTAGTTTTTGAACCGCGTCCGCCAGAGCAAATGCGAAAGTTAGAAGAAATTATACGTAATGCAGTTGGAATTAATAACGAAAGAAGCGACCAGTTTTCGCTTGTAAATATTTCTTTCGAAACAAAAACGATTGAAGACCTAACTGTCGAAGAACCTTCTCTGATGGACAATATGGATCAGTATGTTAATCTGATTCTGATAATAATAGCTATCGGCGCATCAATATTTTTATTAAAGGGATTAATGCAGAGGTTAAAGAATGAAAGAATAATTATTGGAACATTTAATCCGCAAAATGAATTAGCTTATGAGCCCGTTGTTACGGCAGGAAGAATTAGTGAAAAACCAAAACCGCTTATACAGCCGCTAAAAAAAAGACATTCATTACCGTTAGGTGACATTGAAGATGAAATTTCAGATGAAGCGGTTTTAAAACTTAACCAGCAGGAAAAAATAGTTAACTACGTTTCTAAAAATCCTATGGATGCTGCAAAATTAATTAACGCATGGCTGCACGAAGATGAAATCTAACCCAAACAATCGGAGAAATTTACCGTCGACAGAAGTTAGGATGGCGGAAATAACAGGCGCACAAAAAGCTGCTCTTTTAATGATTGCACTTAATGTGGAAACTGCTTCCTCCGTATTCAGGTATCTCGATCCGGGTGAGGTTGAAATGATATCAACGGAAATCAGTAAGGTAAAAAATATTCCGTCAACCACTGTTGATTCAATCCTGGAAGAATTTTACAACATGATTACCGCGCGCGAGTATATGCTTGAAGGCGGTATTGATTTTGCTCAGGCAGTTCTCGAAAAATCATTCGGATTTCAAAAAGCCGTTGAGATAATTGAAAAAGTTAAAAACCTTACAACGCTCAAGGGGTTTGATGTACTTAAAAAAGCTGACTCTACACAGCTTGTTAATTTCTTAAATAAAGAGCATCCGCAAACTATTGCTTTAATTCTTTCTCACCTAAATCCGGAACAAACAGCAGCGGCAATACGCGAACTGCCTGATTCGCTTCGCATTGACGTTGTGCATAGGATTGCAACGCTCGGAAAAATTTCTCCCCAAACACTTCAGCAGATTGAACGCGTGGTTGATGATATGGCAGGCGTTAGTCTCGGTCAGTCATTAAGTAAAATAGGCGGAACCAAAAGTCTTGCAAGTATTCTTAATAAAACAAGTGTTTCGCTAAGTAAAGAAATAATGGATCAACTTTCGCAGCGCGATCCGGATGTTGCGATGGAAGTAAAACGATTGATGTTCTTGTTCGATGACATTGTAAACATTCAGGATAAAGATATTCAGAAAATTTTGCGTGAAGTCGATAGAAAAGACCTCGGACTTTCGCTTAAAATTGTTGACGAAAAACTTAAAGAGAAAATCTTTGCCAACATGTCCGAGCGTGCCGCGGATCTTCTTAAAGAAGAATTGCAATACATGGGAATGGTAAAACTAAAAGAAGTGGAAGAAGCACAGAATAAAATTATTGATGTTGTTAAAAGACTTGAAGAACAGGGTGAGATAGCTCTTAATGTCAGAGGCGGGGCGGAAGAAATTTATGTCTAATGTAATTAAGCTTGGCATTAAGCCATGTAAAATCAACATCAAACTTAAAGATTCGTTTGAAGAAGAAGTGCAAGAAGCTGCACAAGAAAAAGACCGTCTGCGCGAAATGCTTGATGAGAGATATCAGCAGGGTTATAAGACAGGGCATGAAGAAGCTGTAACTCAACTGCAAAAAGAATATGCCGCTCAATTAATGACAAAATATTCCGAAGCAGAAAAAATCCTTAATGAAATAAATGAAAATCTTTCGGCATATGATCCGTTATTTGAAAACCTGGTTGTTAAACTATCCATAGCAATTGGTGAAAAAATAGTTAAGCGGGAAGTAAAGTCATCGTCTCATATAAATGAAATATTAATGGAATCGATACGAAAAGTGCTCGGTTCAAATAATACAATTGTAAGGCTAAACCCGGAAGATTTTCAATTAATAAACAATGACAGTCAAAATCTTTTTTCGGAACATACTTTTTCGAAAATTAAATTTGAACCGGACGACAGAATCGAAGAAGGCGGTTGTTTCATTGAGTCGGAAATTGGAAATGTAGACGCACGGCTTTCTACACAAATAAATGAAATTAAAAAGCAGTTTGAGCTTTCGTTAGAAGCAAACTAAAATGAACATCGAAGAAAAAATATTTCAGCGGTATATGCGCGTAATTAATCGAGCGGATACTATAAAAGTTAATGGCAGGGTTAACGATGTAATCGGTCTGGTGATTGTATCAAGCGGACCAAATGTGTCCCTCGGTGAAATATGTTCTATCGTTGATAACGACGGCAACGAAGTATGTAAGACTGAAGTAGTCGGCTTTAAAGAAGGGAAAGTATTATCGATTGCGCTTGGTGAAGTTAGAAAAATTTCTCCTTCGTGCGAAATAATAGCTTCGGGGCGGACGTTTTCAATCGGCGTTGGAAAAGCGCTTTTAGGAAGAGTTTTAGACGGACTCGGAAATCCGATAGATGGTAAAGGTGAAATTATTACCAGCTCAATCCGCTCTATTTATGCTGACCCGCCAAACCCATTAACGAGAGAAAGAATAACAGCTCCTCTTCAAACAGGCGTGCGATCAATTGATGGTTTACTTACTATCGGCAAAGGGCAGCGAGCCGGAATTTTTGCGGGCAGCGGTATAGGCAAAAGCGTTATGCTTGGTATGATTGCCCGTAATACAAATGCAGATGTTAACGTTATTACTCTAATAGGTGAACGCGGCAGAGAAGTTAGAGAATTTATCGAAAAAGATCTTGGCGAAGAGGGATTGAAAAAGTCTGTTATTGTCGTTGCAACAAGTGATAAGCCGCCTCTTATAAGAATGAAAGGCGCATTTCTCGGAACAACAATCGCCGAATATTTTCGTGATCTCGGGATGGATGTTGTTTTAATGATGGACTCGGTGACGCGGTTTGCTATGGCTCAGCGCGAAATTGGTTTAACAATTGGCGAACCGCCTACAACTAAAGGTTATACTCCTTCTGTTTTTTCAATTCTGCCAAAACTTCTCGAAAGAGCCGGTACGACAAGTTCGGGATCAATCACAGGTTTTTACACTGTTCTTGTTGATGGCGATGATATGAATGAACCGATAGCGGATGCCGTGCGTTCGATACTTGACGGGCATATTGTTCTCTCCAGAAGGCTTGCTAATAAAGGGCAATATCCTGCGGTTGATCCTCTGCAAAGCGTAAGCCGCGTTATGCCAGATATTGTATCCAAAGATCATCGTTTGAGAGCAATGGCATTTAATGAAATTCTTGTTACCTACAAGGAAGCGGAGGACCTGATTAACATTGGCGCTTATGTCCGGGGAAGTAATTTGCAGATTGATCATGCACTTTCTAAAATTAATTCGCTTAGAAAATTCTTAAAACAGGATATACTTGAAGAAGCTTTGTTTGAAGAAACTGTGCGCAGACTTCATGAAATAATTGAACAACCGTTGGTGTAAAATATGTCAAAGTTTAATTACAGATTTGAATCAATAAAAAAAATAAAAGACTCTCTTGAAAAAAAAGCGGCAAAAGAATTGGCAGAAATAGACGCATTTATTGAAAGACAGAGGCAGGAATATAATCAGGTTGTGGAAAGAGGTAACAATACAAAGAGAGATATATCGCATGAAAAACTTTCGTCTTTCGAATTAAAGTTTATTAAGGGATACGAAGAAGATTTAAAGCAGCAGCTTCTTTTAATCAAACTGAAAATAAATCAGCTTGAGTTGAAGAAAGATGAAAAGATGATTGAATTGGTTCAAAAATCCAAAGAGAATAAGATGTTTGGCACACTGAAAGAAAATCATTTAGAAATTTTTCAGCTAAATGAAAATAAAATTGAAATGGATTCTATAAACGAGATGGCTACGCAAAAATATATAAGAGGAAACAGGTGAAAGGGAAACTAATATTAACTGCGGCTTTTCTTGCTGCATTTGTAATCACTACAATTGCAATAATGTACTTGAATAATACTTGCGATAATATTTTTGCTTTTGATTTCACTGCGCCAAAGACAATTAAAATTAAGCCTAAAACTCTCGAACAAGCCAAAGCACCGCCAAACCTCATTGAGAAAGGTATAATTAATAAATTAGCTGCTCCCAATGAAGATCCTAAAACTGATTCAGTAATGGTAGAAATAAGAAATCCCCCGAAGGGAAAAGAAGATCTTACTGCATTAGCAGACAGCATAAAAAAAATAAAAGCAGAAGTTAAAAAACAGCAGCCTGTTACAACCCAAAACGTAAGTTCTGAAGAATCGGTCAAAGAAAAAGTTATTGTAACCAAAGAGTATAAAGACTGGACAAAAAAAACAGCAGGACTCTACGAAGCAATGGACTCAAAACGTGCAGCTAAAATAATTCAGAATTATTCCGATAATGTAGCAAGAGATATTATTTACGCCATGAAGAAGAAAAAAGCGGCGGACATTTTATCGCAATTGAATCCTGAAGTTGTACAAAGAATAATAAAAGTAAGACAGTAATGGTTTTTAATCCTCTTTTTTTTAATGCGTTTTCGACAGCCGGCTCAATTGAGGCAGCAAAAACTAATAAGTTTGCGAGTCCGAATTATTTGTTCTCGGATATCATCAAAATTTATTTTAAAAATCCGGATGAGTTGAAACTCTCGTTAGTAAATGACTCCGGAGAAGCAGAGAAAAATACCGGTGTAAATTCGTTGCCCGTTGCTTCGCTTGAATTAAACCAATTTGAATCTGAAGAAGTAGAACAAGTCTTACAAAAATTGTTTGAAACGTTGGCTCAAAATACAAATCCCTCACAGTCTATTAAATTAGTTGAAGATGCAAATAGCCCCGCCACTAAAGAAACAGAAATAGTTTCAGGCGATGTAATATTTTCATTGTTAAATCAGCTAGGTCTACTAACTAAAACTGCCAAGTCGCAGTTTATCTCAACGGAATCCGATAAAAAATCATTTAGTAATGAAATTGAAAAGTTAAAGGAGTCTTTAAAAGCTGTAAATGAAAAAGAAAAATTTAGTCTTGTGGTTCAGGCGGATGATAAAATCTACACGTTTAATTTCCAAGCAGTAAATAGTTCACAGAAATTATCGCAAAGTAATTGGGTTACATTGGAAAACGATCTAACTGATGAAAAGATTTCTATAATTCCAACACAACAAGAATCGATTCTACAAAATCAAATTGAAATTGCGGAAGAAGCTAAAACAAAAAAAGAACCGATAAATGAAATTCTTCAATTTGAAAACAATAGTGTTCTAACTTTTGAATTGAACAACACTTTTGAAGACAGTGAAAAATTCAAAGTTGATAGTCTTTTAAAGGGTTATGTAAAGAAACCGGAACAAAAAACCACTCATCAAAATATATCCGGTGAAGTCGATTCAATAAAGGTTCAAAGTGCAAATAATGCAGCGAATTTAATGATTGAAGAGAACCAAGAAGTGGATAAAGAAACATTATTAGATGTTGAAAAAGCTGTTACTCAAAATGGAAATAATGGTGAAGTCAATAAAGTTGTTGATGAAATAATTGCAACTGAAAAAACTCAACCGGCAGAGGCTTCTTTAATCAATGTGAAAAAGATTATCATTGAGCATCCGGATGTTTCGGTGAAAGACGAAGCAAAAAAAATAAATTTGCACGGAGTGGAAAGAGCAACAACAAACGGGGAATTAAAAACCGGCATTCAAGAAAATATTATTTATTCCGATAAAGAAAAATTGGAGAGAACAAATTTCAGAACGAACATACTCGAAGAAATAGAGCCGACCATTAACACTAAAGTAGAAAAAAAAGTTTTGCTCAATTCCGAAAAAAATCCCAAAGTAAATTTTTCACCTGAAGAAAAAACCGTTGCCAGGCAATCTTCAAAAACTAAGGTTATCAATATTCCAAAAGGTTATAACTTGCCGAAAGTAAAAGTAATAACTAACGAAGAAGTTCAAACAGAGAACCAAAAAACCATCAATAAGCTATTTAAATTTGAGGTTGAAAAGAAAACCGTTGAAAGTTTTAATAAAATAAACCGCGGGATTAAAATTGAACTTTTTACTCAATCGGATGGCAGCATAAAAAACACAGCTAATCTTTTTAACCATGTAAAAAGTTTAAGCGGCGATGACACTTTTGAAATTACAAAACCACAGTTAGTAAGCCGCATATCAGTTGACTATACTAAAACCGAGCAAAAACCTTTTGAGAGTAATTACTTAAAAGCTGTTTATTCAAATAACATTCTGAAAGACGGACTTACAATTAATCAGGGGAAATTTGCCGCGATGGCAAGTGAGGCTTCGACTGCTAAACAAGAGGTCGCGGTGAGTAAACAATCTGTGGGCCCTCAAGCCGGGTTCAAATTACATCCCATTGAAAAAATAGACGTTATTTCAAAAGTTAAATTTGGGAAAACTTTAAACAGCAACCATTTCAACGGAGTGGAAATTAATACACCGGATAAGTCATCAAAACTTATGGGAAACGACAAGTCCATTTTGAAAACTAACGAGCAAGTTATTGTTGATGAGGAAAAGTTAGAGCCGTCGGTTAATGCTAAAGAAACTTTGAAAACAACTGATGAAAAGGCGGAATTAAAATCCGATGCTAAAATCAAATTGAACTTTTCAGAAAAAGAAACTACATTTTTAAAAGAAGCAGCAGTTGATGAAAAAGCAGCGAACAAAAATCTTGTTGGAAAAGAAATAAATGAAACGAAGATCAGCGGCAAAGCCTTAAGTAAGACCGAATTTAAAACGGATAAAACAGAATCAAATAATTCTCTTATTGACGAAAAAGAAATTGAATCCGAAAAAGTAAATCAATTAGAAGATGAAGAAATTCAAAAACCAATAATAAAAGAAAACACTGTCCATGAGAAAGAAGTGAAACATCAAACATCCGCATCACTTCCATCTGAAAAAAACAATTTGTTTTTAAAAAATATTGAGAAAACTTTTAGCAGCTTTATAATAACAGATGATGAAAAGCCGACAAAAGACAATTTGCAAAAAAATAAACCTTTCAAGGGAAATGATGTTGAGCTAAATTCAAAAATGGCAGAGCGAACATCAGACCCCAAAATAAATCTTAAAGAAGATAATATTTTCAACACAGAAGAGGTTCTTGCTCAACCCGAAAAAGTTAAAGCAATAAAAACAAATTCAAACAGCGCACCGGAAGCAGCGCCAAAAGAAACCGCGTTTGCTGAACCTGAGAATAATCAAAAAACAAAATCGGCAATGTTAGATCAAAAACCCGACGATCATGTTTCTTTAGAGACGAATACAAAATCATCCGGCAATGAATTAAACAATAGCGAGAACAAATTAAGCGCATCGCCGCAAAGCGAAATTAACAAAACAGAAAATGCACAGGTGAAAACAAATTTCTCTTCTCATATTGATGAGACTATGAAATTTATTAAAGCGGCTGATGTTGTTAAAGAGATAACAAACTTCTTTAAGCTGGGGGAGAAAACAAGCATGACGTTTAAGCTTTCTCCCGAGCATCTCGGCGAAGTAAAAGTAATGCTTGATATTAAAGAAAACACAGTTAACGCAAATATCGAAGTAGAATCAGAATCAATACGGCAGGTTGTTCAAAATAATATTGATGTACTAAAACAAAATTTAATTCAGAGCGGTGTCGTTGTTGCATCGGTAAATATAAATCTTGCCGGACATGAGCAAAGATCATCACGCACATACGAACAGAAGAAAAAATTTAATTCCGGAGAAGGCGATTCAAAAATAGATAAGAAAAAAGGAATTGATAAAAGATTAAGAAGTATGGGTTATAACACTTACGAGTTTCTTGCATAGGAGTTTTTATGATAGACGGAATATCAAATATAGGCTTAGGCACTCCCGCAGTCAGCGGAAAAAGTACTATGGGCAAAGACGAATTTATGAAACTGATGCTTGCACAGCTTAAATATCAGGATCCGCTAAGCCCGATGGAAGGCGCTGATTTTGCAGCACAGCTTGCGCAGTTTAGTTCGCTTGAACAATTATCAAACTTAAATGAATATACAAAGCAAGCAATTGATGCGAACTTTCTTTTAACGCAGTCCATCAACAATACTTTAACTGCAAACCTTATTGGCAACGATGTTAAGCTTGCAACAACAGCAATAAAATTTGACGGTCAAAATTCCGTTCGTATTGGTTACAAACTGCCTACCGATGCATCGTCTGTAAAGATTAAAATATTTAATGAAGATGGTGTGTTAATAAAAACCATTGAAAATGCTTCAACGGCAGCAGGAGAGACTAAACTTTCCTGGGACTTTACCGATAATAACGGTAACAAAGTTCCTACAGGTAATTACAGATACGAAGTTGAAGCCTTAAACACTCAAGGCACCGCAATGACGATAGAAAGTTATTTATACGGCACAATCAACGGAGTAAGATTTAAAGACACAGGAACAGTTCTAATAGTAGATAACATTGAATACATGCTCTCTGATATTTTGGAAGTAATTAATCCGCAGCAAGGAGGCGAAAGATAATGGCTGAAGTAAATGGTATTAAAGTTCCATTTATACCGATAATAGAGAATCAGAATCCTTTTAGGAGTAAAGTTGATTCAACCGGAGCGTTTGAGTCGGTTTTTCAACGGGAACTTGAGAAGATAAAATTTTCAAGTCATGCTCTTAAGAGATTAGAAACCCGGAACATTCAGCTTAGCAAAAATGAGATGAGTAAAATTGAGAACGCAGTTGCTAAAGCAGAGTTAAAAGGTTCTAAAGATTCATTGGTAATGATGGACGATACGGTATTCATTATAAACATTCCTAACCGCACTGTTATAACAGCAATGGCGCTCAAAGGGAGTGATGAAAACGTATTTACAAATATTGACAGCGTAGTTTTTGCATAAATAATTTTTTTTAATTAACGATAGAGCGGGACCTTTTAAGGACGCTCTGAGATCGGCTGACTGACTGAAGCCGGTTTTGAAAATATAACTTAAAACCTTAGGAGGTTATTATGTCACTTCTCAATTCTCTTTTTAGTGGTGTGTCCGGTTTGCGAAATCATCAATCTATGATGGATGTAATTGGCAACAACATAGCTAACGTTAACACTATCGGCTACAAAGGCTCGCGAATTACATTCAGCGACGCATTCAACCAGTTTATCAAAGCCGGTACAAACCCAACCAAATCAACCGGCGGTACAAATACTTTTCAAGTTGGTCTTGGTACACGAGTAAATTCAATTGATCGAAACTGGAATCAGGGCACTGTTGAAAGAACCGGTATCACAACCGATTTAGCGCTTCAGGGTCCCGGTATGTTTGTTATGAAAAACAACGGCGAGCTTGTTTACTCACGCGCCGGAGCTTTCCAATTTGATGCAGACGGTAAATTAGTAAGCTCGCAAAACGGTTCAATTGTTCAAGGCAAAATTGCCAACAGTGATGGTGTTGTGCCTCCTGGAAATACAATTGAAGATGTTATTATTGACACTAATATGAAACTGCCGGCAGAAGCAACAACAGCTATTAACTGGGGTGGCAACTTAAAATCGAGTTCGCCTTTGACAAGATCCGAAGAAGTTTTACAGATCGGTAATATTAATTCTGCATTGGCAGGACCGTTTGAAACTGAATCGACAGTTTATAATGAATACGGCGATGCATATACTTTAAAACTAACTTACACAAAAACTGCTAATCCCGATGAATACACTCTCAGCTACGATGTGCTTGATGCTGATTCTATTTCAGTAGGAAATGGCGCACTTGCAAATCCAATTCAATTTGAAGAAAATCCTGCAGGTTCCGGTACGTTTGTAATGGATGCAGCTTCTGTTGCTTTATTCGACGGAATAAATAACAGAATAAATATCCCTGCCAGCAACATCGATTTAACTTTTGACGGTACAGCAGTTACTCAAAATTCTGCCACTTCAACTTTAAGTTCTTCTGCAGACGGAAACAGAGTTCCTAACGTTGTAAGCGGGTCGGTTACATCTTTCGACTCACTTGGCAATGCGCATCAGGTTACAATTAAATTTACAAAAATAAATGATAACCAGTGGACATGGACAGCCAGCGTTCCGGCGACAAGCACTGTAAACCAACAGATTGCTACTGCAACGGGTACGATGACATTCAATTCCGATGGTACACTTAACCCGGCGAACATCGCACCGAACAATCCGCAATTTACATTTGTCCCAAGCGGCGGCGGTAATCCAGTAGTTGTTGATCTTAATTTCGGAAGCGGATTTAACGGAGTAACGCAAACAGCTTCTTCATCGGTTGTTTCGGCTTTAAGTCAGAACGGATCGGCTTCAGCTTCATTGTCAAATGTTAACATAGATCAGTACGGTAACATAGTGGGTATCTTCTCAAACGGAAGTTCAAAAACACTCGCGCAAATAATGGTTGCAACATTCCCTAACCTCAACGGTTTGATAAGCAGCGGTGAGAATATGTTTACTGCTTATGCAAACAGCGGCGAACCGCGAATAACTTCGATGGGCGAAGATTCCGCTACTACTGTATTAGCTGGCGCGCTTGAGCAGTCGAACATAGATCTCTCGGAAGAATTTACGAAGATGATCGTTTCGCAAAGAGGTTTTCAGGCAAGTGCCAGGGTGATAACAACCGCAGATAACCTGCTGCAGGAAATAACAAACCTTATAAGATAATTTTTAAAAAGCATAGAACCCCTCGATTAAAGGAGCGCTAAGTATAGCGCTCCTTTTTTAAACTACTGTTAATTTGCTAAAATTAACAAAGTAGAAAATACAATTAAAAAATATTTCTCAATTCTGTGAACTGAAAGAGTTGAATATTCCAATTTAAACCATCTTCTAATTTTTATCTTATCCAAATATATCATTTATTAAAAAAAATCACCCGGAGCGAAACCTGCGTTAATATCAATTTCATTACAGTTTTATATAGAAGTATTCTTTATTGTGATGAAAAGAATAATTTAAAGTATATTTGTCTTGATTAATTTAGTAAAAAACTTGCACGGTTTATGAAATTCGTATCAGCTCCATTTTTGTTTTTGTTAATTTATTCCTCCGTTCTCATCGCCCAGGATAAAATTGAAGAAAGAGGTTATTTTACAAACCCTTCATTTACATCGTCAGGCGTGGTCTTTACTGATAATTATGCTTCATCAATTTATTTGTTAAAAGATGATAAAATTCAAACTTTAATTTCATCCCCCAACTGCGGAAGATATTTTACTATCAATAAAAACGGATCATTAATCGGATATAAAATCATAAATGAATCGGGAGAACAAATTCCGGCTGTTTATAAATTGGCTGACAACAAAACTATTCGATTAGCGGAAGCACAATCACTTGCCGGGCAGCCGTCGTTTGCTGATGACGACGCTATCGCATTTACTTTAGGCAGCAAATTAATTGTCTTAAAAAGAGAGTTGGTAAAGCAATTTGAACTCGGCAGTTACTCAAACATCGCTCCAATTTCGCCCGACGGCAAATATGCAGCATTCAATGACCAAACCGATCAGATATTTATTCTTAATTTACAAACAAAAAGAAAAATAAAAGTAAGCGATGATAGGTTCGGATACTTTAACCCCGTCTGGTCGCCCGACTCCAAATATTTATTATACTCCTCATTAGGCGGACAAATAATTATTTACAATTTAGAAGAAAGAAAAAACATTATAGTGGGCGAGGGTTTTTCTCCTTCATGGGCTAATAATTCATCATCAGTAATCTTTTACAAAAAATATGTTAAAGAGATGAAACTCGTAAATACCGATTTATTCATTTACAACGCGGAAGATGAAAAGGTAGTTCGCTTAACCAACACGCCGGAAGTTAATGAAATGGATCCGGCATTTTCTCCGGATGATAAACAAATTATATATCATACTTATAATCAGAATAAAATAATTTCGGCAAAATATTTTTCATCAGAACAAAAATTAACTTCTCACAAATTAATTTATTCAACCTCAACAGTTCAACCTCAATATTTTAAGATATCGAATTCGATTGAAAAAATTACTGCACTTAATATTCCTTACGTTCATCAGGTTTATGATACACCAGATTGGCATAACGGGCATTGGTCGTGCGCGCCTACAGCAGCTTCAATGGTTCTTGCATATTACAAATTACTTCCGAGATGGGAAGGATGGTGTTCATGGCCTTCACCGGGGCATACTAATCAGTGGGGAAGATATGTTGCCGAGAAATACAGATTCAAAGAATATTATTATCAAGCATCTTCTGGTGATCCTAACGGCAGTGAAACCTGGGGTGGTTTTGGATATATGTGGAGCGCCGGATCTCCGCACACGCGTATGGCGAGCTATTACCAAAAACACGGATTGAACTCCGTTCAAAGTGAAGCGCCGCCTTATTCGGAAGCGAAAGCCGAAGTTGAAGCAGGCTATCCTTACACAATGTGTGTGATGCTTACAACCGCCGGGCATTTAATTGTTGCTCAAGGGCTTCATACAGAACGAACGCTGATCTTTAATGATCCATACGGAAATAAAAATACTCCAAACTATCCAAGCTATGATGGCAAAGATGTCAAATATGATTGGCCCGGCTACAACAATGGATTTCAAAATTTAACCGGAGTTGCATGGTGTATCAAACATCGATATGATAATCATGCAGTACAAGACTCTATCGTTGACGATATGGAATTTGAAGATGGGTTTTATCTCAACACTAAAGCGCCTGCTTCGATGAGCAAATGGAATGATAAAAACCAAGGGTATAAAAATCATTTTTGGTTTGCATACACAAATTCGTCGGGCATTAAAGATACATGTTATGCAATATGGCGTCCAACACTTGCGCAAAGCGGTTATTATGAAGTGTCCGCTTATATTCCCTTTTCCAACGCTTCCGATGCTCGTTATAAAATACTTCACAATGAAGGACAGGACACAGTCATAATCCGTCAAAAAGATTTTAACAACGAATGGGTTTCTCTCGGCAGTTATAATTTTAATGCCGGCGGCGGAATGGTTCGGTTGGGCGATGCATCTTCAACTGCAGCCGAAGAGATTGTTTTTGATGCTGTGAAGTGGAGCTGCCTTGGTCCGCTTGTGACAGTTGCTGAAGAAAAAAACATCCCGGCTAAATTTGAGTTGTTACAGAACTATCCAAATCCTTTTAACCCAGCAACAAAAATTTATTATAGCGTTCCTTTTAATGAGACGCATGGTGGTGCATCTCAACAAAGTGTTTTATTGAAAGTGTACGACGCGATAGGCAATGAAGTTGCAACTCTGATAAATGAAACAAAAGCGCCCGGCAGTTATGAAATTGAATTCACTTCAACGGGCGGAGGATATAATCTTGCAAGTGGAGTATATTTTTATTCACTCAGAGCGGGGGATTATTATTCCGTGAAGAAAATGATTTTGATGCGTTAAATCATTCAACAAAGTAAGAGGTTAGTTAATTTGTTTAATTAAAAGAATAGATTGTCTTATCTCTATTTTTTATTTCTAACATAAATCAATTTTAATTTTCCTTTTTGAATTTCATCAATTTCAAAACTACCGATTGATTTGATCAAAGGAGTGAGTTTTAAAAATCCGTAATTTCTTGAATCAAAGTTCGGTTGTTTTTTCTGCAATAGATTTCCAACATCTCCAAGAAAAGCCCAACCATCTTCATCCGCCAGATCAGAAACAGTTGTAGAAATTAGTTTTATCACGCTCGGAGTAATTTTATCCACCTCGCTCTTTTTAGATAATTTACTCTTTGCTGCATCCGATGGTCCGTTGTCAATGATTTCATCACTGCGCTGCCGCAATATTTCTATATAAATAAATTTATCACACGCTGCAATAAATGGCGCGGGAGTTTTTTTCTCGCCTATACCTATTACTTTCATACCGGCTTCTCTGAGGCGCGTAGCAAGGCGCGTAAAATCGCTGTCGCTTGAGACGAGACAAAATCCGTTAACTTTTTCCGAATACAAAACATCCATCGCATCAATAATCATCGCCGAGTCAGTAGCGTTTTTACCTGTGGTGTAACTGTACTGCTGTATTGGTGTAATAGCATTTTCGAGAAGGACATTTTTCCATTTAGATAAAGTAGGTTTAGTCCAGTCGGCATAAATTCTTTTAATTGTTGGGTTGCCGTATTTAGCAATCTCTTCCATCATCTCTTTAACGTGAGCTGAGGGGATATTATCTCCATCAATTAATACCGCAAGTTTTATATCTGATTCCATTTTAATCTTTAAATGAGTAGAACAAAAAATCTGATTGCAATATCACGTTTCTTTAAGAAGAAATCAAATCCTTGAACAAAAAAAAACAAATTAATCAAGTATCTCTTTTACTCTTCCAACCTCGCCGGTTTCCAATCTTACTTTTATTCCGTGAGGATGTTGTGAAGAATTAGTAAGTATGTCTTTTACATATCCTTCGGTTAGCTCGCCGGTTCTTTGATCTTCTTTTAAAACTATTTTTACATGCGCTCCCGGTTTAATTTGTGCCCTTTGGTTTCCGTTATTCATTTTCGTTACTCCTTATAATTTAATCATACATCCAGCGGTTTTTATATCATTGCGAGTTACCAAAAAAGGCATTGCCTTTATTTATTAAAAGAATGACCTCACTGTCATTGCGTCCCGCTTTGCGCATATGCGTCACCTTAATTTTATTAATAATTTGTGTAAATCATTAAAATATAATTGAATATGGTTACTAAATGCTTCTATTTTTTATATGGCACTCCTAATGGAGTGCGGTTTGTTTTGGGTTATCCAGTTCTATAAATATTTAACTCCTAACGGAGTTTTTAACTTGTTTATCTTCGCTCCAGAGGAGCGAAATATTTATAGA
>MNYQ01000067.1 GCA_001873185.1 Ignavibacteria bacterium CG2_30_36_16 | reverse complement strand
ACCTCCGGTAGAAACCACATGGGAACGTTCCGTTGCAAACGGAAATCTTCCTGCTTGGTTTTCTACAGCCAATAACGAACGCGGAATTGGACATGGAAAGATCAACGTTGGCACCGACAAAGCGCTTGAAGATAGAGTATTTGTCGTAAGTCGTAACGGAGGTCTTTTTGTTAAGATGCTTGACGGTTTAACCGGCGCTGATCTTAGCGATCTAAATACGACCGGAGTATCCGGCGGTTTATTTGCACTTAACGATGTTGAAGTTTCGGGTGACGGTCAAATATTCGCATGTAATATGACAACCAACGCCTCCACTGCAGCTTTCAAAGTTTACAAGTGGAATTCCGATTCTTTAAGTTCAGCACCAGTTCTAGTTGTTGATTACACTGCTTCTGAAGCTGTTCGTCTCGGCGATAAGTTTTCGGTTGCATTCAATTTTAATGATAATTCAGCAGCAATTTTTGCAGCCAGCGCAACAGCCGGTATTGGCAAAGTTTACAAATGGACTATGACAGCCGGTTCCTTTAATGCTACTCCGGAAATCATTACTTTAAGTGACGGCGCTGCCGGCGGTAGTGCTTCTGTTGGTCCAATTTGGGGCGGCAGTTTCTACTGGAATGCAGGCGGACAGTCAGCTAAAAAATATGCAGCCGATGGTACACTGCTCGGCACAGTTCCGGGAACAGTTGTAGCTACAGGCAGCAATGCAATTAGATTTATCGGCACTGTAAACGGCAGCGAATATTTCGCTACATATCAATATGGCGGCGGTAATGAAAACGCACGCATTGTTGAAGTTCCTAATGGTGACCTTACACTTGCAATAACTTACGGTTTAACAACTCCGCTTGGTACAAATACTAACGTAGGCGGTACGGGCGATGTTGACATAATGGTTAACCCTGACGGAACAGCTTACATTTATGTTCTTTCTACAAATAACGGTCTCGGTGTTTATAAATCATCTGCTCAAATTCCTGTGGAACTTGAAGCATTTGCAGCTACGGCTGAAGACAGAGATGTTATACTTAACTGGAAGACAGCTACCGAAACTAATACTTCTATGTTCCAGGTTGAGAGAAGCTTAACCGGTAATTGGGAAGTTGTTGGAAGCGTTCGTGCAGCAGGTACCAGCACAGAAAAGAAAGAATATTCTTTTATGGATAAAAACCTGAACTCGGGTAAATATCAGTACAGATTGAAAATGGTCGATCTTGATGGTACATACGAGTACAGTAACGTAACCGAAGTTGAAATCGGAGTGCCTGTAGCTTTTGGTTTAAGCCAGAACTACCCGAACCCGTTCAACCCGACTACGAAAGTAAATTATCAAATTCCGGTAAATAGCATTGTTACAATTGAATTGTATGATATTACAGGTCAAAAAGTCGCACAGCTATTTAACAACGAGCAGGCAGCAGGATTTTATACTCTTGATGTTTCTGCAAATAAATATCGTCTTGCTTCTGGTGTTTACATCTACAGAATGATCGCTGTAGAAAAAGCATCCGGCAAAAACTTTGTTAACACAAAGAAAATGATGCTCTTGAAGTAAGCTGATTTAACTCTTATTAAATCCCGGTTGCTATATGGCAGCCGGGATTTTTTATTTTAAATAACTTGTATGTGAACTGAATAATTCGTGAGGATTTGTTGTCCCCCTTGTTATAAAAATGACGTTGAATATTTAGACAGATAAGAATACATTTGAACGCAAAGAAACGATAAACATTCCTTGAGGTTATTGTATGTCCAAGACAATCACTCTTCGATTAAGCGAAGAAAATTATAAAGTCTTTAGAAAGTTAGCAGATAGAGATAGTAGACCCATTTCTAATTTTATTGAAACAGCCGTTAAAAGATTCATCGAACATAATGTTATTGTAGATGAATTTGAGATGGAGGAAATACGCAATAATACTGAATTGAATAAAAGTATGAAACGTGGTTTGACCGATATGAAATCAAAAAAGGGACTGTTTGTTGAATAATTATCAGATCTTTGAAACCGACGAATTTATTAAGAAAATTAAAAAAATCGCCAATCGCGGTCAGACCTTCATTGAAAGGAAACTTCTACAACATATTTATCCCCAGTTAAAAGAAGAACAACACTACGGAAACAATATAAAAAAATTGATGGACTACAAACCCGAAACCTGGCGTTACAGAATCGGGAAATATAGGTTGTTTTATGTAATCGATGAAATTCAAAAGACTGTTTTTGTTCTATCATTAGATCTGAGAAAAGATGCATACCAATGAAAAGCACAGAACAAGGGGATAAAAGTAGTTGTGGCTAATTGGTATACATGTCAGTAAGCTCACGTATGGGTCAGCAGCAGCATTATTATATTTATAACAGTTAAATTATCAAGTTGTATGAAAAATAAAATATTAAAAATCTCGATACCTTTTCTTCTTTTACTTGCTTTACTTTCACTCGGCTGGGGCTCAACCGGGCATAGAATAATTAGCGGAAACATAATTCTCTCACTACCGGACGAGCTAAGCTTTCTGACCGATTGGCAGGACTCACTCGCCGCACATGCTTCGGATGCAGACAAACGAAAAGGCAGCGATCCCGATGAAGGACCGAAGCATTACATCGACATCGACAACTACAACGATTTTATTTTAAACGGAACGATCCTTCAAAATTTTGATTCTCTTGTTGCGCAGAATGGTTATTCGTTTGTCCTTGACCAGGGAATTTTGCCGTGGGCAATAATAACAGCATACGATTCTCTGAAAAATTGTTTTGAACGAAAGGACTGGCATAAAGCTATGTTGTTTGCTTCCGACCTTGGGCATTATGTTGCAGACGGGCACATGCCTCTTCACATTACGCGCAACTACAACGGGCAATATTCAAATCAAAACGGAATTCACTCCCGGTATGAATCGCAAATGATCAACAGCTATTCATCTCAAATTAATTATGCCGGCGGAGATGTTGATACAATTGAAAACATTAGCAATTACGTTTTTGATTTTATTTATAACAATTATAATTATGTTGATTCGGTACTTGCCGCCGATAACTTTGCGAAGAGCTTTAGCGGCGGGTCGTACTCCAGTCTTTATTATCAAAAAATGTGGGAATATTCTTCATCATTTACTATTGATTTGTTTAGGAGAGCTTCCTTAACGCTTACAAGCATAATTTATAAAGCATGGAAAGAAGCTGGAAGCCCGACTGTCACTAATATAAATGAGGAAAATATAATTGCAGAAAATTTTTCATTATATCAAAACTATCCCAATCCATTTAATCCTTCTACTATAATTGAATACGCTTTACCAAACAACAGCCGTATAAAACTTGAGCTTTACAGTACTACCGGAGAATTGGCGGCAGTTCTTTCGGAAGGAGAAATGCCAGGTGGTTATCATACATATGAGTTTAAGAGCGGCAGGTATAATTTGAGTTCGGGCGTTTATTTCTATCGATTAAGCGCGGTTGAAAACGGGACAGAGAAATTATATACATCAATCAAGAAGATGATAATGTTAAAGTGATAAAATTCACTCAAACAAATTACCAAACGGCGTCTGTATTTATTTACTGACGCCGTTCTTCTTTTTAAATATATCTT
>MNYQ01000074.1 GCA_001873185.1 Ignavibacteria bacterium CG2_30_36_16 | reverse complement strand
TCTGCTACAGTTACACGTGCATTCTCGTATGTTTCGGGTAAGTTTGACACTTACATAGTGGATGGATTGGTAAATTTTGTGGCTTACCTAAGCGGTTTAATTGGTTTGTTTTTTAGGGCATTCCAAACCGGGCGTGTGCAGACGTATATTGTTTTTGTAATATTTTCTTTAGTAATACTATTGTTTTTATTTAAGTCATTTTAGGAATTCAAATGGAACATTTTCCTGTATTAAGTTTAATTACTTTTCTTCCCTTGCTGGGTATGCTTATTATTATGTTCATACCCAAAACTCAGGAACTGCTGATTAAGTATCTTACACTTGCTATTACAGGTATTCAGCTTGTTGTATCACTTTTTATTTTAGCTGCATTTAATTACGCCAAAGGTGGAGTGTTCGATGCTAATAGTTTCCAGTTTATTGAAAAATTCAGATGGATCGACGTAAGCGGTTTTTCCTGGATCGGGCAGATAAAAATAGACTACTTCCTCGGCATAGATGGAATAAGCGCTCCTCTTGTTTTCTTAACAGCTTTAATTACTTTTATCGCAACTCTCGCCTCGTGGAATATCCCCAAATCTATAAAAGGATATTTTGCAATGTTCCTTTTGCTTGACACTGGAATGGTTGGAGTTTTCGTAGCTCTCGATTTCTTCCTATTTTATATCTTCTGGGAAATAATGCTCCTACCGATGTACTTCTTAATCGGTATTTGGGGCGGTCCAAGAAAAGAATATGCAGCCATTAAGTTTTTTATATATACTTTGCTTGGCAGTGTACTAATACTTTTAGCAATTATCGGATTGTATTTTTCGACTCAAGAAACATTAGCAAACGGTTCAAAAGTTTTCACATTCAACATGCTGGAAATGATGAACTTCGCAAGTTATACTGAAACTGGAATTTTGTCGCCGCTTAACCCGGCAAACTTACGGTTATACGCATTCCTTGCTCTCTTTATAGGGTTTGCAATTAAGATTCCAATGTTCCCGTTTCATACCTGGCTTCCGGATGCACACGTTGAAGCGCCAACTGCTATATCCGTTATTCTTGCCGGAGTGCTTTTAAAGATGGGCACCTATGGAATACTTAGAGTATGCTACCCGATGTTCCCCGAAATAACAGTGCAGCTTGCATGGTACATAGGTTTGTTCGGAATGATAAATATTATCTACGGTGCGTTATGCGCAATGGCTCAAAAAGATTTTAAGAAACTCATTGCTTACTCATCTATCTCGCACATGGGTTATGTGATGCTCGGGATGGCGTCGTTAAATACACTGGGTATTTCCGGCGCAGTTTTTCAGATGTTTAACCATGGCACTATTACAGCAATGCTCTTTATTATTGTGGGTGTTATTTACGACAGAGCGCATACAAGAGGCGTGGATGATTTCGGCGGACTTGCAAATCAAATGCCTATTTATACCGGCTTTACTACTCTCGCATTTTTTGCCGCTATTGGTCTGCCGGGATTAAGCGGATTCATCTCCGAATCTTTTGTGTTCCTCGGCGGCTTCGGCTCGGAGAATATAAGAGTAATTACTATAATCTCAACACTCGGAATTTTGTTGGGCGCAGGTTATATGCTTTGGACTATGCAAAGAATTTATCTTGGCAAACTCAATGAAAAATGGAGCAAATTGCCGGATCTTACAGCAAGAGAATATTTAATGCTCCTTCCTCTGAGTGTTGTAATTATTTTCCTTGGCGTCTATCCATCCGCTATGCTTAATTTGATGAACTCATCTGTAAACTCGATGGTGAAATTTTTAGCGGATGCGCAGGTAATTTTTAAATCAGTCGGCGGACTATAATTATTAAGATGATAAACAGAGCAAGATAACGTGGAATTAAATATTAACTACATAATAAACAGTCTAGGCTCATTACTTCCCGAAGTTGCAGTTACATTAGCTTTAGTGCTCATTGTGATTGTCGATTTAATTATGGGAAAAAACAAAAGTCTTCTACCCTACATTTCAATAGCCGGCATCTTAGTTGCAGGTTATTTTGTTATTGACCAATTTGGTATGAACGGTTTTGCGCTAGCGGTTGATGGCGGTAAAGGGATGATTGTTGTGGACAGCTTCGGCGCTTTCTTTAAAACTATTATCGTTTTTACATCTATTGTTGTTGTATTGTTCTCTTTATCATCAAAAGAAATTATAGAAAATTCTGACAGACATGGGGAATATTATACGCTAATTTTTGGAATGATTCTCGGAATGTTTTTTATGGTATCTGCTACCGATTTCATTCTTCTTTATCTCGCAATCGAGCTTTTATCTCTTTCATCTTACGTGCTTGCTGGCTTTGCAAAAAACACGATGCGGAATGCAGAAGCATCTCTAAAATATATAATTTATGGAGGAGTATCTTCAGGTATTATGCTTTTTGGCATTTCTATAATTTTTGGAATTACCGGAAGCACAAACCTTTACGAAATTAATTCACTTATGCAGGCTCCTCAGTTTCAAGGGCTTGTGGGACTGCTTGCAGGAATATTAATCTTTGTCGGCATCGGTTTCAAAATCTCTGCCGCTCCATTTCACTTTTGGACACCCGATGTTTATGAAGGCGCGCCAATCACAATTACAGCTTATCTTTCAATTGCCAGCAAAGCGGCTGGTTTTGCGCTTCTTATAAGATTCATTAAAATTACTTTTATTGATTCAATTAATTTGCAGGGTTATTGGACTTTAGTGAATGTGATAGACTGGCAATCCTTTTTGATTTTAATTTCAATATTGACCATGACGCTCGGAAACTTTGCGGCTTTATGGCAGAACAACTTAAAAAGAATGCTTGCATACAGCAGCATTGCTCACGCCGGCTACCTCTTGCTAGGTCTCGCAGTTTTAAGCAATCAGGGAATCATAGCCATTCTTATCTATTTCGCCGTTTATGCTTTTATGAATTTAGGCGCATTCTTTATAGTTATGCTAATCGCAAATAAAATTGGCAGTGAAGATATGGACGATTATGACGGACTTGGATTTACTTCCCCATTGATTGGCGTTTCACTTACCATATTCCTGGTTTCTTTAACCGGACTTCCGCCTACTGCAGGATTTATCGGTAAACTTTATATTTTCTTTGCACTTGTAGATGCAAATATGATTGTTGTTGCCCTAATTGCTTTGGCAAACTCGGTTGTTTCTCTTTACTATTATATCAGGGTTGTAAAACACATGTACTTAACCCGTCCAAATTCCCAAACAGTTGCAGTTGTTCCAAACATAGCCAATACTGTTTTATTGATGGTATTATTACTTCCCATTGTTATCCTTGGTTTGTATTTTTCACCCCTTGTTGAACTTGCTAAAACCTCGGTTGCTCTTTTCGGATTTTAAGTAAATTTCTAGTCGATTTTATTATCAACGATCCCGCTAACTTTAAGCGCGGGATTTGTTGCATATTACAAAAAATATTTTTAAGTTATATGGGACTAATTTAGTCTTATTTATATGCTGAAATTATCAAAAAAAACAGAATACGCTTTAATGGCAGTTAAGTA
>MNYQ01000080.1 GCA_001873185.1 Ignavibacteria bacterium CG2_30_36_16 | reverse complement strand
GTCAGCGCCTTCACTTTTTTGTTCTAATAATTTTTGGTAAAGTTCTTCGTGAGCGTCGGAAATGTATTTGAGGAAGATGAGACCTAATACAACATGTTTGTATTCGGCGGCGTCCATATTCTTGCGGAGTTTATCTGCTGTTTGCCAGAGTGTTTTTTCTAATGATTCCCCGTTATTCGGAACTGTAGGTTCTTTGTTATTTTTCTTCGACATATAATTCTAATTAAGTGGATAACTCACCTTAAGCAAAGTGTCTTGATCTTGACCTTAATCGTGCTCTTAATCGGATTTAAAACCGTGCAAGATTACTATCATGAGCAAGAGTAAGAATTTCATGCGTAACATAAGTGGATAACTTAAATTTCTAACACATAATAAATTTTTATCTGTTAAAATACTAAGTCGTTTTAATTATTACCTCAATAAAAAGGCACACCATTTAAAATAGTGTGCCTAATCTATTTACAAGTTTTTCAACTCATTCGTAAGTTTTGATATTGCATCTTTGGCATCTCCAAAATACATAAGAGTATTCGGGTAAAAGAACAATTCATTTTCTATGCCTGCATAACCAACGTTCATTGAACGTTTATTGATTACAACAGTCTTCGCATAGTCCGCATTGAGTATCGGCATCCCAAAAATAGGGCTGCTCTGATCGTGACGGGCGGCTGGGTTGACAACATCGTTTGCACCAACAATAAAAGCAATATCTGTGTTGTTAAAGTCATCGTTGATATCTTCCATCGCGAAGAGCTTATCGTAGGAAACATTTGCCTCCGCAAGCAGTACGTTCATATGCCCGGGCATTCTTCCAGCAACCGGATGAATAGCGAAGCGAACTTTAATTCCTTTTTTCTCCAATACATTAACCAAATCTCTAACAGCATGCTGAGCCTGTGCAACAGCCATACCATAACCAGGAATGATTATGACAGTCGAGACGGAATCAAATATCATTGCAAGTTCTTCTGCATCTACTGACTTAACATCACCCTTTGGTGTGCTTCCTTCCGGCGCTGGTCCGCCGCTGCCAGCCGAAGCCCAACCTCCAACAAGTACATTCAAAAGAGAACGGTTCATGCCACGGCACATAATTAATGTTAATATTATTCCTGAAGCTCCAACAAGCGCGCCGGCTATTATCAACTCATTGTTTTCAAGAACAAAACCGGTTGCTGCAGCCGCCAAACCGGAGTATGAATTTAGAAGTGAAATTGCAACCGGCATGTCTGCTCCGCCAATGGGCAGTACAAGCAGAACACCGAGCAGTAATGAAATTGCAGCAATTGCAAGTATTAGCAATTCGTTTCCGGGGTATATTACAGTGTATGCTCCTCCAGCAACAATAAGAAACACAAGTAAAGCATTAATAGCGTGCTGCCCCGGGTATTTAACAACTCTGCCAGTAACAAGTCCTTGCAGTTTTCCAAAAGCAATTAATGAGCCAGTGAAAGTTACAGCGCCAATTAATATACTAACGATGATTGATATATCCGTTTTAACATCATGATTCCATGCGGGGAAATTCATTATTTTATAGAATTCCGAGAGCGCAACAAGCAGTGAAGCGCCGCCGCCAAATCCATTTAGCAAACCAACCATCTGCGGCATACCGGTCATCGGAATTTTGACTGCCATTATAACTCCGATAGTCGAACCGATAATTGCACCGATTAAAATCCATTCGTATGTTAATACATCTTGGTCTATTAGTGTTACAATTATTGCAAGCGCCATACCAATTGCCGCGAACATATTTCCCTGCCGCGCAGTTTTTGGCGAGCTAAGTTTTTTTATTCCGAAGATGAAAAAAACAGAAGAAACGAGATAAGTTATTTCAATTATAGTCTTCATTTTTCATCTCACCTTTTCTTAAACATTTTAAGCATTCTATCGGTAACTAAAAATCCGCCGACGACATTTATCATCGCGAAAATTACAGCAACCATTCCAAGAATTGTACTAATTGTAAATTCCTCCAAACCGGCGCTTAATATTGCACCTACAATCGTAATGCCCGATATTGCATTTGAACCCGACATAAGGGGTGTATGCAGTGTTGGCGGAACTTTTGTGATAAGTTCGAACCCAACGAATATTGCGAGAACAAACACATAAACCAGCATTAAAAAACTAACACCATCCATAAATTATTCCTTTATTTTTTTCAATGGTTAAATGCTTTAACGCTTCGAAACTTTTCCGTTAAAGCAGGTCTTTTGTGCGCGCATTTATTACTTCTTTGTTGAATGTAATCAACGCGCCTTTTGTAATTTCATCTTTAAGATTTAATTCTACTTTACCCTGTTTGCCTATATGCAAAAGAAGAGCAAGAATATTTTTAGAATAAACTTCACTTGCGTGTGTAGGTACCAGGCTCGGAAGATTCGGCTCACCTATTATTGTTACATCGTACTTTTTAACGGTTTTGCCGTTTTCGCTTAGTTCGCAGTTACCGCCGAATTCAACTGCCATATCAAGTATAACAGAACCGGGGCGCATATTTTTTACCATCTCTTCAGTAACCAGCACAGGCGCTTTTTTACCCGGCACAAGTGCTGTTGTAATTACAATATCAGCTTCAGTAATGTGTTTGAAGATCAACTCTTTCTGTTTCTTTAAAAATTCTTCCGACGCTTCCTTTGCATAACCGCCTGCATCCTGCATATTTTCGTCAGTTTGAACTTCGATAAACTTTCCTCCGAGACTTTGCACTTCTTCTTTTACAGCGGAGCGAATATCGGAAACCTCCACAACAGCACCGAGACGTTTGGCGGTGCCAAGTGCCTGCAGTCCGGCAACTCCAGCTCCCATAATTACAACTTTTGCCGGGGAGATCGTACCCGCAGCAGTCATAAGTAATGGGAAAATTTTGCCAAGCGAGTTTGCAGAAAGAATAACACTCTTGTAACCGGCTATGTTAGCCTGCGAACTAAGTGCATCCATCTTTTGTGCAAGTGTGGTGCGTGGTATTGCATCCATCGAAATTACGTTAATCCCCTTCTCCGCGCATTGCTTTGCCAATTGGGGATAATGAAGCGGATAAAGAAAAGTAATAAGAAGTGTACCTTCCTTATACAAATCGAGTTCGTGAACATTGAGTGCGGGATGCACAATAGGTCTTTGAACTTTTAAAATAATATCTGCATCAGTGTAAAGTTGGTGTACGTCAGTTACGATTTTTGCACCTGCCGATAGATATTTTTCATCAGTAAAACCGGCATTCAATCCGGCGTTTTTTTCAACATGAACTTCATATCCATCTTTAATAAATTTTACAGCGACATCGGGAACCACAGCTACGCGGTTTTCACCTTGCAGAACTTCTTTAGGAACAGCTATTATCACAGAGATATCTCCTCTGATAGTTATCAATTAATTTTATTGACTGAAAACTTAATCAGAATTGAAAATAAATACAAACAAAAACTCTATTCATTTGTAATTATTTTTCGTTCGAAGAGATCAAAACAGATTTTAATATTGAGTACGAAGTTTGTTCTCTTCGAGAATCTTTAGTAGCAATCCGTTAGTTAATCCGTTAGTTAACAGATTTTTAGAGTAACCCTAAACTTTTCACTTTCAGTTTTTTCTATTTACTTTCTACTTTCCTTTTCCCTTCTGCTTCAACTTGCTATCAATCTTCTTATTAACAATATTAGTACGTAATATTTTATGACGTATCTACAGGATAATTATGAGTAAATTTTCTAATGTTATAAAACGCAGCGGCGCTGTTGTCCCATTTAATAAAGATAGAATAATGAATGCGATCTACCGGGCGGCTGTTGCCGTAGGCGGAAGAGATAAAGAGCTCGCCGAAAAACTCGCCGATAAAGTCTTAGAACATTTGGAACATGAATGCCTGCCCGATTGCAACCCTAATATTGAAGATATACAGGATGTTGTTGAAAAAGTATTGATTGAAAGCGGGCACGCAAAAGTAGCAAAAGCTTACATCATCTACAGAGAAGATGCTGCAAGAAGACGCGCAGCAGAGTTAAAGCATGCCTCCCGACCAAGCGAGTACATTCCGTGGGCAAAGATCTGGCATGTGCTTGATTGGGCTTCCCAACACGAACTTGACACAATAGAAAAATTAAATAAGCGTATTGAAGCCGGAGATTTTCCGCATATAGTGCACGAATGTGAAAATGCTTATGAAGATCAGATCAATCAAGCTGTTGAAATGATAAAAGAAAAATCATCAACATTAAAAATGGTTTTGATAAGCGGTCCTTCCTCTTCAGGTAAAACAACCACAACGATCAAACTTGATCAAAAACTAAATAAACTCGGTTTCAAATTTGTAACGATGAACGTCGATAATTATTTCTTCGACCTTGCTCTTCATCCCAAAGATGAATTTGGCGACTACGATTTCGAAACCCCGCAGGCACTCGATCTTGAAATGATAAACGAACACCTTTATCGTTTATCTAAAGGTGAAAAAGTAGTGCTCCCTTACTACGATTTTAAAACCGGAACCCGGCATCTAAACCGGACAGAAATGCAGTTAAAAGAAAAAGAAATTTTATTGATTGACAGTTTGCACGGTCTTTACCCTGAGATGACAAAATCTATTGACGATGAGATGAAATTTAAACTTTACTTAGAACCACTGATGCAGATGAAAGATTACGAAGGAAATTACATCCGCTGGGCTGATATTAGACTAATAAGAAGAATGCTTCGGGATTCGGTTCATCGCGCCTATAATCCCGAACAAACATTGCTTCACTGGCATTATGTTCGTGCAAGTGAAATACGAAGTATAATCCCTTATATTAACACTACCGATTACATAATTAACAGCGCTATGCCATATGAAATTGCGTTGTACCGACCGAAATTACTCAACCGTTTTATTGAGTGGGATAATTCATTTAAAGATGACGAATTGCGGCAAGATGCATATCTGCGCGCCTCGCGTGTGTTAAAGTTTTTAAACTTTGTCAGACCTGTCGAAGATGATTCTCCTGTTCCCGGCGATTCCGTTTTAAGAGAATTTATTGGAGGGAGTGTTCATCAATATTAGGCAAGCAGCAATGAGCTATTAAAAATTCAAACCGTCATTTTTTTTTATTTGGATTTTCAGTCTTTGTAATCATTCAAACCTTCCGGGAAACAATTCAAAATTCTTGAAATTCAAATTCCTGATTTTTCTGCGACCGTTTTGCTTTTATTTATGTCAAAAAAAGCAGAACGAACTTGATTGTGAAGCGTGTTCAAATGCTTGGCAATGTTATCGGCATCAGCGGATATACTTAGATAGAGAAGTGAATTGCGGGGCTCAGTTTTTTCAAATTTTACGCGCTCAATAATTCCTTCGTTAAATGTATTATGAATTTCTTCAAACTGTTTAAATTTTGATTGCAGTTCTTCCGGAGTACCGATCTGTTTTGTATTTAATAGGTCTGCTATGTAGATCAAATAAGCTGACAATCCATCTTTAAGATTACTAAGCAGTACTGTTTCTTCTTCGTTTGGAGGAATATGATTGTTGTCAATGTGTTCAAAATTATTTTGTACAATACTTTTCAAGCTTCTAAAAATTTCCTGCACTGCAGAAATAATTTTTCCGTAACGCTTCCCCTCTTTATAATCATCGCTAGCAATCACTTTCACAGTATAAAATATATTAGTAATAATTGAGTTTACTTGTTTTTTTAGTTTCTTCGATTGCTTTTTAGTTTCAATTACTTGAGATCTATCCTCATTCGATAAACCATTAATTGCGTTATTTAATATAGCGGAGGCTTCCCTTATATAAGCGCTTATTTCATCAACAATATTAAAGGCATGTTGAGCCAGCGTTAAATTTTCTTTACCAAGAGATAATTTTTCTGAAAATTCTTCATCCTCAGTTCGCGATTTATGAATTAAATGAGTTCTAAAAATAAAATAAACCGCAAGCAGGATTAAAGCTGCAATGGCAAACATTCCACCATAAAAAATAATTAACGCAAATATTCCCGAAACGGTAAACGCCAAAAAAGCCGTAACAAACCAACCGGAGATAACAGTCAAAACTCCGTTAACACGATACACCGCAGAATCGCGCCCCCATGATCGGTCGGATAAAGATGTCCCCATCGCCACCATAAATGTAACATAGGTAGTTGATAATGGAAGTTTTAATGAAGTGGCAAATGAAATTAGCACAGCGGAAACCATCAGATTTACGGATGCTCTTATCAAATCAAACGAAGGTGCATCTTTTTGTTTGCGAAGCGCTTTTAAATTAGTGGCATTTTCAAATCTGCTATTGACAAAACTAATTAAAGAAGCCGGCAAAATAGATTGCACGCCAACCAAAAGCGTTCTGCTCATCCGAACTATGACCCTTGAAACTGCCGATGACTCGAAGCGCTCAAAACCTGAATGTTGACGACCTAAGTTTACTTCCGTTTTGGTTACCGACCTTGCTTTTTTTGAAAACCACAAAGTGCCGACCATTATTGTGCCGGCAAGTAATAATAATAATGTTGGTGTATTTACGGGTTCCAACAATGCCGTCATTAACAAGTTGAAGGGATCATCGCTATTTACGGCAGTTTGAAAAGCGCTTAATCCGGCTAGCGGAACTCCGATAAAGTTCACTAAATCGTTAGCGGCAAACGCAAGAGCAAGTGCAAAAGTGCCGGCGAGAACAATTGTCTTTAAGATATTGATTTTAGTGAATAATACTATTAACTGAAAAACAATTCCCCAGAGAATAATACTTCCGAGAATTATCAGTCTTGTGTTTTCATTTATCCATTCCGAAGCATCGCTTGAAAGAAGTGATGAACCTTTAGCGCCTTTGACAAGGATAAAATAAGTAATGAATGTTATTGCAACTGCCCCCCAGATTGCGCCGTATCTTTTAATGCGCTTCATAAAATCAAATGTGAACGCTATCCTAACAAAAAACTGCACGAATGCGCCGACTGAAAAAGCAACAACAACAGACACTAAAATACCCGATACAATAGCTAATGCTTTGCTTGTATTTATATAATTTGTAATCTCTGCAGGGTTATTCCCTGCTTCTAATATTTTAAGAAGTGATACTGCAACTGATGCGCCAAGTAATTCGAATATTATAGAAACTGTGGTTGAGGTTGGAAGTCCAAATGTATTGTATAGATCAAGAAGAATTACATCGGTAAGCATTACTGCAAGAAATATTATCATTACTTCCTGGAATAAAAACATATTCGGGAAGAAAAGCCCTTTTCGTGCAACCTCCATCAGCCCACTGGAAAAAGTACTCCCGATTAAAATTCCTAAAGCTGCAACACTTAAAATGATATGGCGGGGAGCAACCTTTGAACCAACAGCCGAATTTAAAAAATTTACGGCATCATTGCCAACTCCGACAATCAGATCAGAAATGGCTAAACCGAAAAGTACAATGATAATTACTAAATATATTTCCAACGGTTTCGATTGTTATAAGTTTTTTTAGAAATAAAGCGCCACCAGCGTCCAGACAGCATGAATTGCAACAAAGTAGAAAAATCCAAAGTAAAGGACGTTTCGCCAGAAACGGTGTCGCTTCTTAGAAAGGTCTAATCCCCCGCATTTTTTAACTATAAACATTCCGGAATAAAAAAATATTCCCCCAACTCCGTAAAGGTAAAGAAAAGGTATCCATGTATTCATCAATGATGGCATAAAAAAAACTTTCAAAGGTTACATAATCGATTATAAAACCGAGCAAAATTTAGGCAGGCGCAGTCTTATTTGCAAGATGAATATTTACAGACTTTAAAAACTCTGTTTATTTACAAACCAGCAAGTAGATTTTTTTACACTTTGAAAAACGAGATTTCCAATTGATTTTTGAAATTTCATTTGAGCGGTTCTCCCTGTTAGTAAAACAGCAGATCGGAAAATTCAGTTCGCTGCTATTAATTTTTCCACAAGTTTTTACTGATTTGATTTCCAGAAAGTAAATAGATGGTTTACACGCGATGTAAATATTTTTGGTTTATCTATGAAAAGCTTTTCGCCGATTAAAATTGCTTTTCCCGTAAGTTTGTTTTTCCGTTCATTTATTTGTCTGATCAGATCATCTGCAGTTTGGCTCGATATATCTTCTCTTAATTCGCTAAGATTTTTTTCAAATAAGGAGAGATCATTTATTTCTCCCAATTTTTCGGAAAGATTTTCTAATTCCGCTGCAAGAGCATTAAAATAATTAGCCCAGAGGTTGCTAAATAATTTTAAAGTGTACCATAAATATTTACTATGTTTCCGCCATTCGTGAAGAATAAAATCAGTTGTTAATAGCTGTGTGTCTGCTAAATATTTTCTACCTTTAGAATAAACATCGTTTATCCCTCCATTAACCAAATTAAAATCATCTCCTTCGATTTCCCAGAGATGAACGTTTGATCTCATTTCATTTAGAAGACGCTTTGTGTCCCGAACAATTTTTGCGCTTTCCCCTTTTCTTAGTTTAGTCTTTTCATATTTCACTTCTAGATGTTTTTTAATAACTGACATTGTAACGTTAGATGCGTCATCTTTAAAATGAAGTTTGTCGAGTGTTCGAAGCATCACAGCGCTGTTTCTTGAGGAAGCTAAATTTCTTGCCGCATCTCTGATATTTAAATTTGCAGAATTAAAAGTTTCCTCCCCGATAGCAAGACGCGCTAATCGTAATACTGCGCGTATTTTTTTGAAGTGCCTGCGAGCGGAATGTATTTCTTCATCAATATTTTTTGTTGAATCGGATAAATCGAATAGAGCGCCGTCTATCTCTTCAAGTACGATTCTTTTTAACCCGAAGGAAAGTTGTTCATTCTTTAGTAAACGATATGCCATACAATTACTTCACGTAAACTGTTTTTATATTTACAAATTCTTTGATGCCGTAATGAGATAGTTCTCTTCCGTATCCCGATTCTTTAATACCGCCAAAAGGCAGTCTTGGATCGGACTTCACAAATTCGTTTACGAAACAGCAACCGGCATCTAATTTTTCTATTGCTAATTGTTCCCCCCGTTTTTTATCCTTTGTAAAAATTGCCGCACCGAGTCCGAAAATAGTACTATTCGCAATTTGGAATGCATCAGTCTCATCTTTTGCTTTTATCAATGCAGCTACTGGTCCGAATAATTCTTCTTCATAAGCGGGCATGCCCGGTTTTACGTTTGAAAGCACTGTCGGAGGATAATATGCGCCTTTTTCTTCAGGAATTTTTCCACCCAACAAAACTTTTGCACCTTTAGCTATACTTTCCAAAACCTGCTCATGTAATTCATCTCTTAAATCCTTTCTTGCCTGAGGACCGATGTGATTATTTTCGTCCATTGGATCACCCATTTTTTTACTTTTCATTTTTTCAACAAAAAGTTTTTCAAACTCATTGTAAATATTTTCATGAATTATAAATCTCTTTGCCGCAATGCAGCTTTGACCGGCATTAAGCAGTCTGCTCGTAACGCATGCTTCCGCCGCCAATTCAAGATCTGAATCTTCAAGTATAATATAGGGATCGCTTCCGCCGAGTTCGAGTACGGTTTTTTTTAGAACGCCTCCTGCAGCAGCTGCTACAGCCTTTCCTGCAGGCACACTGCCCGTTAATGTTACTGCAGCAATTAACGGATGTTCTATCACTTCTTTCATATTTTTAGAAGAGAGAATCAAAGACCGAAAAAGATTTTCCGGAAATCCGGCTTCTTTAAATATTTCTTCTATGGCAAACGCGCACCCCATCACATTTGAGGAATGTTTTAACACACAGCCATTCCCCGCCATTAATCCGGGGGCTGCAAAACGAAAAACTTGCCAGAATGGAAAATTCCATGGCATCACAGCAAGCACTACTCCAAGAGGTTGAAAGGAGACAAAACTTTTTGAAGCATCTGTTTTAATTATTTCATCTTGTAAAAACCCTTCGGCATTGTCCGCATAATAATCACAAACCCAGGCACACTTTTCAACTTCTGAGTATGATTGTTTTATTGGTTTACCCATTTCCCGGGTCATCAACTCTGCGTACTTCCTAATCTTCTTTCTTAGAATTTGAGCTGCGTTTTTCATCTTTAGGCTGCGGTGTTGGAAAGATGTTTCTTTCCACGATAGAAAGCTTTGATGAGTTGAATTTATAATTGACGAACTTTCTTCTAAAGTCATCTCATTATAAAAATTTATTTCTTTTTCTGTAGCAGGGTTTATTGATTTTAACATTTTAATCCCTCAATTTTTAACTAGATATATTAAGCAGCGAGGAATTCCTCCACTTACTTTGCAAATGAAACTTTTTATTTCACTCTTTTAATAACTACGATAGTTTTGTCATCAAGATATTTACCGTTCTTAGAAAAGTTAACCACATCATTCAGAAGAGAATAGGCGATTTCCTTTGCAGAAAGTTGCTTTGTTGATTTTAGCACGGCTTCAACTCTTTCCTCTCCATATTGCTCAAACTCACCATCTGCGCAATCAATCAATCCATCCGAGTATATTAAAAGTACATCACCTATTTTAAAGTTAATGTTATCTATCGTGTACTTTGCATGAGGAGCAGGACCTAAAAGCGGACCTGTAACTTTGAGATATTCAATCTCCTCAGAATCGCTTCTAATAAACATTGGCGGATTTTGTCCGGCATTTGCATATAGAAATAGTCCGCCCTCATCAGTGGAAAGCTCACCGTAAAATAACGAGGCAAATTTATCATCTGCAAATATTTTATTTACAAGTTGATTCATTCGCTTCATCAAAGAAGCAATCTTTATCTCAAAACTGCTTGCCATTCTCAGCGCGCCGCTTATGTACATAGCTTCAGCCGCGGCAGCAACGCCTTTACTGGCGGCATCACCAACCACAACACCCACGCGGTCGCTGTCGTCGCCCACATTTAGATAGTCAAAAAAATCGCCGCCAACAATTTCTGCAGGATCGGTTATACCAAATAGTTCGTAATTGCTGAAACGATATTCATGTTCGGGCAAAATACTTTTTTGTAACTGCCTTGCTTTGTCGATATCGGCTAATAATGAATTGGCGCTTTTGGAATAACGCCATTGTTTGATTTGAGAAGTTAATGCTGTTGCAATAATGTTTAAAGTAAGTTTGAATGCTTCATCTAAGTGATTGCTGTTAAGCGCCAGGAGATATTCATAATAAGGTTTATTGTCCACTTTGATTTTTGAACCTACGCCTGAGGCTGAATACTTGAATATACCTTTGCTGCGTAAAACTTCATTTGTTTCACTGCCGAGTATAGTTCGCTCTTTTACTATTAAATTGAAAATAGGATATTCTTCAATTTGAATTTTAAACTCCGGCGCAATTTTTTCGAAAGATCCAACTTGATAGAGAATCGAATAACTTTTATCGTCTTTATTAAGTTTCCAGAGACGTCCACCAATTACATTAATTTTTTCATTTTCAACTATTTGATCTATCACAGCAATTAACATCGCTTCTTCGGATGCAAATTTCTGAGATGCAATTGTTTCTATTGCACGATGCAGTTTTTTTTGATCCATATTTCCTGCTTATTTTGTATAAAAGTCTATCATGTCCTGAATTGTTTTTTTACAAACCGGACAAAAATTATTAATAGATATTGATTTCATTGTACAATCCTGATTCGGACGATAAATACCTTTTGCTGCATATCCACCGCCTTCAAAAGCACCGACCACGTTGAGATATTCTTTTGTCGAAGGAGTAGGAATCGGGATATAACTATCAACCATCTCTTTCCATTTGCTTTCAAAATTTACGAGTGTTGTAATATTCATCTCAAGAGGTTCAGCATCCAGCGGATAAAATTCATTATAAGCTACGTCCGAAGTGTAATATTCATCTGCAAGAAAAGCAAAACCATGCCCAAATTCATGCACGAAAACGTATTCTTCGTGAAGATTGTTATTAACACAAGCAGAATAATGGTTATATATAGAGCCGCCGCCGTATTTATCCGAGTTAACAAGAATATAAATCTGATCGTAAGGTGCATTAGCCGCAACATCACGAAGAGCTTTATTATCCGAAGTCATCAAATATCTTTCAAGGTCAAACGTGTAGAAGTTAGAGTTGACGATTGTCTTCTTCCAGATATCATCTGCGGGAATATCAGTGCCTGATTCTAAAGATGCCGCCTCTATTCCCCAAATGTTAAATTTATCTTTATTCTCTTTAAATGGAGATGCGTTAAAAAGATAACCGGAGAACTTATCGCAATCAGTTTTGAATTGTTCCATCTGCTCTGATGTGTAACCTTCCGGAATTATCACGACATCAACCTTTTCGGATGGTTCGCCGGAATAATGAACTTTGAAATTATTGAACTCATATCTTCTTTCCGGTTTGATGAAATAATTTTCCGGATCAATTGCACATTGGAATTTTTTTATTAATTCGTTTTTTCTATCCCTTGAGTAGAACTCTACACGAACTTTATTTTTGGGATAAGGCATTGTTATAGTTTCGCTGAATGATTTTACAGTGTTCACTGCTTCGTCTGTCGTTTGCCATTCACTAAAAAGAGTTGAATAAGATTTTGAAAAGATCAGCGCATTAGACCTATCGTCATAAACCATTACTTTATACTTGCCATAATTAAACGGCTCTATCAAATTTGATTTTGAGCCGCCCCAGTAAGGCTCTTCGAGCAGTTCATCAATTGAGTAAGTGTCGTTGATTTTATCGCCAGTATGATAATAATCAATACGCAAAGTTTTATTAATGTAAAATTCATCAAATAGAATTTGTGAATAAACTACAGAAGAAATAAATAAGATTAACACTAATGTTTTCATCTAACTGACTTTCATAAAAATGAATTATACTTTACGCGAACCTGGTTTTACAGCAGGAGTGCCTTCTTTACAAAGCGGACAATCTTCCGGCAAGTATGAAACAACATTCATTTTTACCGTACTTACCTGCGGATATCCGAATTGAATAGCGCCGTTACTGCGATCAACAATAAAACCCACGCCAACAACTTCAGCGCCCGCATTTTTAACAATATCAATTACTTCAAAAACAGATCCGCCTGTAGTAACTACGTCTTCACAAACAAGAACTTTTTCACCTGCTTCAAGAGAAAATCCGCGGCGAAGTTTTAATTTTTTATCTTCTCTTTCGGCAAAAATTGAACGTTTGTTAAGTAAGCGCGCAACTTCCTGCCCAACCACGATGCCTCCGATTGCCGGGGCAATAACTGTATCTATTTTTATATCTTTAAATTCTTCAGCAATTATCGAGCAAAGTTTTTCTGCATATTCCGGGAACTGCAAAACTTTTGCGCATTGGAAATAAACGCCGGAATGTCTTCCGGACGTTAATAGGAAATGTCCGTTAAGCAAAGCGCCTGTTTTTTTGAACAACTCAAGTATCTCTTTTTCATTCAATGTCATTCAGAAAGTTCTCCATTTCTTTTGCTGAACGAATGTCGTTAATTTTTTTTGCCGCATCAATACCTGCGCGGTAAATAGATTTTGCTTCGTCGAGCTGATTTAAGTTTTCTTTTAATTGAGCATACTGCATATAGGCAGGTACATATCCGGAATCTTTTGTTATAATCAACTTTAAGTACTGCTCTGCAGTATTATAATCCTTTGTGGAAATATATTCCATAGCTAAGCCGTACATCGTAAAAATATCATCCGGGTACTGATCAAATATCTTTAGCAAACTATCGAGCCGGCTCATTATTTGTAAAAACCTTCTATAGTTTTCGCAAGTTTAAAATCTTTTTCGGTAACGCCGCCTTCGCTGTGTGTAGATATTGTCAATTTAACTTTATTCCACGAGTGAATAAAAATATCCGGATGATGATCCATTGCTTCAGCCGCTTCACCGGTTTTATTAACAAATGCTAAAGCTTGTTTGAAATCTATAAACTCAAATTCTTTTTCGATCTGTTTATTTAAGAAATTCCAACCCTTAATTTCAGTTAAACGGTTCAAAATAACTTCATTACTTAATACGTTCATATTTTCCTTGTGATTGATTTATGTTATAACTCATGTTACGCATGAAATTCTTACTCTTGCTCATGATCATAATCCTGCTCGGTTTTAAATCCGATTAAGAGCACGACTACGGTCAAGATCAAGACACTTTGCATAAGGTGAGTTATTAGTCAAACTATAAAAAAAGCGTATTACAAAGATAATACGCCTGAGCTAAAAAAAATGATTAAAAAGTTCGCTCTAAAAATTATATCGTTACTCAAGTTGACCGCCTAGATAATCGGGAAGTAAAAAAACCGTTGAAACGGTTGAAAAAAATCGTTTTCGTTTTTATTAACCCACGGATTAATCCGTGGTTTAATAAGAAAAAAATAAAGACTTCGAACCGTTTTAACGGTTTATAAACGCAAGCGGTCAACTTGAGTTTGTTAAATAAAACCTTTTTTTATCGAACTCATTCAATAATGGGCATCTCTAAAAATCCGTTAGCTAACGGATACATATCAATACTATAGTGTCGTTGCGATCTCGCTTTACGGGATCAGCTTCTGTTTCCCTCCAATAGGGCTTATATAAATATCGTCAATATTTCAAAGAGCCAACTTGTTCTTTCGGGATAGCTGCGCCCCGAAAGTATTTAAAAAAGTTTAACGAACATCTTAATTTTAAGTTGACTTTAATCGGAATAACTGGTTATGTGGCATTCTTTAATTACGAACAAAATTAAAACTTACAAGTTCTTTTCTTACTTTATGCCTTATATAAATCGTTGTTGAAGGACCATTTCCAATTGCAGTTAATCTATAAACATTTCCATCTGATTCGAATAATACCATACCTATATTGGGAACATAATATTCATAATTTCTAATACTTTTTGAATTTAAATCCGTCCAATGATTTGTAACTTCAATTTTATATGCATTGAAATTGCCAGCTTTTACTTGAATATTTTCTTTGTTTATTACTTTACATTCTTGCTGAAAGTTTTCATTTACACCTTGTTCATTAACATACGAATGTTTTTCTCTTACCCATTCTTGTCCGATAAACAATGGCTTTTTCAACATAATGTATTTACTACCATCACTAAATTGAGTATACATTTCTTTTTCATTCTCAATTAAAATAGCTCCATCAATAGATTCAGACTTCCCGGGTTGATAGTTTAGATTTCTTGATAATCTTTCCAATTCCATTTCTAGATTATGATTCTCACTAATAGTTTTTATTTGATGGTTTTGTTCATTAGGAAGAATTATTTCAGTCATATTCAGCAAATTATAAATCCCTTGATTACTTAATGATGTATCGAAAGATAATTTAGGATATAAACTGTCTGGAATTTTTATATATGGAATATTGCTATTTGCTTCAAACATCCATTCGACCATTTCGTATTCTCTTTGCGTATTGTTATTCCCTAGATATGATTGATTTAACTCATCTACCGGTGAAGTTGGATTTTCTTGATTACAGCTTACTAGAATGAAGCTCAACAAAAGAATAATTATTTTTTTCATAGGATTTATCTACCTTATAATATTGCCATATAACGGCGGGTTAGCTGGCTTTTTCTGTTATAAAATTATTTTGTAATTATTTTTACTCAGAGTAATGAGAAGTATAATTATCTAGCAAATTTCTAATTACCTTTTGGTATTGGCTCCCGTGTTTTCGAGCAATTCCTTTAAAAAATTCAATACTTGATTTGCTCAAATTTAGTGTGACTTTAACCGTATTCTCTTTGAAAACCAATTCTTCAGGTCTAGGTAAGAAGTCTTTAATAACTTCTATTTCTCCGATTTTTTCATCACTATATTTTATTTTCTTTTTCATATATCTGTTTTCCTTTTCTCCAATATCCAGCTCCAATGATTCTGATTTTATTATTTCTATATGTAAAACGAACAGTAACTATGTCTTCAACAATTTTGCCAAAGCAATAGAATCTCTCTTCAATTTCACTATGTTCTGCATCTTTAGCAATAATTCTATTTGAATCTGAGAATGCATATTGAGCTTCTTCAAAAGAAATGTTGTGTTTCTTTTGATTCACCTTGTTTTTAATTTCGTCCCATTCAAAAGAAACGGTTTTCACCAAAACTACATCCTATTTTTTCCGTTTAAATATACATACATAAATATGGCTTATCAACCATATTTTTTGCCAGCTAACGGCGCGTTATCCCGCAAAGCGGAACAAGTTGTTAAAACACAACACTGCCGTATTAATTATTTTGGGCACCAATCCCGCTTCTAGCGGGAAAAGATTTCCTTCTACTTTTTACATCCGCAAAAAGCAAGGGTTGTTTTTGTTCTTTCGGGATAACTACGCCCCGAAAGTATTTTAAAAAGTTTAACGAACATCTAAATTTTAAGTTGACTTTAGTCGGAATAACTTGTTATACAGCTTTGCCAATAAATATTTTGTAACTGTAACTTAGAAAAATTTAAATAAATTGAACTTCTTAAATAATTTTATAATCCTTTATTATTACTCCAGACTTTTTGCGAAACTCTTATCACTTCACCTAAACTTAAAGTGAATTTTTCTGACCTAGCTTTTGAGCCAGTTTTTTGCAATGCTTTAACAATTTCTTTTTTATCAGCTTCATAAATATCAAGGACTTCATAATCATCATTCATAATTGTCAAAAGTAATTTATCCCATTCTTCATTTATATTTATTTTGCTTGTTCTCTGACTACGATATTTATTTGATTTTATTCGTCCCTTTATCTCATATTTTATTATTTTCTCATTATCTTTTTTGATTGAGTCATATCCAGGATTTCTTACTTGAACTAATTCTAAACCTAAAATTTTTGATGTTTCATTTTCAGCTATTTCCCCAGTTACTCCCATAACTCTACCAGTAATCAACTTATATTCTTTGGCTAACCTTTTTACTTCATTTAATATTTCATTTATTCTATTTTTCATATTTAAACTTGGTAGCTGTATAACGGCGTGTTATGTTAAAAAACAACACCGCAATTAATTTTATTTTAAAGATTTCCTTCTACTTTTTACATATGCAA
>MNYQ01000211.1 GCA_001873185.1 Ignavibacteria bacterium CG2_30_36_16 | reverse complement strand
CTGCCGGCTTTAGAGAAATTGGCAAAGAAGGTGAAGAAGTTGAAAACCGCATTCTTCAAAAAGTAAAAGAGAGCGGCGCAAGATTAGTAGGTCCAAATTGTATGGGTGTAATTACAACTTTTGAAGAGATAAAACTTAACGCAACTTTTGTAGCCGAAAAACCCGAAACAGGTACCGCTGCGTTTCTTTCTCAAAGCGGAGCAATCGGCGCAGCAATATTAAATTCTTTGAGGGAGACGGATATACGCTTCGGGCATTTTATAAGCGTTGGTAATAAAGCAGACATTAATGAAAATGATCTGCTCGAATTTTGGGAAAACGATAATAAAATAAAAACATTAACTTTTTACCTCGAAAGTTTTATAAACGGCGAAAAGTTTATTAAACCTTTTATTGAAGATAAAATTACCAAACCGGTAATTGTATTAAAAGCAGGAAGAACTGCGGGAGGAATTAAAGCCGCATCATCACATACAGGGGCGCTTGCAAGCGATGATAAAATAGTCGATGCAGTTTTAAAACAATTTGGTATTCTCCGCGCCGATTCGTTAAACGAATTATTTAATACCGCTAAGGGATTTGAGAACTTTCCACTTCCGTCGGGGAATAAAATTGCTGTGGTAACAAATGCCGGAGGTCCGGCAATACTTGCGGTGGATGCTCTTGAGTTTGAAGGGTTAAGGCTTGCTGTTTTTTCTGACGACACGAAAAAGAAACTTAAGGAAATTATTCATCCGGAAGGAAGCGCAAATAATCCGGTTGATTTACTGCCGGGCGGCAGCGCCGAACAATTCAAAATTGTGAATGAAATTGTTGCTGGCGATGAAAATGTGGATGCGGTTGTTTCTGTTTTTGTTGAACCTGTTATGGTGTCGGCTTTCTCTGTTGTTGAGGCGATAAATTCTTTTAAATCATCAAAACCTATTCTGCAAGTAGTTTTGCCTCTGCCTGAATTTTGGGAAGAGTACAGACATAATTCAAAATATAATTATCCATTGTTCCATAATCCCGAAGATCCTGCCTTCGTAATTTCCAACATGCTAAAATTTACAAATAAGAAAAGTAATGCGGGTAGATTAACTCTAACTGACAAGAAGAATATATTAACAGGAGAAGGATTTATAAATCAAGAGAAAGTGAATCAGCTTTGCGATGAGTATAATTTACCGGTTGTTCAATGGAAAATTTATTCTGAAGAAGAAATCAATTCTGCCGAATTTGAATTCCCTATTGTAGTAAAAGGTATATCAAAAAAAATAATTCACAAAGCAGAGTTTGAAGCTGTAAAACTTAACATCAAAAACAAAAAAGAATTACTAACTTCTGTTGGTGAAATCAAAATGAACTTCAACAAAAAGAATATCAATGTTGATGGATATTTAATTCAACCATTTATAAAAATTAAGCATGAAATATTAATTGGCGGTTTCAGGGATGCGTCGTTCGGTCCGGTTATAATGTTTGGCGCCGGCGGAAAATATGTTGAAGTTTATGATGATACTGCAATTCGTTCGGTTTATTTAACTGATGATGATATCTGTGGAATGATTGACGAAACCAAGGTGGGCAAAATTCTCGGCGGAGTACGAGGCGAAACAACTGTTGATTTTGTTGAATTAAAAAAAATTATTAAATCTTCTGCCCGGATGTTACTTGATAATCCGTCTCTAAAAGAATTTGATTTTAATCCCTTAATTGTGTCTGAAGAAAACAAATTTTATATAGTTGACGCCCGAGTAAATATTGAGAATTAAACCGCAGCGAAGTTATCGACACTTATTTTTTACGTTTATTTTGGTTTATAAAACAACTTCCGCATCTCCCAATAAAGAGTTAACCAGAAATCTCTACAAAAACAATAGCCGCTGTTAACTTCAAATCAAAAAATAATTTTTGAGTGATGCTTTACAAAATCATCGCTCATTTATATTCGCTCAATCTTTTGACCTTCACTTTGAAAAGGAACTCCCCGACATCAGGATATTTTTTCCTCTCACACCTTCACAAACTTTTTTGAAACTGTGAATCCTTTCAGAAAAGGCTGAATCAGATGCATGTGTGAATAAGTTGTGTTTTAATAGTATTATTATTTTTAGGAAATAGATGAGCATAGGTCAAATAATCTTAGCATTGTTTTCAGCGCTGATTGTTTTTTTATACTTTAAGAAATTTTTATTATCCCGTTCAATAAAGCAGTATTCTGCTTCCGGATTAAAAGAAAAAATGAATGGCGGGAAAGGTTCAATTCTTCTTGATGTGAGAACCAACGCAGAAAGGTCATCCCAATCTCTCGGCGGTTCAATACACATTCCGTTGAATGAGTTAAGAAATCGGAAAGTAGAATTAAAAAAATTTAAAGACAAAGAAATAATCTGTTACTGCCGCAGCGGAAGCAGGAGTTTAAACGCCGCCGCCCTTCTTCGAAAAGATGGATTTAACGCTGCAAATTTGACAGGCGGATTACTAAAGTATAAATTTAATAACTAATAATTAAGGTAATGTGATGAAAAAAAATATGGGCTCTGTTGACCGTATCGTTCGTGTGCTTTTCTTTATTCTTGTCGCGGTTCTATATTTGACCGACCAGATAAGTGGCGCAGCTGCTGTAATACTCGGTATTTTAGCGATAGTATTTTTATTAACAAGTTTAATAAGCTTTTGTCCGCTTTATTACCCGTTTGGAATTTCAACCGAAAAAAAGAAAAAATAAGTCTAAGCACAATTTGCAGATTTTTTAACTATCTAATTTTATATTAAGGAGAAATAATGACTGAACATTTAACCAAACAAACTTTTGTTGAAAAAGTTTTTGATTACGAAAAAAACAAAGAATGGAAATTTGAAGGTGAGCTTCCATGTATAATTGACTTCTGGGCGCCCTGGTGCGGTCCATGCAAAGTTGTAGGTCCTGTGCTTGATGAACTTTCCAAAGAATATGAAGGAAAAGTAAACGTTTATAAAGTTAACACAGATGAAGAGCAGGAACTTGGCGGTGCTTTCGGAATCAGAAGCATTCCATCTATTTTGTTCGTGCCAAAAGAGGGACAGCCGAAAATGTCAGTTGGAGCGCTTCCCAAGGAAACATTAAAAAAAGTAATTGAAGAAGAACTTTTGGTTAGCACAAATAATTAATCAGCATGTAGAGCGGGGGAAAACCCCGCTCAATTTATTCTTTCACTTCACAAACTTTCTTCCCTCTTAAACTCAAAACGATGTACTGTCCAAAAGAAATTGGAGGATGCCAGATCCGAGATAATTAATTTGCAAAAAATACCTCTCAAAATAAGTTCTTCCTTACTTTGATTTTTCTGTTTTTCTTGCAGATGAATAACCTTCGATATTGTAATTAATTTCGCGATCGGGCATGTCAAGTTTTACAATTTCAACACCGGCGTTGGTGTAAAAATCTGTGGCAAGCGTGTCGTGAAAATCTGAAAAAACTACGACACGAGAAATCCCTGAAGCGATTAAAGCTTTTGCGCAGGTTGTGCAGGACATATTTGTAATATAGGCAGTTGCACCTTTAATCGTAACGCCATGTCGTGCGGCTTGAACAAGAGCATTTATTTCTGCATGATTTGTTCGGACACAATGATTATCAACTACAAGACAGCCAACATCTTCGCAATGCGGCTGCCCCGGAAGCGAACCATTGTAACCTGTTGCAAGAACAAATCTATCTTTTACAAGTACGCAACCGCAGTGCATGCGTGGACATGTAGCACGTTCAGAAGCAAGCATTGCGAGCTTCAAAAAATATTTATCCCACACAGGCCTTTTATTGTTCATCTGAATAACACTCTCTGAAATTAAAAATTTTTATACTAAAAATATTCTAACAAAAAACCTACGAATAAAAGTAAGAAGAAATTCTGCCTTTAGTTCATATTACTAGCTCACCTTACGCAGAAGTCTGAAGTTGTACTGTAAATCGAAGCGAAGCTTCGATAAAATATTTGTTTTTTATCCGTTAGATAATCCGTTGGCTAACGGATACTGCGTTTTTTGCGTAAGGTGAGTTACTAACAGATATTACGCAAACAGGGAAAATATAATTCCTAAACTCTATAACATTCTTGATAGGTCGCTCCTACGGAACTTTTCGGAGATTGTCATTTACATGTTCTATCAACAGATCGCTCCTTACGGAGCTAATCTGAAAAATCTGACGATCTGTTTAGCACCGTAGGTGCTTCCTGTTTGTAATTACACTTCGCGACTGCCAGATCAAGCTCCATAGGAGCGACCTTTTAGGATTTTTGCGTAACTTCTTTTACTAATCAACTATTAAAAACTTTACGAACCTTACAAGCCTAATTCTTCTCTCACTTCTTTAAATGCTTTAACAGCAAAATCCAAATCTTCTTTTGTATGCGCTGCTGAAATTTGTGTTCTTATTCTTGCGGTTCCATGCGGCACCACAGGGAAAAAGAAACCGATTACATACACACCTTTCTCAAGCATTCGCGCTGCAAACTTTTGAGCAAGCGCTGCCTCGCCCAACATTATAGGAACGATTGGATGAACTCCGTCTTTAATCTTTAACCCTGCTTTTTGAATTTCACTTCTGAAGTATTTAGTATTCTCCTCAAGCCTATCACGCAGGTTTGTTGATGATTCCAGCATATCAAGCACCTTAATGGAAGCAGCGACAATACTTGGCGCAAGCGTATTACTGAATAAATATGGGCGCGAACGCTGACGAAGTAAATCAATAATTTCTTTTCTGCCGGAAGTGTAACCGCCGCTTGCACCGCCGAGCGCCTTGCCAAGCGTTCCGGTGATGATATCAACTCTCCCCATTACATCATTATATTCATGTGTCCCCTTTCCATGAGCGCCCATAAATCCAACTGCATGAGAATCATCTACCATCACCATTGCATCGTATTTTTCCGCAAGGTTGCAGATGGCTTTTAAATTTGCAATGTAACCATCCATCGAGAAAACACCGTCGGTTGCAATCAATCTGAAGCGTGCAGTTTTAGCTTCTTTAAGTTTTGTTTCAAGATCTTCCATATCGTTATTTTGGTAACGGTAACGATCCGCTTTGCACAATCGTATTCCGTCAATAATGGAAGCATGATTTAGTACGTCGCTTATGATTGCATCTTCTTCCGAAAGAAGAGTCTCGAACAAACCGCCGTTAGCATCAAAACAAGATGTATAGAGTATTGTGTCTTCCGTGCCAAGGAAATGAGAAATTTTATTTTCAAGTTCTTTGTGAATTTCTTGTGTTCCGCAAATGAAGCGGACAGAGGATAACCCGTATCCCCATTGATCGTAACTTTCTTTGGCGGCTTTAATTATTTCGGGATTGTCAGCCAGACCGAGATAATTATTGGCGCACATATTTAAAACTTTTTTCCCGCCAGCGACATAAATGTTAGCGCTTTGCGGACTAGTAATTATTCTTTCTTTTTTATAAAGCCCTTCGCTCTCAATTTTATTCAATGTCTGCTGCAGATGTTCTTTTACTGACCCGTACATTGTAAACCTTTCCTTGTTAATTAAATTTCTTTCCAGTCAAGTAATATTTTCCCTGAATTGCCGGATTTCATTAACTCAAAACCCTCTTTAAAATCCTTATAAGAAAACTTATGAGTTATCACCGGTGAAATATCCAATCCCGATTGAACCATAACGGACATTTTATACCAAGTCTCAAACATCTTCCTTCCGTAAATGCCTCTCAAGGTTAAGCCGTTAAATATTACCTTCTCCCAATTAATTGCTGCGCTTGATGGAAGTATTCCAAGCAGCGCAATATTGCCTCCGTGGAACATTACATCGATCATACCATTTAGTGCCTTTATACTGCCGGACATTTCGAGACCAACATCAAACCCTTCTTTCATGCCGAGTTCTTTAACTACATCAGCAAGTTTTTCTTTAGATATATCAACAGCCCGGGTAACGCCAACTCGTTGTGCAAGGTTTAAACGGTAAGAATTCATATCCGTTATAACTACATTGCGCGCACCAGCATGTTTTGCAATTGCAGCTGCCATAATTCCAATTGGTCCGGCGCCGGTAATTAGGACATCTTCACCAAGCATTTCGAAGGATAATGCAGTATGCGTAGCATTTCCAAACGGATCGAATATAGATAGTATATCGTCGGGAATATTAAAATCATTGTGCCAGATGTTTGAAACAGGGATGGAAAGGAATTCGGCAAAAGCTCCGGGGCGATTAACTCCAACGCCTTTTGTATAAGGGCAAAGATGACCGCGCCCTGCACGGCAATGGCGGCAATGTCCGCACACAAGATGTCCTTCTCCGCTGACAACTTCACCAATTTTCACATCATGAACATTGCTGCCTGTAGCTTCTACGACGCCCATATATTCATGCCCGACAACCATCGGTACGGGAATTGTATTTTGTGCCCATTCATCCCAATTATATATATGAACATCTGTGCCGCAAATTGCAGTTTGTTTAATTTTAATGAGCACATCATTAATTCCGATTTCGGGTACATGGACTTCATCAAGCCATAAACCCGGCTCGGTAAATTTTTTAACAAGAGCCTTCATCTTTTTCATATTTTTTTCCTTTGCTGATGTTCGTTTTATATTGACATCAAGACGAAAATTATTTCAATAACTGATTCAAAATTAGAAATTAAAGAGACAAAGGACAATTTAGATATAAAGAATAAAATCCGATAAGCCACATCTAAATGGAAAAATGAGGTCAACCGAAGGGGGTAAATACAGTTATGTGTTATTTTGCTTCGTTTAACAAAACGACTACCTTCGGGGGCAAATAAAACTTTTTTTAAAGGAAGCCCAACTAGAATTAGAGTATGCTCATAAATCTTTTTTATTAAAAATAATTGTTCCCAAAAAGATAAAAATAATAAGTGGTGTGAGGCTTAATAAAATAAAAATTGGGTTACCGTCATTAAGAAATAAAGATCTTGTATTCCTGATAATTAAACCTAAAGGAAAAAAAATATACTTAAGTATAAATGAAATAAACAACTCTGAATCGGCAAATTTTACCCAGATAAACGAAGATAAAAAATAATAACTTAAACAAACTAAGAAAATAACGCTATAATTTTTTGACATCATGGACAACATGAATGCAAGAGATATACATATAAATATTTCGGATAAAAAAGAAATTGTACCCCAAAATAAAAAACTTGATAAATTTTCGCCGGTTTTAATAAAACATATAAGCATTATCAGTAAGCTTAATATGATCATTTGAACAGAAATAGCTAATAAAACGCCTGCTATTTTTGATAAGAGGAGTTTTACTCTCGAAAATATTTTAATGACAAGAATCGATGTTATTGGATCGGCTAGGAAATCTATAGCTATGCTGACTATTAGTAATAACAGTAAAAAAAATAAGCCGCTTAAAAAAATATTTAATAAATCAGGAAGAAAAACGTTCAGGAAGAAAGAAACTTCATTTATCTCAAAAGATAAAATTGTAATTTTAATTATAGAATTCTCATTGAAGCTAAATTCCGTAAAAAAAAGCAAAAGAAATATCAATGAAATAAAAAGGACAGAAATAACAATAGAAACAGGTTGTTTAAAAACTTCTTTACAAGTATTTTTTACAATAGAAATATTCATTTATTTATCAGTGAAAAGTAAATATCTTCTAATGAAGTGTGCTTTTTATCTGACCCATCCATAAAATCCAGCATATTTCCAAAACCAAGTATTTGCCCATTTTTGAAAAAGAAAAATCTATCCGCAACCTTCTCAATTTCAGAGAGAAGATGAGAACTTATTATTACAGTTTTTTTTTCATTTTTTTGCCGATGTAAAAAATCTAGTGTGTCTCTTCTCCCGACTGGATCAAGTCCTTCTGTAGGTTCATCAAAAATAAATGTAGATGGATTGCCAACTAGAGAAATGGCAAGTCCAACCTTTGTCATCATTCCTTTTGAAAGCGTATTAGCAGGTCTATTTAAATAGCATTTAATGTCTATAATAGAGAGTATCCTATTTAATTCATTATTTTTCTCCGCCGAATTAAATCCACTTACTTCGATAACATTCATTAAAATATCTTTTACTTTCTTCGAAGTTTTTAGCGAAACTATCTCGGGCTGATAACCAATACTACTCGTGTGAAGTTTATTGTTAAAACTGCCAAATATATTAACCTCGCCTCTTGTTTTTTTTACCAAATTTAAAATAATTTTAATTAGCGTTGTTTTTCCAGCTCCATTAGGGCCTAAGAAAGCAACAATTTCATTATTATAGATTTTAATTGAAACATCATCTAAAGCTTTTATGCGATGGTTTTTATACTTATATACCTTCGATAAATTCGAAACCTCTATTAATAATTCATTACTCATCGGATATATTCAACAGATTTAATGCTTTTTGATGTTTTGCTTTACCCATCGGTATTATTTCATTGAACACGACTCTACCATTGTCTAAAAGAATAGCACTACTTTTTTTTAGATTTATACTTTCAAATATAGTATACGGTATCAGAAATAATGAGTATTTAAAATTATTCCTTTGTTTCCAGTATTCTAACCTTATAGAATCACTCAAAATATTATCATTTTCGTTAAATGCAAAAAAGGCATAAATTCTATTAATATTTTTCTGATTTTTATTTAGAGCATCGTTAAACTCTATAAAATCATCAAAACAAGGAGGACAATTAAAATCATCAAAATCAATCAAAAGAAAAAGTTTAGGATTTTGAGCATTTTTAAACAAATAATGATTTTCTAGATCAATCAGTTTTTGCATATTTAATGAAGTAGCATTTTGGTTAAATAGCTTCCCTGATGTTGTAACAGAAATAAAATTATACTCAATGTACAAACCGAACAATACTATTAAACAAAATGTAACCACATTTAATTTTATTTTTTTATTGCTCAATTTGTAATTTACAAATATAATTAGTGCAATAATATCGAGTAGAATAAAATCTAAAATAAGTTCGTTTTGATTAGAGAAATTAAAATTAATAACACCAAAACACCTACAATTTATTTCCCGGTTTAATACTAAACTGATGGATAAAACAGTTATAAAAGTTGAAATTATAAACAAAAACATATAACTGAATAAAACAATTTTATAATTAATGATGTAGAAAATCCCACCCAAAACTTCCGCGCTGATAATAATTATGGATAGTATCGTTCCAATACCATTAAGGTACGGTATAAAATTGTCAATAGTTTCGGCAAAAGTTAAAAACACAAAAACTTTGGAACCGCCGGCAATTAAAAAAAAGAAACCCAATACAACAATAGTATACCTTAATACTTTCTGCATAAATTATCTTTTTTCTAAAATCACATCAATTTTGTATTTTTTTATTATTCTTCGTTTGTTATGAACTGAATAAAGCATATCTTCTTTATTAATGTTAATCAATGATGCCTTTTGGGGTAAAACTATTTTTTGTATAAACTTACCATTAACATCATAAATATAAATATCCCGAAATGGATTAGGACTATAATCACCACCCAGAATGTAAATATTGTTTTTTCTATCAGACGCAATACTTTGCGTTATATTCCCCTCGGGCGCAATTAAATCTTTACTAAAAACATTTTTTTGAATCACTTTTTCTTTGGCGAATTTGGGCAGCGTTTTTATTACAAATTCATTAATAAAATTTCCATTCAAATCTAAAACTTCTATCTTGTTTTGAACAATGTAACAAATAATGAGGTAATTAGAATTTGTTATTGTAAATGTGAAAATGTCTTTAAAAAGATCGCCTGTTGTATTCCGTAGTTTTACATTTTTTAATCTTTTCCCTGATCTATTATATAAAAATAGCCCTTCATTTTTATTCCCTGTATAGCATGCAATCCAGAAGTTTTTATTTTTATCAACATTTAGATCAAATACAGGACCCGGAGAATAAAACTTCTTCATATATTCAAATTTTTTATCGAACATTTGTATTCTTGAAGAGGAAAAATCTGCTACTATTATATTTTCCTGGTTAAAAGCTATATTCCCAGGACCCATAAAATCGCCTTTTGATTTACCTCGTTTTCCTATCGAATGCGAAATGGTTCCTGTTTCTTCAATTAATTTAAAAGAGTAATCCAATTTATCACATACCAATATTGAATTCGAATTAAATGGAATTACGTCCATTATATTTAATAGAATGTTTTTATCTCCGTAGGTTGCAACCTCATGTAATACTATTCTATTTTGAAAAGTATTTACAGAGACAAACAGATAAATAAATGCGAATAAACAAATAATAATATGCTGCATAAAATATTAAAATTATGCTGCCCGAAAAATACATGCAAAATAAAAAAGCTAATTAAATATAACCTCATATTTTTGTTTTTTCAGGCAGCATTCTGATAAGGTAAATTTATTGCGCTGTTCCACAATATAGATAGCCAATACCACATCCTGTTTGGCAAACTGAACTCATCGGCCACCCATAGCTTTGGCAAGCTTTATTACATCTTATAAGCGCTTCTTCGCAATATGCTGGTTTTGAAAAAATTTCAGCTGAAATCGAAAACTGAATAATCAAAACCATAAAAGAACGGAGAATAAATTGTTTTAGCATAACAACTCCTAATAGATGAAGAGGTTTTGTTTATTTAAGCACCTATTTAAACCTCATTAAATATAGATACTATAATATGTTTACATTTACGCCAAGAGGATCCCAAACCTTCATAGTCAGCCAAATAAAAAAAAGCAATACCGATACTAAAACGCTTTCCATTTTTCCTAGTAGATATGAATTTAGATTTTGATTATAAATGAATGTGAAATATAAAATGGAGAAAGGCGTTATTGAGTAAGTGATCCGATTAAATAAAAAGTTATCGCTGTTTAATATGTTATTTAATCCAAAAGATATAATTAAGTCATTTGGTCCGTGTACTGATTCTATTCCATTAATATATAACATTCCTGTTTGGAAAAACATTTGTAATAGAAAAAAAAGGTCTCCACTTAGAAAGAAAATAAAAATAGTCTTTTTGTTTCCTTTTTTTGTTTCCTTAAAATAATTAATAAGCAACAGATTAATTAAAGTGAAAAAAGAACAGTGAAGTAACAGAAAAAATAGTTGGGTAAATACAGTAATCAGTACATAAATTACTATCGGGAATTCTATTAAAAATTCCTCGGAGTAACTTGTCTTATAAATTTCATTAAATGAACGTTCGATCAATGGGATCATTAATATTGTATTAACTATTATTCCCAAACTTATTATCGTGAATAATGCACCAACAAAACCACGGGTGATTAAGTTTTGATTGATAACAAGTTTTTGTAATAGTTGCACTTTATTTATCTTCCCTGAAAATATAATAACTGATAAAAATATAAATAAATAAAAAAGATTATGCTATATAAGAAACTTATAATTATAATCTAAATTGAGCGATTCTTTCTATAACGTCTCTCGTTAATGTCATTGCGAGTACCCGATCACGCAATGCGCATAGGCGTCAACTTAACGTTTATTCTTTCCAATCAAAATTGATACAATTGTTTTAATTTTAGAATATAATAAAGATTTTATGCCAAAAGCATGTCTTTGCCATATGTCATCCCTAAAGGGATTTCATTCTTTCTTTTGTCCATTTTTCTATAAGCATATCATCCCGCCGGGATTATGAATCCTAAATCCTGTTAGGGATAAAATATTTATAACAATAAATACCACCAACAATTAAAATCCCTTTAGGGATGATATATTGGTTTCAATTAGAAAAAAAACAAACAAGGTAACACTAACAAAAAGTGCTAATAGAAGTTTGTTTTCACATATTTTTACAACTCATATCAACAATATTCTTAAAAATCATAAAATTAAGTTGACGCCTATGCGCATAGCGGGATTACAGGCATGAGATTGCTTCGGCCTCGCCTCGTAATGAAATAAAAATCGCTTAATTTAACTATAATTAGGTGACAGATGTTATGCAAACAGGGAAAATATCATTCCTAAACTCTAAAACGTTCTTGATCGGTCGCTCCTACTGAGCTCTTCGGAGATTATCATTTATTATGTTCTATAAACAGATCGCGCCAGGCAGACCAAGCTCCATAGGTGCGACCCTTTAGGATTTTTGCTTAACTTCAGGTAGGTAAGTATTCTTCTCAGGAAACATTTCTAATCTTACAGCAAAATTTAACTTCAGCATAGTTTTGGGATATAAAAACAATCAGTTGCCGCGTGGTGTTGAGCCTAAGTTTTTGCCTTATATGAACAATATGCTGCTCAACGGTGCCAACGGAAACAAATATCTTTTTTGCTAATTCTTGATTTTCATATCCCTCTAACATAAAATTTATAATTTCGAATTCTCTTTTCGACAGAATGCAGATTTTTTTTAAGAATTCAATATTTAGTCCTTGTCCATCTCTCTCTCTCCCCAGAAAACAAAAGTATTTCTTTGATAAAAAGATTTTAAAAGTTTGTGAGAATATTTCGCTTGGAGCACTATCTATAATTATACATCGAATATCGTTAAACAATATAATTTTAAAAGAATCCCAGGTAATTTGATTTGTTAATACGATGATACGATCATGAATATATTTAATTGAGGCAGAAGCTAAAATATTTTTTGAATACTCCTTCCAATCCAATAAAAGTACGTCAGAAGAATTTTTAAATAAATGTTCAACTACAAAATCAAATCGATCAAAGTTATATAAATTTCTAATTGTTGGATTATCTATTGAAAAAATATTAATATTTTCAATAACAGAAGGATCTTTTGATAAAAGACAAATATTTGTTCGTTCCATTTTCCCTCAGAAATATAAACCACATTATTGTCTTAGAAAAAACTTTATAAAATAATAAGAAATTAAAATCTTAATTGCAAATTAACGTCTTTTGTAATTTAACGAAAAGTTTTATCCCGGCTTCAATTATTTCATCCGGAAAATCATCATGCGGATCATCCAAAGGTGGATGATTTATTCCGCCCCCGATACCGAAAAAATACTTATATATTTTGAAGTAAAATGTCCGAAGGTTTATAACGAGTGGAAATCTGCTTCTGCACTAACTTCAAATTGAATTCCTTTCAATTCAGTATCAAACATGAAACGTGCAACCACTGTGTAGCGACTAAACTATCCCACGATAAAAAACAAAGTAACTAAAAACAGTTTGATAATCATCTCGCTGTTCTATTCTGATTTTAAGTATTAGAATGATACAGAGTAAAACGGTTCAGAATTTCATTTTAGAACAAATTCATTACTTTCTTTGATGGCACAACATCTGCATAGTACAGCTCAGATAAAAGTATTTTTTCAACTTTCAAAGGATAAATTGATGACTTTAAACAGTATAATTTTTACATCAATAATTTTTGTTGCTACCGGCGGATTTATATTAGTAGTAGTGTCATTTATTGTTTCCCGCTCGAAAAGAAGAAGAGATTTTTCCGGGGAAGACGGAGTTGAAAAAGCCAATCAAGATTTTACTCATGTCAGAACGGAAATTCCTGCTTTAGCAGATTATTCCGCTCAGGTTTTTTCGTTAAAAACCGAAGCCATAGCTCAGCCAATTCATGTACCGGTAAAAAGAAATGATCGAGCCAAATATTCTCAGCGGCATTCTTTGGGTGATGTTTTCGGCAGCGGAATTAGAAATGATTATTTTCACTTATCTTCAAAGAATAGAATCATCCCCCGTATGAAAGTTGTGAATGATTATTATTGGAACGGGCAGCAAAGCCTAACGCGTTTTAAGTACACTCCTTAAGATTCATGAACTAAAGAGAGACAATGTGCCGTCCTAAAAGAAAATTTTTAGGACGGTTTTTTTTTAATCTTTTTTTTCGTAAAACTCACTTAAGCATCTGCAGAAGCCGGAGCATAAAGTTTTTGAAATTCTTTAGCTTTCCTTTTTTTCCAAGCGCCCTTGTGATAAGCATAGCCGACAACGAGCGGCATTGCTATCGTAGCTTCGGCATAAACCATCTGCTCAAAAGTGGTTTCGACTTTTCCCCAGGAACTTGCTTCTTTTAATGTTGAACCGGAAAGTGCGCCGTCACGTTCATCGGCAACAGTAATTTGAACAGCATATTTATGCATTGATGCGTCTTCCTGTAAAATATCTGCAGCAACCACAATATCCTGAGTAAAGTTTTTAGGCACTCCGCCGCCAATCATAAATATACCCGTTTCTTTGCAGGCAATTTTTATTTTAGTTAATTCTAAAAAATCTTTAGCAGAATCGATCGAAACATGATGGGTCGGGTTCTGAGTTTGATGTACTAATAATCCAAAGCCTGCTGAACAATCAGAAAACGCCGGAACAAAAATGGGCACGTTCTTTTTATAGCAAGCCCATATAACTGAATCTTCTACTTTAGGTCCGCCCTGCGCTTCTAGGTATTTACCCATTTCATAAATAAATTCGCGTGAAGAATAAGGACGCGGTTCAAGCGAGTCGGCAATTTTTGCTGTTGTGTCATCGCAAATTCTTAATTCTTCTTCGTCGATAAAAGTATCATAAATTCTATCGATCATCAATTCGCGCATCTCGTTGTCGTTTACAAACTGAGTGCCTTTGTAATGTTTGTAGCCGAGAGCTTCAAAAAAATCCTGATCGACAATTATTGCGCCGGTAGATACAATTGCATCCACCATATTGTTCATAACGAGGTCATAAACAACTTTCTTTAAACCCGCGCTAAAAAGGCTGCCGGCAAGCGTTAGAATAATGCTGCATTTTTCATCGCCCAGCATTGTGTTGTATATATTTGCTGCTCGGTTTAATGTTCGCGCCGAAAAAGCCATGCCGCCCATAGCATCAACTAATGGAATAACATTATGCTCTTTAATGTCAATATGCTTAATGGTTTCCTTCAAATAATCTTTCTTCGTAGCCATATTTTTTCTTTCTGTAATTTTAATTTTTATGGGAAATAAAATAACAATAATTAGAGGAAAACAAATACTATTGAAATAAGAAAAGTTATACTCTTTTTAAGTTGAACTTTTTCAAAAGGTACGGATCGAAAACAAGACAAAGACAGAAATACTTTCTTAATGAAAGTTGCCCTTAAGTTAAAAAAACATTTTTGCTAGTCGGAGTATTCCCTGCTTCCATGGCACACGATGTGAAATGCCGCTCGAATTCTTAAACTCATTGATATGCTCGATGTACCACTTATAATTCCTTATCAGTGCATCTTTGTTTGAGTACTTTGGATTATAGCCTAATACTTTTTCTGCTTTTTCAATAGAAACGAATGAATCTTTAGAAGCTGTTTCATAAACCCATTTATAAAGTGGCGAAAGCTTTAATGCTTCTAAAAATTTTAGAATAAAGATTATAGGTTTTTCTGGAAGTCCAACAATTTTTTTACCGTGCCCTGCATAATCAAGCACAGCCTGGTAGTCTTCTCTCATCGTAGTAAACTCTTTTGCCCCGATGTTGAAAGTATCGTTAACATTTTGTTCATCCAAAGTCATGCAAAGATAAATCGCTTCGCATAAATCCTCCACATCTAAAAGCTGGTATCTGTTTTTTCCGCTGCCAATCATCGGAAATCCTTTGCCGTCTTTTGCCCAATCGTACAGGAGATCGAAAACGCCAAGACGTTCGGGACCAATAAATGATTTGGGGCGCAGAATAGGCACGCACATTTTTCTGCGGTATCGGGAGCATTCTTCCTCTGCTTTTATTTTTGCTTTTCCATAAGGACCAACGCCGTCGAGCTTATCATCTTCAAAAAGCGGATGATGATCCGGAATTCCATACACCGCCGTTGATGAAATGTGAATAAACCTTTTTACTCCCGCCGAATGAGATGCTTCAATTAAATTTCTTGTGCCGTCTATGTCGGTCGAAAAAATATCTTCGGGGCTGTACAAAGGCAGCGCTGCAGCTGTATGAATCACGATACTACAAGAGTCAACCGCTTTTTTTACAACTTCCTTGTCTCTAATGTCGCCTTTGATTATTTCAATTTTTTCATTCATATCCGTATAATCAAAATCGGCGATATCGAGCGAAACTATTTGATAATCCCTTGAGTGTAAGTACCTAATTAAATTAATACCGAGAAAGCCGGATCCGCCGGTTATTAATACTTTCATATAAACTTTATTGTCCTTTTAATAAGTAGAGACAAAATTAGTAAATTTGATTTAGGCTTCAAATGTTTTTTGAACTAAAATTTTTCGATGAGCCTGATTGCAAAGTAAAGGAAAAGATTTTGATGATTTGTTTAACTATAAATAAATGCTGCCAAAGTTTAGTTTTTCTTTAGTTGGATATAATTGTCAAAAAAAAATGCGGTTCTTAACTACTGTATTGGTATAAGTAAAGAGTAATTTTTTGAATATTGAAGAACTTAAAATAAAAAGTAGAAAGGATGGATTTCCAGCGCTTGGATTAATCATCTCGTTGTTTATTCATTTTTTTATCTTTTTGTTGAGCGGATTTTTTGTAAGCTTTTTATATGAGGCGCCGCGTTCCGCCTCCATAATGCTTGAACTTCAGCAATTTGAATCGGATGAAAATTCTAATAAAGTTGTTAACGAAGAGTCAACTACTGAAACAAAGGATAAAATAATGGAAGAAGAGCCTCTGGTAGAAAAACAGAAAGAAAAAGAATCATCACTTGTTTATTATTCCTTAAATCCTTCGGAAGCTGATACATCTTTACTTAATCAAACTTATAGTGAACCGACACGGAATGTTAGAATTAAGTATCCGGCAGGCTGGACGTTTATGGATCAAAATGTTAAAGGTAAATTAGACGCGGTTACATTCTGGTCTACAAGTAAAAAATATGACGCTCCTCCCTATGTCTTTTTGGAAGTAAAGGAAAAATATTTATTTAATCCCAAAAGATTTACGGACACGCTGCAAACAAAATATTATAAAGCCTATTATAATCAGCCTGAAGAATTAGCCGGGCAAGTGTCACAAGTTTTTTATTTCAGAACAGAGGAGAAAGAAGATTTTAGTCTTAAACTGATAGTGAACGGTCGGGAAAATTTTATGATGTTTCAAAAAGAGTTTTTCGGCATGATTAAGACTTTTAAATTCGGTAGCCAGCTTTTTTGATAACACACATAGCGCAAAACTTGGCATGTGATTTATTACCTAATAGTATTTTTATTAAAAGAAAAATATTATTACATGTTACCTATAAATTATCGAAAGGCTATCAATCCGTTAGCTCGAAGATTAAATGATTAATTTAGGAACATTGTCGAATGTACTTTCATGCATTCATGCGATTCAATTATTTCCCCGGTGTAATCACTAACCTCTATAGAAAATTTTACGTTATACTTTCTACACATTATCACAGCTTAAAATTCTGCCCAAAAGAGTAAACCGAATCGAATTTGTACTTACAATTTTTTTTAAGGTTTTAATCAGCCACCTTTTCAAAATTCTTTAATTTTGTAATAAAATGGTATTATTAATTACAAAAGAATTCTCATGAGTCATTTAATTGTGCTTTTCTTGACTTTCTATCTTCATAAGATTATTTTTAGTCTCTTTATTAAAAAGTTTATCGGTTTCGGAGGAAATTAATTGTGAAGCAAGAGAAATTAACAAGATTTATTAAAGCTGAAGACGCTGACAGAAAGTGGTTCGTTGTTGATGCAAAAGACCAGGTTTTAGGACGTCTTGCTACACGGGTTGCCAGAGTAATTCGTGGGAAAAACAAAGCCTTATTTACACCTAACATGGATACCGGCGATTTTGTTATTGTCATTAATGCCAAGCAGGTGAAGATGACAGGCAAAAGAGAACAGATGAAGACTTACGCACATCATTCCGGATATCCGGGAGGTTTGAAGGTAAGAAGTTTTGGAGACATAATTGCTAAAAAGCCTGAATTTGTGATTGAAAATGCCGTAAAAGGTATGCTGCCTAAAACCAGGCTAGGTAAAAAACTTATCAAAAAATTAAAAGTTTATTCCGACGAAAAGCATCCACACGAAGCACAGAAACCAGAAATATTAAGTTTTTAACGGAGATTAAATGACCGACCAAATATTTGTAGGCAGAAGAAAAACATCTGTTGCAAGAGTAATTTTAAGAAGCGGCAACGGTAAAATTACCGTGAATGGAAAAGAATTTGAACATATGTTTCCAATGCTGCTTAGTAGAGAAGATATTTTAACTCCTCTTAAATTGACCGAGACCGAGGGACAATACGACATTAGCGCCAATGTACGTGGAGGCGGAACAACCGGACAGGCTCAGGCTATTCGTCTTGGTATTGCAAGAGCGCTTTTAAATATTAACCCAGAATACAGGATAAAACTTAAACCTGACGGAATGCTTACAAGAGACCCTCGAATGGTTGAGCGTAAAAAATACGGGCAGCCAAAAGCTCGCAAAAGATTCCAGTTTTCGAAGAGATAATTTTTTAATAAACAATAATATAATAATCATACATACTTCCCGATTTGCCTCCTGTGTCCCGCATTTAAGTGGATGAAAGGCAAAGCAGACGGAAGTAGAAGTTAAACAGGAGTTGCAATGAAAAAGATCGATTTAGTTACGCTCATCGAATCCGGTGCGCACTTTGGACATTTGACCCGCCGTTGGAATCCTAAAATGAAGCCATACATCTTCATGGAAAAAAACGGGATTCACATTATAGACGTTAAAAAAACAATGACAGAGCTTGACAAAGCCGCAACTGCAATAGGTGCGCTTGCTGCTGAAGGAAAGAAAGTTTTATTCGTCGGCACAAAAAAACAAGCAAAGAATATTCTTGAAGTTGAAGCAAGAAAATGTGATGCTCACTGGGTAAGCGAAAGATGGCTTGGCGGTATGCTGACAAATTTCTCAACCATCAGAAAAAATATAAAAAGACTTCACAATATTGAAAAATCCGAGACCGATGGAACTTTTGAGAAAATTACAAAAAAAGAACGGTTGTTCCTTACAAGAGAGAAAGACAAACTAAAACAAATTCTCGAAGGCATTGAAGATATGTCAAGATTACCAGGAGCTATGTTCGTTGTAGATATCAAAAAAGAAGCAATTGCAGTAAAAGAAGCCAAAAGACTTGGCATACCAGTTTTTGCAATAGTTGATACAAATTGCGATCCGGACCCTATAGATTACGTAATCCCAGCAAATGATGATGCGGTTAAAACAATTGAATTCATCGTCAATTATGTAGCTGATGCCGTTCAGGAAGGTACCGCAAGGGCTAAAGAATTAAAAGCCGAAGAAGCTGCCGTTGTTGAAAGAGAAAGAAAAGTTAGAGAAGAAGGAAGAAAAGAGGAAAAAGAAACTCGGGAATTTAAAAGAAAACCGAGAGAAAACAGGGAAGTAAAAGATAAAAAAGAAGAACCATCAAAAGATGAGGCATCAACCGAATCTTCTGAAAATAAATAGAAGGATTTAGAAAATGGCTATTACTGCCGCAGATGTTAATGAATTAAGAAAAAAAACCGGCGCTGGTATGATGGACTGCAAAAAAGCTCTCACCGAAGCCAACGGCGACTTTCAGAAAGCAATTGAAATTCTCCGCAAAAAAGGAGCAGCAGTTGCAGCAAAAAGGGCTGAAAAAACAGCCACCGAAGGAATTGTTTTAACAAAAATTTCTGAAGACAAAACAAAAGCCGCAATTGTTGAAATTAACTGCGAAACTGATTTTGTTGCAAACAGCGATGACTTTAAAAAATTTGCTAACCTTGTATTAGAAACTGTCTTTAAAAATAAACCTGCAAATCCCACAGAATTACTAGAGAAATATCCGAACGTTAAGGAATGTCTTGATGAAGTAATGGGAAAGGTCGGTGAAAAAACTGAAGTATCAAGATTTTTAGTTGTGGAATTAGAAAATGGACTAATTGTAGATTACATTCATCCCGGTTCAAAACTCGGTGTTTTAGTTGAGTTTTCAAACGTAGGTGAAGGCAAAGCTGAGCTTTTAGAAATCGGTAAAGATACGGCAATGCAAGTGGCAGCAATGAAACCTTTTTGCATATACAGAGAAGAAGTTCCAATTGATACAATTGAAAAAGAAATTGATATCTACAAAGAAATTGCACGTAAAGAAGGTAAGCCGGAAAAGATACTTGATGTAATTGCTCAAGGAAAAATTGCTAAATTTTATCAGGAAAATTGCTTGTTCGAGCAGGCTTATATAAAAGATAACACGAAAACGATAAGTGACTTGATAAAAGAGTTCAACAACAAACATAATTCGGTAATTAAGTTGGTTATGTTTAAGCGTTATCACCTCGGTGATGAAAATAAAGCTCAATAAGCTTTTTATAAAAAGGTCTTAATTATTAAGACCTTTTTTTATATTTAAATGTTCGGATTTTTGAATTTTTGAAAGTGACATAATGAGCGAGCTAAAGTACAAAAGAATTCTCCTTAAATTAAGCGGCGAATCGTTAATGGGGCAAAAAGGATTTGGGATTGACCATAATGTATTAAACTTTTTTGCTAAAGAAGTTAAGAAAGTAAAAGAAGCCGGAGTTCAGATTGGAATTGTTATAGGCGGCGGGAACATCTACCGCGGGTTAAGCGCAAGTGACCAGGGAATAGACCGGGTAACCGGCGACCAGATGGGTATGCTTGCAACAATGATTAATTCACTCGCTCTTCAAAATGCCATAGAACATACGGGCGTGTACTCCCGGTTGATGAGTTCGATAAGTATGGAACAGGTAGCCGAACCATATATACGAAGAAGAGCAATCCGTCATCTTGAAAAAGGAAGAGTAGTTATTTTCGGCGCCGGGACCGGGCATCCTTACTTTAGCACCGATACAGCAGCCTCGTTAAGAGCAGTTGAAATACAAGCCGACGTAATTATAAAAGGAACCCGCGTTGACGGTGTGTATGATTCGGATCCGGAAAAAAATCCTGATGCTTTACGCTTTAATAATATTAGCTATCTTGATATAATAAATAGAAGTTTGCGTATAATGGATTTAACGGCAGTAAGTTTGTGTCAGGAAAACAATCTTCCGATGATTGTTTTTGACATGAACCAACCCGGTAATTTACTCAGATTGGTAAATGGCGAAAAAGTTGGAACATTCATCTCCAATAAATAAATATTTATTGATTGCTTGATAATTTAATTTTTGTCGCTTAATTTTTTTATGTGCTTTTTCGCTTTTAATTAACAACTTATTAAGGACATTATGGAACAAATAATTAAAGACGCTAAATCGAGAATGGACAAATCACTCGAAGCGCTAAGAAGCGAATTAGCAAAAGTGAGAACAGGGAAAGCTACTACTGCCCTGCTTGACGGTATAAAAGTAGACTATTACGGCGCGCGCATGCCCATCAATCAGGTTGCTAATATTTCTGTGCTTGATGTTCATACACTCTCCATTACACCCTGGGATAAAGCAATGGTTCAGGTGGTTGATAGGGCTATCATCGAAGCAAATCTTGGTTTTAATCCTATCAGCGACGGCACAAATTTAAAGATACCTATACCGCCGTTGAACGAAGAAAGAAGAAAAGAGTATGTAAAACTAACAAAACGTTTCGGAGAAGAAACAAGAGTTGCAATCCGAAATATCAGAAGAGATGCAAACGATCATTTGAAGCGAGAAGAAAAGGAAAAGAAAATATCGGAAGACCAGCTAAAAGATGCTGAAGACAGAGTGCAAAAAATTACCAATGAACATGTTGAAACTGTCGACGATATTTTAAAGCTCAAAGAAATAGAAATAATGGAAGTGTAACTTCATTTTTCAGAAGAATATTTTATTATTCAACGGTTATCTCAATTTTTAAGATAGACGGAACTTCACGCATTTTAATTTTACTAAGAGATTGAGTGATCGTCATTTTTTTAATTTCAAAGGCACAATATTCGGGTGATGGTAGTGTTAGCGGAAGAATTACACCGCTGTCTGTAAGTACCAAATCGGTTAACGGAAAATCAATTGAAGTTAGTTGTTTTATTATTTTAATGCTGTTTTTTCTTTCATCATAAACAGGAATACCCGGCGGAATTTGAATGACCGGAATAATTTAGCCTCTTAAAAATTTTCCCGAAATTTCATCAACATAAACATCAAGAATACAGCTAATCCCGCTTACGACAATCTTTTTTGGGAAGGGAGATTATTTTTAATTCCGATAGTTTTTTAATCGTAAATAAATATGCGGCTTCTCCATAATCTTCGGAGTGATTGTTATCGAGGTTAAGCAAAGTAAAACCCATCTTCACAAGCGATGGAGCAAGAAAATCCGGCATGCCAAATTCGTAACATTTGCCAAGCGTACGGGAAGCATCGCTGCACTTTACAGGTCTAATTCCTTCGCTTATTATTGCACCTTCAAGATTGCCAAAAACTATATCGGCGCCAGTTGGGTAACGCCCGATACTCTTGCTAAAAACATCTCCACTGTCAGATGGAATAATAGTTCTGGGAGTAAGTGAGCCAAGCATAATATCGCCAACAGCTTTTATTCGCATCTGTGCCGGTGCATTTGCAGCTATGAGTATGAAGCAAAATATTTTTATAATATTAGATATTAGCAGGAAATTAAAATCTTTTCTTAACAATTTCGGAAACAGTTTTACCTCAAATCTAAATTAAGCATGTTTCTTTTGGATCAATCACATCGCCGTTCACTTTAGCGAACGGACTATGAAGTCACAAGACAACTAAGGGCTTCAGCCCAAATTTTTTAGATTTGATTGGCTAAAGCCCTTAAAAGTATTTGGAAGTTTTTATATATCCGTTCTATAAATCGAACGGCAATATAGAACCCCAAGAATCCTTGTTGTTATTTGAGAAGCATCATTTTCTTAACGCTTACAAAATCACCCGACTTAATTTGATAAAAATAAATTCCGGATGTTAAATTGGAAGCATCAAATTTAACGCTGTATACTCCAGGCTGCTGCAGTGTATTTACAAGCTGCATAACTTCTTCGCCGAGAGTATTGTAAATCTTTACCGATACTAATCCTGCTTCAGCTATTGAATAATTAATCGTTGTAGCCGGATTAAACGGATTCGGATAGTTCTGTTCGAGAGCAAACTCTAATGGAATATTTAGATTTACTTCTATCTCGTTTGAGTATTCGAACGATCCATCGAAATCAACTTGCTTTAATCTGTAATAGACTTTATCTGCCGATGGACTATCCTGGTAACTATAAGCTTTATACTCAGTAGAAGTTCCCGCACCATTAACAAAAGCAATGCTTTCCCATTGTGACGATTCGAATCTTCTTTCAATTTCGAAACCGCGATTGTTAGTTTCCGTTGCGGTACTCCAATTTAATGTAACCATGCCTTCATTAACATTGGCTGCAAAGGATATTAATTCTACAGGAATTTGAGGATCGCTGAATCCTCGAATAATAACACCAACATCGCCTGCTATCCATAAATAACTTCCGCGAATTGCAATATCATACATAATCGAACCGGATGGGAATTTTACAGATTTGATCCATGTTGTTCCGCCATCGGTGGTGTATAACACAGTTCCCGATGAACCGGCAATCCAGCCAATATTTGCATTGAAAAAATTAACTTTGTACAAAATTGTAGTAACGGGAGTTGTCATTGCATTCCAGGTAGCGCCGCCATCGGTTGTTTTGTAACCGTTGCCGCTTGTGCCTACGACAAATCCTAAATTCTCATCAACAAAGCATACCGAATAAAGAGTTGTTGTAAACGTACCGCTTATGTTCGTAAATGTAGCGCCGCCGTCTGTTGTTTTATAAATTTTGCCCGAACTTCCGGCGCTAATAACTGTTGTACTACTCAAAGCCCACAACGAATAAATAGCCGAAGTCCCGTGTCCGTCAGTCACTTCCGTCCATATAGCGCCGCCGTCTGTTGTTTTAACATAGTAGCCGCTGCTGCCTGCGGCGTAACCGTTATTAGCATCAGCAAATTTAACGTCGTACCAGATAGTGGTTGAAGTGCCTACTCCGGGATTTTGTTGTGTAAAAGTAAGTCCTCCGTCTGTAGATTTAAATATACCGTCCGGACCTCTTCTGCCAACCCAGCCGGTAGTTTCATTAATCCATGATTGAGAATACAAACGATAACCGCCGTCAAAGGGCATCTTAACCCAGTTGGTTCCACCATCGGTAGTTTTAAGTACATCACTTGCCGTGGTTGAGCCGCCAACTGCATAACCTGTTGTTTCCGTAGGGAAATCTACATCTCTTAAAGTTTCTGTTGTAGCTGTTTGAGATAAAGCTGTGTAATTTGCTCCAAAGTCGATAGTCTTAATAATCGCCCCGCCTTCACCTGCAATTAGAATATCATCAAAAGCATCAACTTGTAAATTTCCTTTTAAAGCAAGGCTGTAATTATTTGCGCCGGTAAAACCTGTATTTGTGGTATCCCATGTTGCGCCGCCATCACCGGTTAAAAAGACCTGCCCGTTAGCGCCGGCTGCAGCGCCATTAACGGAATCAAAAAATTTTATCTCATAAAGAGTACCTGTTCCAAAATCAATACTGGTGAAGGTAGCGCCGCCGTCCGTTGTTGTTAAAAGTTGATACGATGAATTGCCTACAAATCCGCGAGTTTCATCGTGAAAATAAATTGAGCGAACTAATGATGTGCTTGTATAACCGGCTACGGGAGTAAATGTAGCTCCATAATCATTGGAAACCGCTAATCTGCCAATGGTTGCGGAACTTGTACCGAGGAATATTTTTTGCGGTGTAAGCACAAACACTGTATAAATAGTTCCGGTAGTAGTGCCGAGAGAAATTGAATTCCATGTCGATCCTCCGTCAGTTGTTTTAAGCAACACAGCAGAAGATCCGCAGGCATAGGCGGTATCTGCGTCGACAGCATCAACATACCAGAAATCGGTGGTAATGCCGGAAGTTAAGCTTGTCCAGCTTGTTCCACCGTCTGTTGTTTTCATCAATAATCCACCGGTTCCACAAAGATAACCAGTGAGGTTATTAACAAAATCAGCTTCATAAATATTTCTGTAGCCATTTGCCGTATCAACATACTTAACTGTCCATGTCAAGCCGTCGTCAAGGGATAAAGCAGTGGCGCCTTTGTCACCGAACAAAACATAGTTTCCGTTAGTAAGTATTACGGCATCATTCCAGTTAACGCCGGCAGGTTTAGAGTTCTGCCATTCCCAGTCAAACACCTGAGAATAGACTAATGGAACAAAGAGAAAAGTACAAAGTACTAAACAAACAAATGAATGTAATTGTTTATTCATAGTAGTCTCCTAAATTATTGATGATGAAGTTGTGTTTTTTAAGCTAATTTGAACTCTTTTTTTGGGATTTCTAATAACAATTTAGGTTTCTCTGAGAAAAGAGTCAACTTTTAAAAAAAATTATCCATGTATACAGTGTTACAAATTTAATTTTAGGAAGATAAGCGGAATATTCAATTTTATATCTAATCAATTCTTGTTAAATTTGCACCCTCTTAATAGCAAAGTGTTGGAATAGGAAAAATTAAATATGTTTAAACTAATTTTTATATTACTGTGTGCTTCTCTGTTTGGGCAGGATAATTCCTCCGCACTGCTTAAAGAAGTTCAGGAAAAATACGCGTCATTCAACGATTTTACTGCACAGTTTACACAGCTTGTAAATGGTAAAGCAGCGGCAGAAGGGAAAATCTTCTATAAAAAAGAAAATAAACTTCGCGCTGAATTAAAAAATAATACAATCGTAACAAACGGTGAAACAATTTGGAATTACAACACGCGGGATAATAAAGTCATAATAAACACTTATGATGAAAGCGATCCGTCTCTTATTTCATTCGATAAAATTTTGTTTGATTATCCATCGAAGTGTATTTTAAGCACAACCAAAGAAAACGGAAAAGAAGCGCTTCTGTTAAAGCCGAAAAAAAATTCAGAGTTAGCTTTTACGTCGGCAAAATTATTTATTGATGAAAACGGACTCGTAGAAAGCATTCTGGTTGAAGACAGCAATACCGGCAATTTAAACATCAAACTTAGCGGTTATAAATGGAATCAAAATTTAAGCAATTCAAAGTTTACCTTTTTCCCACCGGAAGGCAGCAAGGTTATTGACCTCAGATAAAAAACATTATTTGAAGAGAGGTATAAACTATTCACTCTCATTTCTACTTAGCATAATATTTTTATACATTGCTTTTAAGAATGCAAACCTTAATGAAGTAATGAATTATGTTTCGGATGCATCCTGGCTATGGATTATAATTTTTTCTGTTGTGCTTTTATTTTCTCACTATATAAGGGCAATTCGCTGGAAGTTAATTCTTCATTCTGTAAAACCGGATACATCTGTAAAAAATCTCTTCGGCGCTTTGATGGTAGGCTACGGTGTAAATAACGTAATCCCCCGTGCCGGCGAAATATCCCGTGCAGTGCTTGTGGGCAAGTGGGAAGGCTTATCGCGTTCTTCAATGTTCGGCACAGTAATAGTTGAAAGAGTGATTGATATAATTTTTCTTCTTTTGTCTGTGCTTGTTTCGGCAGTAATTTGGAGCGGAGATTTATACAGCAGTTTTCCCTGGTTAAAGTCAGCTTTGATTATTTCTTTCATAGCAATAATCGGTTTGATTGCTTTTTTATTTTCAATAATAAAACTTAAAGAAAAATTTTACGGCGGAATTATTAAACTACTCGGAAAGGTTTCGGAAAATCTTGCGCAAAAAGCCGCCCATATTTTTGAAATGCTCGCCGCAGGTTTTGCTTCACTAAAAGGCACAAAAAATTATATTTACGTTATCCTTTTAAGTATTATAATAATGCTTGTTTATGCCTTTAATGCCTATCTGGGATTTTTTATAATTGGTATGCAGGATGTTTATCAAGTAAACTACAAAATGGCGTGGGTGCTAATGAGTATAAGTGCAATAGGCATTGCTATCCCGACGCCGGGCGGAACAGGTTCATATCATACACTTGCAAAATCCGCTCTTGTTCTGCTTTTCGGATTCGGAGAAGAGATAAGTCTTGCTTATGCTTTTGTAACGCATATTGTGAATTATATATTGTGCATTGTTTCGGCGCTTCTAATATTTTTTGTACTAAACCGGCAGCATGAAAATTTAATGAAAGTGGTAGAAACCGAGGTTGATGAATTATGAAAAAAATATTTTCGGCAATTTTTATTTTGATTATTTCATTCCCGGCAGTTGCTCAAATAGATTTACGCGCAGGTATGGGAATTAATTTTGTAAGCACGCCTTTATTAAAAGATTACCTAAATCAAAATTATGCTTCATCCGACAATGAACTCGGCAGTTTTACTTCTTCTATCAGTTTTGCCGGCGAAGCGGGATATTTTATTAATCCTAATTTTCAGATTGCCTTGGAGGCATCTTATTTTCTTAACTCTTTTACATTCGGAACTACAATCGGTCAATATGAATTGAACTACGGAATTGTTGCCCCTACTATTATTGCTTATTACATAATTCCTGGAAGCGGTTATTATTTTAAATTTGGAGGCGGTGCGGGACTACGATTTTTATCTGTCGATGAAAAACAACCCGGTTCACCGGTTGTCGATAATTTTACAGCGACCGGCTTTGGTTTATTAATAAAGGGAGAAGCGAACACATCTTTGGGCAGCGGAGTATACGCAAACATTGGCGGAGATGTTCGTTACGATGCAAACGGCGTTCCTGAAAATAATGGCAGACCGCTTACAAATAGTATTCTCAAAGAGGATGTGAGTTTTAACTCTCTCTCGTTCGGCGTTCATCTTGGTATAACTTATAAATTTTAGGAGGATAATTGTCATTAATTGAAGCCATAGTTCTCGGCATCATTCAGGGCTTAACGGAATTTTTGCCTATAAGCAGCACCGGTCATCTTACCGTTGCAGGCAAACTTATGAATCTTATTTCTGAAGAAAACCCGGAACACTGGACGTCATTTATTGCTGTAATTCAACTCGGAACTTTGCTTGCTATATTAATTTATTTTTGGAAGGATATCTGGAACATCGCTGTTAGTTTTTTTAAGGATAATTTAACGCACCGCAAAGGTTTCAAAAATCAGAGTGCGGAGTCTAAGCAAGGCTGGTTAATAATTGTTGGCACTATTCCGGTTGTAATTATCGGTCTCGTTTTTAAAGATGTGATTGAAGGCGCATTAACAAAAAATCTTTTTGTTATAGCCGGTAGTTTGATTGGGCTTGCCCTCATACTTGCTCTTGCCGAAAAAATGGCGAAATTTAAAAAAGATATTAATGACATAACGATAATAGATTCCCTCGTCATAGGATTCGCGCAGGCTATGGCGCTCATTCCCGGTTCTTCTCGAAGCGGAACTACAATCACCGGCGGGCTTTTTATGGGATTGAAAAGAGAAACGGCAGCACGCTTTTCCTTTTTATTAAGTATCCCCGCAATACTTGCAAGCGGGGCGCTGCAATTGTATGAATCTCTCGAATACATCGATTCAGCAATGATCTTAAATCTTGTAGTTGCATCGCTCGTTTCCGCCGGAAGCGGTTATCTTGCTATAGATTTTCTGTTGAAATTCTTAAAAAAGAATACAACGTTTCTTTTCATCTATTATAGAATTGCTCTCGGGATCTCAATTTTTGTATTAATTTATTTTAACGTAATAAGTAAGTAAGGAGAAATGATGATAATGAAAAATTTATTTTTTTCTTTTTTATTGTTCGGGCTGTTCTTTGGATGCCAGGCACAGAATAAAGAAAATGAAACATTAATAAACAAACCGGAGAAAGATGTTATGAGTGAAGTGGAAGATTCGATGCTTGTTGCCGTAATGAAAACTAATATGGGCACAGTGGAAATTGAGTTGTTTGAAAAACAAACTCCAAAAACTGTTGAAAATTTTTCGGGTCTTGCAAAAAAAGGATATTACAACGGAGTAATTTTTCACAGGGTAATTCCTAATTTTATGATCCAGGGCGGCGATCCGACAGGTACGGGACGCGGCGGCGAGAGTTTGTGGGGCAAAAAATTTAGCGATGAATTTGTTTCAGAATTAAAACATAGTGAACCCGGCGTACTATCTATGGCAAATGCCGGACCGAACACAAACGGAAGCCAATTTTTTATAACTGTAATCCCAACGCCATGGCTTGATGGAAAACATACTATATTTGGAAAAGTTATCAACGGTATGGATGTAGTTTATGCAATCAGCAAAGTGCAAACCGGCGCTATGGACAAACCCGTAAAGGATGTAATTATTGAAGAAGTGAATTTAGAAAAAAGACCGAAATAAGTTTCACAATTTTCATTTGAAAATGCTGCCCATTAATGTGGGCGGCATTTTTTATTTATAACCGCCACAGTTTTATACTTGCAGTGTTTTTTTAATTTTTGTTCTTTTAATTCTTGTGCTGCTTGTTAATCCCAAAGGCTGAGTGTACTTTTCATAAAGTTCAAAAAGAAATCCCATACGCCTGGCTTCGGTGGTGAATGGCTGAGGACGATAAGCCAGATCAACGGCTTTGTCGAGTTCGTTATGTGCTTTAAATAATACTGAAGGCATTGAGAGTGGGTCGTACATATCCGCTAAAGAACTGCTTGGGAATTCCTCTCTTGCATCTAAAACTTTTTGCGCTGCTGCTTCAATTGCTTTGATTTGTTTCTTATTTGGATTTTCAGGCCAGGGGAAGTTGTTGTAAACTATTTCATTAGAATATCTGAAACTAATTCCAAGTCTTCCACAAACATGGCTAACCCATGCCATGTGCATTTGCGATTGTAATACGCCTAAGTGAAATAATGTGGCTTTATCAATAGTCAAACAACTATCACTAGCAATAAAATGGGGTCTGAAAAATCCCATTGGAATATATTTTCTAACCTCAGATGAATGGCGTGGTATAAGTATATACTTAAAGTTTGGCTGACGAATTTCACCAAACAAAGAGGGATATGAAGCAAGTTTTTTAGTCGTTTCTCTTGAACTTTCTTCTCTTAATTTTTTAACAGCGGCAATTCGTTTTGTTACTTCTTTAAGTTCCCTTAGTTCAGTTGGGTCAGCATCTTTTAGCCATAAACACCAACGATTTTTACCATTCAAAAATTCATGTGCGCTAACTAAAGGTTTAATTAACTTTTTCGCCAACGGTTCAAGCTTTAAAAATGCTTTTTTTTCTTCATCAGTTAAAAGGAAATTACCGCCATCGTTTGGCATGCTTCCAAATGAGATTTCGGGAACATTTGATATTTGGGTTCTTCTCTTTAGAATAACAATGTCTTTTCCTTCCACTAAATAAGGATTGATGTTTTTTACTTTTAATTCGAAAGGTTCCCCTTTAATATCTTTATACTCAAATATTTTTTTATCATTAGTATCATAATTTGCAAATCCGATAATTACAACATACACGAGGGCATTTCCACGTGCTTCGTTGCTCCATTTAAACATTCGATGAGCAAAATGAATTTTGATGTTATACACATTAAAAAGTAAATTCCACAATATTCCGGTCTGTTCTCCCTGCGCAATTGAATTTGTAGAAACAAAAGCGGTTTTTGTTTTTGTACTTTGCATGTATTGAGCTGCTTTAACATACCACGCCGTAACATAGTCCAAAACTCCGGCACCATTTACCGAATAAAATATTTTATCTAAATCTGATTTTTGCTCAGCGTTTTGCATTTGCTTTCCGATGAACGGCGGGTTGCCGAGTATATAATCAAACTTTATTTCTTCTTTGTCTTGCGGCTGTTCCCCCTTATGGATCTCAAAAGTTTCTGTCTGAACATTTACTGTCTTAAATTTTTCATGCGGTTCTTCAACTAAATAAATGTTAGTATGTTTTGCATAAACATCTATTGTATTAACCGGAATCAATAAGCTTTGCCAATCGGTTTTTAAAGCATTTCCATGCACTATAGTAGCGGCTTTCTTCAAAGGCAGACGCACAAAGTATTGTCCAAACTCACTGCTGATTGCCATATTCATCTGGTGGTCTATTAACCACATTGCAACTTCGGCAATACGCGCCGGAAATTCTTCGCATTCAATTCCATACATCATATCAACGTCGAGCAGGATGATGTCCTTTATATCCAAAAAGCCATGCCCGGATTTATAAAGGAGACGTAAAATTGCTATCTCTAACAAACGCAGCTCTCTATAAGTAATAACAAGAAAATTCCCGCAACCGCATGCTGGATCAAGGAATTTGAGTTTACTAATCTTTTTGTGGAATTCAATAAGCCGGTTCTTGTTCTCCTTAACCGTTTCAAATTCTTTCCAAAGTGCATCCAGGAATAACGGTTTGATGAGTTTTAGTATGTTCTTTTCACTTGTGTAGTGAGCGCCGAGGTTTCTACGTTCAATTGGATTCTTAACACTTTGAAACATTGATCCAAATATTGCGGGCGAAATCTTGCCCCAATCCAAAGTACAACATTCTAAAAGTATCTTACGCATACCGCTATCAAATGCAGCTATTGGCAATGCCTCTTGAAATAGTTTACCGTTTACATAAGGGAAAGAATTAAGTTGTTCGTCTATATTTTTAAGCCGCTTCTCTCTTGAAGTATTGAGCACAAAGAATAATTCACTCAACCGCGAAGCAAGATCGCTCCCATCTTCATTGGTTCGTTGTGTAATAAAGTCAACAAAAATATCTCTCTCAAAGATTGTAGTATCATCTGCGAACAAACAAAACAGTAACCGCACAAGATAAATTTCTAATGAGTGTCCCTCATAACCAACTGCTTTTAGTTTATCATGAAACCTACCCATTAATTCTGCGGCTTTAATATTTACGGGGTCCTGCTCTTTAAAAATATGTTTCTGATAACCGGCAATGAAACCGAAAAGTTGGACGTTATTTACGAATTCAGAAAACTTGAATTCTGAATGTGAATCTTCTTCAAGATCATAAAGGTAGAATAACTCAAAGTCTGAAACAAGAATGTATCGCGGCAGTTCGTGTTGTGGAAGTTTTTGTAGATAATCAATGGCTTGTTGGTATGCTTTGGTTAAATCTTTTCCCCGGCTTTTCATCTCAACCAGCATGGTCCCTTTCCAGAGAAGGTCAATGTAGCCGTCATGTTCGTCAAGTTTTTTAACGCGGTACTCAAATGTTGCAACCTTTTTTCTGCTGATTCCGAAAATATTAAAGAATGCCTCGAGAAAAGGTTTTGCATCAGCATCTTCATTAAAAGTACCATCCCATTCTTTGGAAAAGTTTACAGCACGGTCTTTTATTTCATTCCAGCTTAAGGGCATATTAATTTTCGTAAAATTGTGTGTCGGAAAATTACAAAAAAAAACTATAACCGTAATATTTTTAAAAACGCCCCGGGAAGAGGCGTTTTTAAGATCTAAATTTGTTTTTGCTAAGGAGTTGTTAATTTATCTCTATTATCAAACATCCTCCTATAAATAAGTAGCGCTATTGCAGCGGTTAAACCAATTGCAGCGAAATAATACCAGATGTAATAAGCGTGATCATAGGCAGTAAGCATTTGTTCTGGCGTAAGTGTTAATGGGTCGGGGCAATATGCCGTTAATAGATAACCGGATATTCCGAATCCCAAAATTGACGAAAGGAATGAGTGAAGATGACTGAAGCCAAGATAAAGTCCTTCTTCACCTTTAGGAGCCTGAAGTGAAAAATATTCGAGGAACCTTGGTGAAATAAAACACTCAGCCAGTCCTTGAACAACTATTCCTGCTATCATCATTATAGTTACCGGGTGTGCTTCAAATATTCCGAAAATGGAAATTGATTTACCTGCAAATGATTCAAGGATCCCGCTCGAAGCCATTAGCAATGCACTCAAGGGCATGAGGAACATTCCCACAGACATTGATGAAACAGCACGGACTTTTCTCATAATAGTAGTTATGAATACTACAGTAGTCATCACAACAAAAGGGTTTACATTTGCAATCCATTCGGGCGAAGCATGTTCGCCTACGGTTCTTAAAACATATTTAGGCATTGTGGCATACAACTGATGCTGTATAATCCAAAAACCTGTGACGATAACAATTAGCAAAATTAAGCGAAGGTTGGTTACAACCCTTATAAATCCTGCCCAAACTTCTGCAAGCGATTTTCCTTCGCCGTGAATATCTACATTTTTATACCAGATAGTTACAACAATGAGAGCAATAAAAGCCATCGTAGCAGCATAGTAATTAATAGACACAAGTCCCCACTCAATACGAAGCGGGTATGCAAATGTCTTTCCGAGGAAAGCGCCTACGTTAACCATTGCATAAAAAATAGAGTAACCCCGCGCTCTTGTTTTTTTATCTGTAGTTTTAGCAACCGTGCCGGTAATAATAGATTTGATAAACGAACCACCGAACATCAAAACCACGAGTGTGGGCAGCACAACGATTTTAAATGGCATAAATCCCAAAGAAAAATACCCGATTGAGAGTAAAGAAAAGGCAAGTATTACCGCTTTGCGGAAACCAATTTTATCAGCCAATGCGCCGGTAAACGGGGGTAGAAAATATAAACCGGCAGAAAAAAAGCCGCCAATCCAGGCAGCGTCAATATCGTCAAAACCAACGACACGCGAGAGGTAAAGGGTTATTGCAATAAAAACAGCGTAATATGCTGCTCGTTCAAAAAGTTCGACGATATTCGCCGTCCAAAATGCCTGCGGAAATTTCCATGATCTTGTTTCGGTCACTTAGACTCCGTTGTTTAAATTTTGAAAAAAATAAATAGCCGGCTGCCCTATTGTTAAAGGAGCGGATAAATGATGCGCAAAATAAAAAATTCTTTTGAAGAATCAATAGGAATGAGAAAAGAAAATTGAGGATAAAATTCCAAAATTAAATGCGTATTGCTCCGGCTGTAACGATAAACATCTCTTTATACTCTTTTATGAAGGCATCCAATTCTTCTTCCGATGAAAAATTGAGGAGAGGTAAAATAGAAGTATCAAGTTCAAATTTCTCATCCCAATAAAATGCGGCGACGTTTAATTTTTGTGTCATATAATCCACAAGATGAATTACTGCGATCAGTTCTTTGTTAACTTTTGCCATTGATGGTTCGTGATGATATTGTAGAGTATCGCAGAGTAAAACCGGAAGCGACCATTTTTCCACGATAAATTTTCCTATCTCCTGATGTGACATTCCAAGAACTTCATGTTCGGCTTCCAGAATAGAAATATTTGAATTGCGGGTTAACTCAACAATTTCATTAAAATGTTTGTTCAAATATTTATGTATTACCATAATTCCCAAATCGTGCAAAGCTCCTGCTACAAAAGCGTCACTGCCGAAATCAAATCCAAGATGCTGTGATATACCTTTTGCCGCCGAACCTGTAACCATCGAGTGAATCCAAAAATCGAATGGCGAGAAATTTTTATCGCCGGAAATTTTGAACGAATCTGCAAGTGATAATGCTGTTACGATATTTTTAATTTCCTGAAAACCAAGAACGAGAATTGCAAATTCGAGCGAGGAGACTTTCCTTTTTATTCCGTACAGCGGAGAATTAGCAATTGCCAGAAGTTTGGTAGTTAACCCTGCATCTTTGATGATAATTTCGGAAAGACTGTACGCCGAAGGTTCGGGTGTATTTAGCAGTTTGGTAACATCAAAAATTACTTTTGGAATAGACGGTAAATTTTTAATACTGCTTAGTGTTCTTTCAGTTGCTTCTCTTTTAAAATCAATTATTTCGCTTTCAAGATTCATTTGTTCTTCGTAATCTCTTCATTAAAGTTCATTAAACTAATTTCTTCTCCGTTTATTATCGCATTTTTTTTCCGATTATGAATACAAGTGATCTTAAAACATTGAATTATCAACTAACTTTAGGCAGAATTTGTCCGTTCACTAACGGATGATTGAGTATAATATTTCGTCATATATTAGAAAATTTTAATTTTTGATTTGTTTCATTTAATATTTAATTTTCAATGAAACATGACAGTATTTTTAAAAATCATGAGAGGTTTGCAAATCGTAAAACTTTTTTGCGCCTTTTTTTTGAATTAATTTCAAAATCGGGAGGTTTTATGTCTAGGTTAATTATTGCAGTATTAGTTTTTGTTTTTGCTCATTCGTTTTCTACTGCACAGGTTCAACGTAATCCGTTGCTTGAGTACGTAACCGGCACATGGTGTCAATGGTGTCCTTGCGGACATAGTATTATCGCAAATGAAATTTTACCGGCTATGCCCAATACGATAGTAATTGGTTATCACGGACCTTCAAACAGCAACGATCCGTATAGAAATTTTCAGGGTAACAACATCATATCACTTTTAGGATTTTCTAGCTACCCAACCGGAATTGTTGACAGGACATCGCCTCCAATTTCGAGAAGTGCGTGGAAGAGCACCGTACAAGCGAGACAAAACGTCCCTGCAACAGTTGAAATTATGATCAACAAAACTTATAATGAAACCACGCGGGAACTGAACTTAACTGTATTTGCAACAGCTCTCGAAAACCTCTCCGGGATTCATTTTGTAAACATAGTTATTACAGAAGACAATCTTAAGTATAGCCAGACCGGAAACAGCTCCTGCACGGGGGGCACAAATTACAATCATAACCATGTTGTCCGAGGAATATTGAACGACGCGCGCGGAGACACTTTAAATACCGCCGCATGGAATCAAGGAGTAACAATTACAAAGCAGTTTACTTATTCAATTTCAACCAGTGTCGTTGCCAGCGAAGCCCATCTCGCTGTTTTCGTTTACAAAGAAGATCATACTTACAATACAGGACAAATTGCACAGGCAGAAAAATGGACATTAATAGGAACAGTTTTGCCGGTGGAGTTAACCTCATTTACAGCAGAAACAATTCGCGGTGAAATTGTTTTAAATTGGGCAACGGCTTCGGAGATGAATAATTTTGGTTTTGAAGTTGAACGTTCATTAGACGGTATAAATTTTAACCAATGCGGTTTTATTAAAGGGGCAGGAACAACTACCGAAAAAAAACTTTACAGATTTTCGGACAAAATAAGTGATGATAGAAAGTGTAATTATTTCTATCGCCTAAAACAAATAGATTTGAATGGAGAATTTGATTACAGCAATTCAATTAATGTGTTATATGACATCCCTTTGAATTTTTCTCTCTCGCAGAACTTCCCGAATCCATTTAATCCGTCTTCAACAATTGAATTTACGGTGGCTTCAAAAACTTTTGTTACTCTAGAAGTTTATGATATGCTTGGTAGTAAAGTGGCTTCGCTTGTAAATGAAGTTAAAGAGCCGGGCACATACAATATAAACTTTAATGCGGTTGATTTGGCTTCGGGCATTTATGTATATAAGTTTCGGGCAGGCAGTTTTAGCGCAGTAAGAAAGATGAGCTTTTTAAAATAATTGGGGCTGCTTAAAAATGGTGTTATAAAGTTTTAGATTTGATTTTTATTTAGAGTGTGAAATATCAAAAACAAAACTTTTAAAATGACATCTAAATAAAATTTATAATTATAGTTATGAGAATTAAAAAAATTATTTTGTTCATATTGTTGGTTTTGTATTTGGCGGGGTGTAAGACAAGTCCGCCTCTTGTTTTTGAAGAAGTAATAGAATACGGCAAGGTTTATGTTTCTTCAAATATAGACAGCGCAAAAATATTTTTAGATAATACTTCCACCGGCAAATTTACTCCGGATACTATTACAGCATCGGTTGGCGGGCATATAATAAAACTTGAAAAAGAGAATTATGCCGCACAAACTTTTATGGTTACCGTAAATAAAGATTCCGTTCAAACAGTTATTCTAACGCTTCAGCAAGTTTCCGCTTCCAAAGTTGTGCTTCTCGAGGATTTTGCAAACGTCAGCTGCACGCCATGTGTAACTTCAAACCAAATAATAGAGCAATTGGTGCATACTACTTACGGCGTAAATAAATTGGTTGCCGTAAAATTCCCAACAAATTTTCCATCGCCTAACGATCCTTTTTTTAATGCAAATATGCAGGATGCGAACTCAAGAATTAATTATTATAAAGTGTTTAGCGCTCCATCAATTTTTATAGATGGAATAGAAAAACCATCAGCTACCGATTCAATTTCAATTAAAGAAAAAATTGATGCACGATTAGAACAAACTACTGTATTCGGTTTAACGGTGAGTAAAAATATTGCCGGTTCAAATCTTGACGTCGAAGTCATAGTTACCCCAATTGATGTTTCGATAATGACCGATAATCTTGTTCTTCAAGTTGTTGTTATCGAATCTAAAATTGAGTTTGCTGTGCCGCCCGGCTCAAACGGTGAAACAATATTTTACAATGTTATGCGGCGAATGCTGCCTAATAACGGGGGTACTTCCTTAGCTCAAATAAATCTAATGGCGGCTAATAATTTTAATTTCCAAACAATTTTAAATTCAGCATGGCGGAGTTCCGAAATTAATGTTGTAGTTTTTATACAAAATGTTCAGACAAAGGAAGTTTTACAAGCTGCAACAACAGTGCAGTAATATTTAAAGGAAAAATGATGAGAAAATTTCTATTTATACTTCTTGTAATCACAGTTTCAAGTTTTATTTTTGGTCAGAATGAAGAAACATTATCTGGTAAGAGAGCACCAGGCTTCCGGCTTGAAGACTTAAACGGAAATCTTGTTTCGTTAAACAGCATCATTGGTAAAGCGCCGGTTATAGTTAGCTTCTGGGCAACCTGGTGCAAACCATGCGCTGAAGAGCTGGCGGAATATAAAAAGATATTAAAAGATTATGAGGATAAAGGAGTAAAAGTTGTGGCTGTTTCGACCGACAATGAAAAGAGCGTATCAAAAATAAAACCTTACATCAAATCAAAAGGTTATAATGATTTTATCGTCTTGCTCGACACTAATCAGGAAGCAGCGCGTAAATATTATGCCTCGTCGGTTCCGTATTCTATCATTATTGATATTCACGGGAATATTGTTTACTCTCATACCGGTTTTATAAAAGGCGACGAAATAAAAGTTCGGGAAAAATTAGACCGGCTGCTACAAAATTAATTTAACCCTGTAAAAATATGCGGAAATTATTTTATCTGTTTTTTATTATAACTGCAATGGCAGCGTCATCTTTCCCGCAGACAGAAGATGATCAGTTTATGCCTGCAGGTTTGGGATTCTCAAATCAGCTCGAATACTCTTACGACATAAAACTCAAAAGAGAAATTTTTGAAAATTGGTTGAACGTAGATTATCGTAAAAGTATTTTTAGCGCGGGTGTCCGGTTCGATCTATTTCAACCAAACGATCCAGATCCCTCAATCAGCCGTGGCAAAGAAAAATTTGCCGGAATTGACTATAAATATCTTAAAGCTGAATTTGGAGATACAGAAACCAGCGGTGAAATAACCGTGGGAAATTATTATGCCCTCTTCGGAAGAGGATTGTTATTAAAAAGTTATGAAGACCGGTTTATTCGCGTAGATAATAATTTGCTCGGCGTAAAATTTCTTGGAAGATACAAAGGCTTAACCTTAACTGCATTAACAGGAATGGCGGAAAATTCACAGGCCGAAAGAAAAGATATAATTCACGCTGCCGATATTGATTACCATCTTATAAAAAATATAAGATTGGGCGCGTCTATCGCCTCAAATCAGCCGGATGCTGATGGCGCTGCGAGAAATAGTCTCCTCTCAATTCGTATTCAACCTAACTTTTGGAATTTTGATTTCTACGGCGAGTACGGAGTTCGATTAAACGATGACATCAAAGAAAAAAAATTTAAGAACAAAGAAAAGTTTGCCGGCAAAGCTTTTTACGGCGGAACAAATTTTTATTTCGGTAATCTTGCGGGTCTTGTAGAATATAAATATTACGATAACTTTAGTTTCACATCGAACGACGGAACAATTTTTTATAACACTCCTCCCGCTGTGAGAAAAGAATATGCTTATATTCTGCTGAACCGCCATCCATCACCTCTAAACTCAAATAATGAACAGGGATTTCAAGTAGAATTAAATTACGGTTTAAGTGATGATACTTACTTGACCGCCAATTATGGATTAACAAAAACTCTCCCGCCATCTTCGTTGTACCAGCGGTCGATTGGAATTAATAATTCTGTAAGACCACAACTTCAAGAATTTTATCTGCAGGCGCAGCAAACCTGGAATGATGAATTTCAAACCATCGCCGGCTTTGCTTATTATGAAGAACTTGATGCAAACACTAAAAGTATAACACCGATTTTAGACAACAGATTTTATTTTGATGATATAAACACTCTTCGTTTAATCCTTGAACATCAGCAGGTAACAAACAGAACAACAACGGAAAATTACTATGATGACGTTGTTATGCTTGAATATCTTCGTTCGCCTAATTTAAGCATTTCTGTTGTTACCGAATTACAAAGCAGGGAACCGCAGACTGATAGGATAGTTAGGAAAGTGTGGAGTTTTTTGCAAATCGGTTACAAGTTTTGGTCTCATACTGATTTTAGCATATTATTCGGAACAAGACAGGCAGGCAACATCTGCATTGGAGGCATCTGCCGTTACGAACCTGAATTTTCGGGGATGGAATTAAAAATGACTACAAGGTTTTAAAGGAGCTCTGCAAAAAAGCTCCTTTAGTATTTTGTGGAAGAAACTAAACAACTAAAAAAAATATTTTAGATGTTTAGCAAATCATTATAAATTATAAATGCCATCAATAAAAGCAAGAGAACAAATCCGGCGTTTTGTATTGCTATTTTAACTTTTATTGGAATCTCGCGTTTTGTTACGCCTTCAATTAAAATAATTGCAAGGTGTCCGCCGTCTAAAACGGGGAAAGGCATGATATTAATTATTGCCAAACTCAAACTGAGCAATGCAAGGAAAAATAGAAAATTTGAAAATCCCGACTCGGCTGACCTGGTTGCAATCTGTGCAATCTTAACCGGTCCGCCAAACGCTTTACCGAATTCTAAATTCCCGGAAAAAACTTTACCTACCATGCTAAAGGTTAGTTGAGTCATATTCACAATGTCCATATACGCATAATAAAACGACTCAAAGAAACCGAATTCTTTATGAGTAACACCGCCGGTATAAAAATGTCCGAGAACAATTCCAATTTTACCGTCTGCACCGGGGGTTGCCTGAAGTGTAAGAGTATCTTTTTCACGGACTAATTTAATTGGTATTTCTTTTTCGGGATTTGACGATACAAGCTCAATTACCTGGTTGCTTGTAAAAACTTGTTGATTGTTTACTTCAAGAAAAATATCTCCGGCTTTTATTCCTGCATTTTCAGCCGGAGATTTTTCAAATACTTCACCAGCAGCAGGGTAAACACCTTCCGGCATCAGAAATAATATTTGCTGCAATTCTTCATCTGGTATTTTATTACGCGGCACATCAATAGTTTGAGCCTGAGAGTTACGCAGCAACTTTACTTTTAAATCTTCTCCGAGTGTATTAATAAATATAAAAGTTCTTACATCTTCCCATGAATTTGTTTTCTTGCCATTGATCGCTAAAATTTTATCGCCGGTTTTAAACCCTGCAGAATCGGCTGCGCTTTGCTGTTCAACATAGGCAAGCGTGGTAGTGTCAGTTACCTGTTTTCCTTTAAAATAATTAGCGCCCCAGAAAATGATAAATGCAAGCAGTAGATTCATAAAGACGCCGGCGCTAATAACAACAACTTTTTTCCAGGTAGGTTTTGCGCGGAATTCGTATGGCTGCGGTTCTTTATCTGCAAAGGCAGTATCAAAACTTTCATCTACCATTCCTGCAATTTTGACGTAACCGCCAAGAGGAAGAAGAGACAGCCGGTAATCTGTATTTCCCTGTCCATCCCAATCTTTAGCGAGGTCGCCGAATGTAAAGCCTGTAATTTTATTCCACCCAAAGAGACGTTTACCAAAGCCTATTGCAAAAACATCTACGCGCATACCGGTTAATTTAGCTGCGGCAAAATGTCCGAACTCATGTATAAAAACAAGAATTCCTATTGTTATAACAAAATAAATAATATAATCCATTAAAGAGATTTCTCCAGTTTAACTTAATTGTTTTACAAATTCGCGAGTGCGATTATCGCACTCATAAATAACATCAAGCGACGGCGCAGTATGGTTTTCAATCTTATTCAGCGCTTCAGTAATAAATTCAGGTATCTGCGAAAATTTTATTTTTCCGGTTAAAAATTTTTCTACTGCAATTTCATTTGCAGCATTCAGTACACAGGGAGCCGTTCCGCCAGCATCAAGAACATCGTAAGCAATTTTTAAACACTTAAATTTTTCCATATCAGGCTGCAAAAAACTTAATGATCCAATAGCGGGCATATTAATTCGTTCGAAATTATTTTTAAGTCTTTCCGGATATGTAAGTGCATATTGAATAGGCAGTTTCATATCGGGCAAACCGAGCTGAGCTTTTATTGAGCCGTCGTTATACTGCACCATCGAATGTATTATAGACTGGGGATGTATAACCACCTCTATTTTTTCAGGCGGCATTCCAAATAACCAGTATGCTTCAATTACTTCAAGTCCTTTATTCATCATCGAAGCCGAATCAATAGTAATCTTGCTCCCCATTTTCCAGTTAGGATGATTTAAAGCTTCTTCCACGGTTACGGTTTTGAAAATTTCTTTGCTCTTATTTAAGAACGGACCGCCGGAAGCAGTAAGAATTATTTTTTCAACTTCAAGTTTGTTTTCGCCGACAAGACACTGGAAAATGGCGCTGTGTTCCGAATCCACCGGAATTACTTCTGCATTATATTCATCAGCCATTTTAGTAAATAACTCGCCTGCTACAACAAGTGTTTCTTTATTTGCTAATGCAATTCTTTTACCGCGCTTTACAGCTTCGAGCGTAGGCGCAAGTCCAGCAAAACCAACCATTGCCCCGAGTAAAATATCATACTCACATTCGGCAGCAGCTTTTATCAAACCGTTTATTCCGGATAATACTTCGCACTTATTCCCTATTTTTTTCCGCAATTTTTTTGCTGCTTCATCATCTTTAACGACAACAAGCGGGGGATTAAATTCCTCTACTTGTTTCTCTAAGATATCGATTCTGGAGTTTACAGTGAGTGCGGCGGCTTCGAACCTATCGGGGAAATTTTTAATAACATTTAATGCATTTACACCGATTGAACCGGAAGAGCCTAAAATTAATACTTTTTTCATAATCTAAACATAAAGTGCCCGTAAAAGTAAATAAGAATAGTATGTTAATCAATGTAATCAGGCTTAGGACTGTTTAATACCTGAATGCTTAATTTTTTTCTTTCGCAAACTATTAACGCAGAAAATTTAATGGCATGATTGCATGAAATGAATGAATGCGAAGTGAAGACAAGTCAGTTCTTCTCAAACGGCTTCGAATTTGTTTAATCGATCCAATCCATGAAAACCTTTTGCAAGAGATTCTATTGAAATTTAATGAATCTGGAAATACCCTTATTTGTTTTGCAAATATTTGCTAAGTTTAAGCGATAAGATGGTCTGCCTTATAAAATGAGGCAGGTTTGATATAATTGCCTAAATAAATAAGTTATTTTTTCATAATTAACATAATAACTATTGCAAATAAGTTTTCAGCAGCATATATTTGCCGCCAATGTTTTAATCAATAAAAATAGTTTTAGGATTTTATGTTCGATTCAATAGATGTTCAAATTCTTAATATGCTTCAGAAAGATGGACGCACAAAACGCAGCCAGCTTGCTGAAGCGGTTGGATTATCAATTCCTTCTTTAAGTGAAAGATTAAATAAACTTGAGGAAAAGAAAATCATACAGGGTTATTATGCTAAGGTCGATAAAAAAGTATTCGGTTATGACATAATGGCTTTCATTCTCGTGGTGATGGATTCATCAAAACATTATAATGAACTTATCAAACGGGTTAAAAACAATCCCCTCATTATAGAGTGCCATTCGGTGCTCGGCGAAGGCTCGCACATGCTAAAGGCTATTACTAAAAACACAGAGGCGCTCGAAAAACTACTCGGCGATATTCAGGCGTGGCCCGGCGTTGCGGCAACAAAAACTACATACGTACTTTCTACAATTAAAGAAACAACTGAAATTGAAATAACTAAACAATAATTAATTTAGGAGACCAAATGGCTAAAGCGTTATCAACATCGGAAATGGTGTTAAAATATATTAAAGAAAATAATATTCAATTTGTGGATATGAAGTTTATGGACTTTCCCGGACAGTGGCAGCATTTTACTGTTCCGGTAAACCAGTTTGATGCCGGCTCGTTCGAAGATGGATTTGGATTCGATGGTTCATCAATACGCGGCTGGAAAGTTATTAACGAAAGCGATATGCTTATTATTCCCGATGCTGAAACTATGTTTTTAGATCCCTTCATCGATGCGCCTACAATAAGCCTTATATGCGATGTTTACGAACCTGCGACAAAAGAAAAATACAGCCGATGCCCGCGCAATATTGCACAGAAAGCGGAATCGTTTCTTCTTTCAACAGGTATTGCCGACACAGCTTATTTTGGACCCGAAGCAGAGTTTTTTGTTTTTGATGATGTCCGTTTCGATTCTAAACCAAACGGTTGTTTTTATGTTGTTGATTCGGTTGAAGGAAGATGGAACAGCGGCAGAGATGAAGCTCCGAACCTTGGTTACAAACCACGTTTCAAGGAAGGTTATTTCCCGGTTCCGCCGACAGACCAATTGATGGATTTGCGCAACGAGATGGTGCTTAATTTAATTAAATGCGGTATAAACGTTGAAGCGCAGCATCACGAAGTTGCAAGCGGCGGGCAGTGTGAAATCGATCTGCATTTTCAGCCTATAATCAAAGCTGCAGATCAGCTTCTGATGTTTAAATATATTGTAAAAAATACGGCGCGTAAAAACAACCGAACAGTAACTTACATGCCAAAGCCGATTGTTGGCGATAACGGCAGCGGTATGCACGTTCACACAAGCTTGTGGAAAAAAGGGAAACCTCTTTTTGCGGGCAACGGCTATGCCGGCTTAAGTGAGTCTGCTTTATATTTTATAGGCGGACTTTTAAAACATGCCGCTTCGTTAATTGCTTTTACAAATCCAACTACAAATTCATTTAAGCGGCTTGTGCCTGGTTACGAAGCGCCTGTAAATCTTGCATACTCTCAGCGCAACCGAAGCGCGGCAATTCGCATCCCGATGTATTCAAACAGTCCTAAAGCAAAACGTGTGGAATTCAGATGTCCGGATCCATCATGTAATCCATATCTCGCTTTTTCAGCAATATTGATGGCAGGTATAGATGGCATTATAAACCGTATTGATCCGGGAGAACCGCTTGATAAAGACATTTATGATATGGCTCCCGAAGAATTGAAAAATGTTCCATCAACTCCGGGAAGTTTGGATGCTGCTTTAAAAGCGCTTGCCGAAGATCATGAATATCTTCTTAAAGGAGATGTATTTACTGAAGACGTTATTGAAACATGGATAAAATATAAAGTTGAAAAAGAAATTAGACCGATGGCGCTGCAGCCGCATCCATTCGAGTTTAATTTGTATTATGATGTTTAAGATTGTGGTGAATAGATAGAAAACTGACAAAAGGTATTTTCCCTTTGTTTATAGCCGGTGTTAACAGCGCCGGCTTTTTTAATTGCCCGGTGTGTTTGAAGACTATTGAGAGCGTGCGAAGAAATTTAACTTGTTATAATTCACCGGACTATTCTAATTCGCTTTGTTTTTATTAATCAACTCATCTTAAATTTGTTCCTTATTTTACACTATATTTATTCACAACATTTTATTTATTAGTTTCGATTAACGAGTAGATTTATGAGCCTTTCTAATAACATTTTGAAAAAATATTTTACTCCCACTATTGCGGAAAGGGGGAAAAGTTATTTTAGATTAAAATTGATAAATAATTTTCAAATTAAGGATGACTATTTTACGGCGACGGTTTTGGGTAGTCAAAATTATTTTGTTAAGATTGCTTTTGCGGAAGACCTCGAACCTATTGATATGTATTGTACCTGTCCCTACTTCAATACCGCCGAATGCAAACACCTTGCGGCATTAGTTTACTATATGATTGCTAACGGCTATTTTGATCAGGATAGAAGATTAAATGAGCTAAAAAAAATAGCACAGGCATCGTTTGATCTAACATCCGATTATGATAACAAAGGCGTAAAACCTTATACACCGATTCCTGAAAAAGAATTAGCCAAAATAAAATTAGAATCCGAAGCCGCATCGTTAAAATCCATTTTCTCTCCTTTTGTTAATCATGAAGACCACCTTAATAAGGACAATAAAGTTATTCACAAAATGGGATATGCTATTACGCTGTCATATTCCAGAATATCAATAAAACCTGTTAGACAAAGATTAAAAGATGATGGCACAATCTCCTCGGTAGATACCGCAGCAAGCATTAATTATAATAAAGTTATGCCTATCAATTTTGAGGAAAAAATATTACTCGATTATTTATCCGAACATATCTATGACACGTATTTCTTTGGTTATAATGATTTTTCGCCGGAGGCAATCAGACGGAGAAATAGGATAGCTGAGATTCTTAATTTTCTGCCGGGTAAGGATGTTTATTTATTTGATGTTTATAATTATGATAAAATCGAAGTTTTAAAGACTGCCGCCGAAGCATATTTACAAATTGAAGAAAGCGACAATAATTTAGCGATAAAATTAATAATTGAATCCGAAGGGGAAAAAATCAGCACTTCGGCTGAACTTACGCCTGCTCTTGACGATCCGCTCTGGATTTTAGTAGACAAAAAAATGTTTAAAATAAATAAACTTAGTTACAGTCAACTGTTAATCTTTTCCGAAAATAAATTTTGTATCAATGTTCCAAAGGAGCTTATAAATACTTTTGAAAACGATTTACTACCGAAGATCGCTTCAAGGCTTCCTATCATTTCAAACAAATATGAAATTGTAGAAACACACGAAACTCCGACTAAAAAAATATTATTAGAAGAAACCGACTCCCGCCTACTTATTAAATTGCAATTTGTTTATACCGATAACAATTTCAATTACGACCCGGCAGAAGAGTTGACGTCTATATTCAACGACGGGAAAATATTAACAGTATATAGAGACAAAAAATTTGAACAAATAGCTTATGAAAGTATCAAGGCTCTGTATGTTAAAGAGGTAGCCATAGGTGTTTTTACACCAAGGCAGAAGCCGATTGATTTCCTTCTAAATAATTTCGAAGGCATTAAGGCAATGGGATTTGAAATTTTGGGACAGGATAAGCTCAACTCATTCAAAGTAAATACTGCCTATCCTAAAGTTTCATTCAAAGTTACTTCGGGCATTGATTGGTTTGATTTAGATACCGAAATAGATTTCAACGGAACATCGGTAACATTTTCTGATTTAACCGCAGCGATAAAAAGCAAAAAACAATATGTAAAATTATCTGACGGATCAACAGGAATTTTGCCAATTGAGTGGATAAATAAGTTTAGGCATTCATTAGCTTTTGGCGAAGTGCACGATTCTAAATTACGGTTCTCACAAATTCAAGTTTTGGCATTAGATTCAATAATTGAAGATACCGCCGATTCTAAAGCCGATGAAATATTTAAAGAGAGAGTAAAGAAGTTAAAATCCTTTGAGCAAATTAATCAAGTAAGGCTTCCAAAAAATTTAAAAGGCAAGCTGCGCGATTATCAAAAAGCGGGCTTTGATTGGTTATATTTCCTTAAGGAATATTCCTTCGGCGGTATTCTGGCGGACGATATGGGGCTTGGGAAAACGATTCAAGCTATTTCCCTTTTGTTGAATGAAAAATCAAAAAAGGAAAATTTCACTAACTTGATTATTGCGCCTACTTCCGTTGTTTTTAATTGGATTGATGAAATAAATAAATTTGCTCCGTCACTTTCCGTTCTAAACCATACCGGCAACGATAGAAAGAAAGATAGCGAGCTGCATCTAAACAAATATGACGTTGTGATTATGAGTTATGGAATCGTTTTGCGCGATTATAATTTTCTGAGCAATTTCAAATTTCATTACATCATTTTAGATGAATCGCAAAAAATCAAGAATCCTATTTCAAGAACTGGCAGAGCTATACGGAATCTTAAATCTAATTACCGCCTTTGCTTAACAGGCACACCGATTGAAAATAATTTAACGGAATTATGGTCGCAAATGTCATTTTTAAATCCGGGACTGTTTGGCTCTTATAATAAATTCAACGAGTCATTTGTAAAGGGAATTCAAAAAAACAGCGATGGAAATGCATTAGCTGTTTTGAAGCGATCAATCTATCCGTTCATATTGCGCCGAACTAAAAATTTAGTTGCAAAAGAATTACCGCCGAAAAGTGAAACGATTCATTACTGCGAAATGGAAAAAGATCAAGCGCGCATTTATAATTTTTGGAGGGATTCAATTCGTTACGAAATTTTGAAAGTGATAGAAACGGAGGGAATTAAGAAAAGCGGATTTAAGGTTTTGGAAGGATTGCTCCGGTTAAGACAAATTTGCAACCATCCAATTCTTGTGGAAAATAGCTATAAAAAAATGTCGGGTAAGTTCGAAGAATTCAAAATGATGCTTACAAAGGTTGTTGGGGAAGGACATAAAGCTCTCGTCTTTTCTCAGTTTGTTAAAATGCTGGAACTTATGAAAGAGCATCTCGAAAAAGGAAATATTAAATATGAATATCTTACCGGAAGCACAATCAATAGAGAAGAACGAATAAAGAATTTTAAAGAATCTGATGAAATAAAAATCTTTTTAATTAGTTTAAAAGCCGGCGGATTCGGACTAAATCTAACCGAAGCCGATTATGTTTTCCATTACGATCCATGGTGGAACCCCGCCGTTGAAAATCAGGCGACAGACCGTGTACACCGCATCGGGCAGGATAAACAAGTGTTCGTTTATAAATTTATCACAAAAAATACTATCGAAGAAAAGATACTTCATCTTCAAGAAAAAAAGAAAAAACTTGTTGAAGAAATAATATCAACCGATTCGGGGCTGCTTAAAAATCTTACTAAGGAAGATATTAACATGTTGTTTGAATAAATTGGAGGCTGTATGGATTACACCGAGGATGCTAAGAAATTTTTTCTGAATGAACAAAACAAAAAAAAGAAAAAAGAACTTGAGGAAAAATACGGTGCGGATTTTTATGAATCAGAATCCGGCGTTGACCCGGAAATTGAGAATCACTTCCTTAATAATGTAGAGCAGTATGAAAACCTGAGTGAAAATGCAGTCTCTATAAAAGTGTCCGAATACATCGGCAGCCCTATTTTTAAAAGCATTGATGAAATTTCGCCCGGTAATATTGCCGCTGAAATTGAAAATGTTTTAAACATTTATTTTGATCATCAAATTAATATCGACATTATTGAAAAAAGCGATGTGAGCGATAGAGATTATTATATTTTTCTCACCGAAGAACTCCCGCAGAATGAAATTGAAAATATTAAAATACCCGGCTGGACTTGCAATTATATTTATGAGGAGTTCCACCCGAACGATAAATTAGATTCGAAGGATGCTATTGACTCGGTGCTGACAGAGCTTTTTCTGGAAGCAAACGAGAAATACTATTATACTTATTTAGCCGATCATGCCTTGTTCATCAACGATTTGAAACCATTGCGAGAAAACTTTTATAATACATTTAACATGTTGTTAAATAAAAGCGGGAAAGTAGTTAATCATACTGTTTCGTATGAAAATTTTGACGTTAGAGATACAATAGAAGTTACCGCAACTTTAAATACAAAGCATGAGCAGAAGAAAGAAACTGTCGTAGATAAAAAGTGGGATGTTCGTTTTTATCTCCATCGCTGCGAGTACGGCGGCTGCGAACTATTTGGCGTTAGAATTGAAGAACGATGTGATGATTAACAGTAGAGCAAACGTAATAAGCCGCACAGGCAAAACTAAATAGGCAGTCCGTTAGATAAAGGATCAGAGTTAAAAAATAAACCTATTATTTTATTGCGGTCAACTTGAGTTCTATAACTTACTGCTCACTCAAACTTTATTTTTATATTCACTATTTCTGAACGGCTGCCAGAACGCACAGGCGGACCCCAGGTTCCGACTCCGGAAGAAACATAATAGTGAGTGCTGCCCTTCTTCAAATATCCACGGCTCACATCATAGATTGCTTTAGTAATCAAATTTATTGGTAACATCTGTCCGTGATGCGTATGCCCTGATAATTGTAATGTAACATCATTATTCATTGCTTCAGCAAGACGGATCGGTGTATGGTCGAGCAGAATCACCGGGAAGTTTTTATCAACTCCCGCAAGTACTTCTTGAATATTTTTTCTGTCGCTGCCGGAAAAACTTTTTTTACTCACGTCATCCCGCGCTGCAATATAAAAGCTGTCGTTTATTTTTATTGACGTATCGCGCAGTACATTTATTCCGTGCCTTTGCATATAATCAACGCTCTGCTTTATACCGCTTATAAACTCATGGTTGCCGGTTGATGCATAAACGCCGTATTTGGTTTTTAATTTTTCAAATACTTTGCCGATGTTTCTTCTGTCGAGTATTTTTGATTTTTCGTCAACAATATCGCCGGGGAAAAGAATTATGTCGGGATTTAGTGAATTAATTTTCTCAACAATATCGTTAAGCAATTTTCCGTCATTAACCGGCGTCAAATGAAAATCGGAAGCCATTACTATATTGAGTTCCTTAATGCCGCTTCCTTTTTTTGATGCTGTTATGTTTAATGTTCTTATATCAATTATGCGCGTATTAAAATACCCGGCAAGCACAATAGCGCCGGTGGATATAAGCACAACAGCGAAAGTTATTAGTTTGATTAGCCCATAATTTTCTTTAACATAAACAGGAAAGAATGGAATGTAGTGATTTGCTAATCGTATTAAATCAACCAGTAATATCCACAGAAAGAAATAAAGCATAAATGCGAACCAGAGCGAACCGATCCAAAGAAGGAAATCATACAGCCCGCCGGTAAGTCTTTCATTGAAAAATTTTGCCACAATATAAGATGATGCCGAAAGTAAAAATATTGCTGTGTAAAAAGGTTTTAAAACCGGATAAGCCGATAACGCCTGCCATCCTCTTATAAAAAGATAAAAGTTAGCGCTGCCGTAAACAGCAAAAAAGATTATAAAAAATAGAGCCATAAATAATTTTCTTTTTTAGTTCATATTATAAAACGTTAAAACCCACTTTAAAGTTTCTTTAAAATATTTATTGATGATTGGATACAAAATTAGTAAAGATGTGCCGGTTTCCATCTCAAGATGGCGATATTTTTTTTGATCTTGAAAATTTAAATTGCCGCTTATAACAATTGTTTGTTAATATGTTTTCCGGACGCATGGTTTCAGTTGGCGATAGTTAGTTGGAAAAAATTTGAGGGATTAAAAAAAATCAATATTTTTTTATATATTATGCAGGCGCTTGCAAACCCAAGCGCCTGCAAATAAATTACACTAATT
>MNYQ01000210.1 GCA_001873185.1 Ignavibacteria bacterium CG2_30_36_16 | reverse complement strand
ATTATTTGATTTTCTTTGTCGGCATATTACTTATCTTATTGAAAACAAAGGCATAACTATACTTTTGTTTTCTGAAGCAGCACATATGAATGAACCATTATTGAAGAAGGGCTTGCGAGAAATTCTTCTTACCCAAAAAGAATACATTAGCAGAATAATCAAACAAGGAATGAATGAAGGAGTTTGGGATAAATCTTTAAATGTTGAAAATGCTGCCACTCTTTATATGGGAATTCCTATTTCATTAAATATTGAAATGATCCTTAATCCAGGAGCACAAAAGCAGAAAAAATTTTGTGATAATATGATTTGCTTGATTAAAAAAGCATTAGAAAAGAAATAAATATTTTTTAATAATATAGGTAAGTAAACGATTACTTAATTAAAGGAAATAAAATGGAAAACAAAACAATCAATATCGCAGCAGTTACAGATGATGGATTAACGATAAGTCAGCATTTTGGCAGAGCTGCCTATTATGAAGTACTGTTTGTTGAAAATGGCAGAGTAGTTAAAAGAGAACGCCGCGAAAAACTTGGTCATAATAATTTTGCGCAGGAAGAACATCATCATTCAGATGGACAGCACGGACTTGATGAACACTCACATTCCAAACACGTTAGTATGGCAGAAGCTATTAAAGACTGCCAGATTTTACTTGCACGTGGAATGGGAAATGGCGCTTATCAAAGTATGCTTCAATTAAATATTAAACCCATTGTAACTGATATCAGGAATATTGATGAAGCTGTTAAATCAGTAATTAACGGAACAATAGCAGATCACACAGAAAAATTACATTAATTAAATAAGGAGAAATAAAATGTTGAACGAAGTGAAATCCGACTTGGGCGGATTTAAATTACCAGAATGGACTTTCGAATTTCACGGGCATCACTGCCCTTTCATGCCAATCGGTTTCAGAATGGGAACAGTGGCATTGGAAAAATTAGGCGTTAAAAAAAGTTTAGATCATCAGATGCACGTGTTTTCTGAAATGGGTGTTGGTCACCCGCAAGGTTGTATGCAGGATGGAATTATGTCTGCAACCGGTGCAACATTCGGAAAAGGAATGATTGAAAGATTGAACTACGGAAAGATTGCTGCAATCTTTTGGTATCCGGGTAAAAAAGATGCAGTAAGAATTTTTCTGAAAAATGAATTCCAGGATAAAATGGCGCCGCACGAATTTTTTAAATACCGCAAACAAGGAATTGAACCTTCCGAGATACCGGAAAATGTTCGTCTTGATATTATCAATATGGTTTTGAATGCTACTGAGGATGAATTATTTAATATAACTGTTTTGAAAGACTTCAAATACACTCCGGTAAAAGGTTCATTCAATAAAGCAAAGTGCGAAGTATGCGGCGAGTATGTTTTTGAAAGATACTTGCGTGTAAAAGATGGAAAGAAAGTCTGTATTTCTTGTTCTGAAAGAACTGATGAAGAAGTAGTAATTCATTTACCAAATATCAAGTAGAACTCGGTAGTCATTGCGAGGGGCGGTAGCGACTGAAGCAGTCTAATCAAATAAAAGATTACTTCACTTCGATCGTAATGAAAAGTAAATGACAGTCATTGCGAACGAGTCTTCGAGTGAAGCAATCTCATGCATTAAAAATAGATTGCTTCGGGACTATCGTCCCTCGCAATGACAAATAAAAAGAGAAAGATATGTTATACCTGATTGTATCGATATTAATATTTATTGTGTCATTCGTCTTTGCGATGCTTGGCTTAGGCGGCGGAATGGTTTACGTGCCAATTCTTAAATGGGCTGGCTTTCCAATGAAAGAAGTTGCAATTCCACTTGGACTTTTATTGAATGAATTGAACACACTACTTGCACTAATTCCTTTTTCAAGAAAAAAATTAGTTGATTGGAAAGGCGGAGCTGCTATGGCAGTTGCTGCATTAATCTTTTCACCACTCGGTGCTTATGCTTCTAAATTTGTCCCGGAAAAACCGTTGATGATTTTATTTGCTGTAGCTGTAGTTGTTGCGGCAGTTAGAACTCTGTGGGCTTCCAGCCAGCAAGAACCGGAAGAAATAATGCCGTTAAAAAAACGATCTATTATTGGTGTTGGAGTCGGAGCGTTTGCAGGATTTGCCGGTGGTTTACTTGGCATTGGCGGTGGATTTATCATCGCTCCAATTTTAATGTGGATGGGATATAAAACAAAAGAAGCCGCAGCAACAACGGCATTTGTGGTTACTTTTTCTTCATTCAGCGGATATTTGGGACACGCAGCCGAAGGGCAAATGAACTGGACGTTAACGATCCTGGTTGTTGTTGCGGTAATCATAGCATCACAACTTGGTGCAATGTTTATGTCCGGCAAAGCAAAACCGAAAATGGTAAAGCAGGTTTATGCTGTAGTACTTTTAGGAATTGCCTTAAAATTGTTGTGGGGTGTTTTGTGAGCAGAAGATTTTTTATACCGGTGATTGTTGCACTAAGTATTTTTTTCACAAAACCATTGTTCTCGCAAAATACAGAAACAAAAATTCACGGTTACATTCAATCACGTTTTACAACTGATTATGATAATGTAAATGATTTTATGATTCGCAGAGCAAAGCTTTGGGTTGATGGAAATGCGCCTGGATTGGAAAATGTTTCCTACAAAATTCAAGCGGTTTATCGTTCATTCAAAGATGAAGCAGTAATGTTTCAAGACGCTTTCGCAGATGTGAAGTTTCATAACTTTGGTTCACTGCGTGCCGGAAGATTTGTCCCGGATTTTATGTTACAAAGAATGCAACCTGATTATGAAATTTCCGATATAGAAAGAGCCAGCGTTATTAGTGGTTTAATTCACAGCTCAAAATCAATGGCGCGGCAGATAGGCGTTCAAATTACCTATCAACCGTATTATTTTCCAATTCATTTCAGCTTTGGTATTTTTAATGCAAATCTTGAATCACCGGGGAAAAACAAAGATCAAAATTTACTTTACACTTCTCACACGCAATTAACAGTTGTAAAAAAAGAGGATGTGTTGCTCGAATTAGGCTTCTCCGCTGCTTATCGTTATGCTAATGCAATATCGATGAATACCATTTATAATTCAAATCAACTTATAACCGGGAACGATTATCGCTTCGGGGTTGAGTATCAATTGAGTTATAAAAATATCGGTTTCCAAACAGAATATATTCAAGCTAATATCAATAAAGATAGAGCTTGGGGATATTATGCAAGCGCTGATTATTCATTCAATGAAAAAATCCAGGCTACTGCGGGCATTGAAAAATTTTCCGATCTCATTCGGACTACCAATGATAATGAATGGTATAGCGTCTGTTTGATCTATTACTTCACCGATAAGACAAAATTAATGACAGATTTTAAAACACAAGTTTCCTCAGCAAAGAATAATTACTTAAGTGAGATACAGTATCAAATATTTTTTAATTAACAATAAACAACTTTCATAAACAAAGGAAAAACAAAATGGTTAATCCACAAGATTGGTTAGAGTTCGGACAAAAATTTCACGGACACAAATGCCCCGCAATGCCAATGGGCTTAAGAGTAGGTGCAGCAGCAATGAACAAACTCGGTGTTGACAGAGCTAAAGATGGACAAATAGTTGCGTTCGTTGATCTTGGTGAAGATCATTGTGCTACTTGCTATGCCGATGGCTTGCAGGTAATAATGGGAA
>MNYQ01000061.1 GCA_001873185.1 Ignavibacteria bacterium CG2_30_36_16 | reverse complement strand
TTATGTAAATGATTTTTCAGGGATCAATATTGCGCATGGGACTAACTTATCGCTTCAAGGACAAAACCGATGGGATGTCAAAGATTCTAAAGGAACATATTACATTCAAAATTTAATTTCCAACGCGAAAAATTACGTCTATGATTTTGTAATCTATTATTATCTAAATCCTTCAACAAATCTCACTGAAACAAAACATGCATATGCCGAAGCAATAAAAGGCACTTCGTATGCATTGACCTCCGGTTTTTATTTGGAGAAGGATGTTAAAAGGATTCCGAATCTCGAAAAAAATAAACTTATTGTAACCGGAGTAGCTCATACTTTTGCCTTTGGTTCGGGCGCTGTATGTAAAACATTATTGACTACACCGGCGGAACAAACTGATTTTTTTAGAACCTTTGCTGAACCAGTTAAATTCTTACCCGATTCTTCGGGATACATTTTTGTTGTTAACTTATCCGGACTCTGCATCGCTCACGGAGCCAACAAAACTTTGGAAGGTACAAACGTAATGGAGCTGCATGATTTTCAGGGCACCTATTTCATTAAGCAGATGATAAATCTGGCAAAAAATCCGGGTTACGGTTATGTTGAATATTATTATACAAACCCTGCGACAAATCTGAATGAACAAAAACTTGTTTATATCGAACGTATACAAGGGACAGATTATCTTGTCGGGACGGGTGTTTATTAGACCAGCAAATGTTTAGCTCTATTTTCCGAAAAGATACCGTTGATGATTAATAATATTGCTGCGTTTTTTGTTATTTTTACTCGCCCATTTTTTATGAATGGTTTGTTCAATTATTTAAGAGATTAATATCCAATTTGAAAATGAAAGCAGCAATTGATTAATCAACATCAAAAAGCATTTAAAGAGCAGAAAGAAAAAGAAGGGAAAGAACCCGGCAAACGTCCTGCCTGGTTGAAAGTAAAACTTCCTTCAGGAGAAAATTATAACGATGTAAGAACATTAATGCGTCGTCAACATTTGAATACCGTTTGCGAAGAGGCGCGCTGCCCAAATATTGCAGAGTGCTGGAATCATCGTACAGCAACATTTATGATATTGGGAGACACCTGCACACGCAGCTGCGGTTTCTGTAATATTAATGTAGGCATTCCTAACGAACTCGATTTGGGAGAACCAAAACGTGTTGCCGATTCAGTAAAAGAACTTGGACTAAGGCACGTTGTTATAACTTCTGTTAATCGTGATGAATTAAAAGACGGCGGCTCAACAATTTTTAACATGACGATTAAGCTCATTCGCCGTGAAATGCCCGAAACTACGATTGAAATTTTAATCCCGGATTTTAGAGGCGACGAAGAAGCGTTCAACATAATCATGCAAAACCCGCCAGATATATTAAATCATAATCTCGAAACCGTCCCGCGGCTTTATCATGTTGTTCGACCTCAAGCAAAATACCAGCGCAGCCTGGACTTAATCAGATGGTTTAAATCAAAGGGATTGAGAACTAAAAGCGGAATTATGGTGGGAATTGGTGAGACAAAAGAAGAAGTTATTGAGTTGATGAAAGATGTAGTTAGCCACGGATGCGATATACTTACAATCGGTCAATATCTTCAACCATCAAAAGTGCATCTGCCGGTCGACAGATTTGTTACTCCTGAAGAATTTGATTTTTACCGTGATGAAGGTTTAAAGATGGGATTTAAAATAGTTGAATCTTCACCGCTTGTCAGGAGTTCGTACCACGCAGATGAACATGCAAGAGATATTTTTTAGTTAATTAATTCCTGTTTTTTCAGTCGCATGGAGCTGTCTTATTTATTGAGGGCTTTTTGAAAAACAATGCTTCACAATTGATTATAAAAAGAAGATTAAATAACATAAACATAAAATTTTCAGATTTATTTACAACTATCTATAGGAGTTAGGATGCACGAAAAAAGTATAGAGTTATTAAATAAAGCAGTTGCGGACGAATTAGCCGCAGTTCACCAGTATATGTATTTTCATTTTCATTGCGATGACCAGGGCTACGATCTGCTTTCAAATTTATTTAGAAGAACTTCAATCGAAGAAATGCTTCATATTGAAAAACTTGCGGAGCGAATTTTATTTTTAAAAGGTGAAGTTCAGTTGGTAGCCGCTCACGAGGTAAAAAAATCTCACGACGTTAAAGAGATGCTGGAATTAGCATCGTCTATGGAACAGGGCAGCGCCCGCGATTATAATATGTGGGCTAATGAGTGTTCCGCAAATGCTGATTCAGTTTCAAAACAACTTTTCGAAAGCCTGGTTGTAGATGAAGAAAGACACTATGACCAATATGATACGGAACTTGATAATCTTGAAAAATTCGGTGAGCGCTATCTTGTCCTTCAATCAATTGAGAGAAGTAAAAACAGAGAGTCGGGCGCGCCAGTTGTGTAATTACTTAGAGGCTGTTTTAAAATAACAATGTTAATCCGGTTTGAAGAAAAGCTGAAAATTATTTTATTAACTCATCTAACGCAAAATGATATTCAAATTTTGTTAGGGCTGTCCTAATAGTTGAAAAAGTCATTGCGAACTAGTCTTCGAGTGAAGCAATCTTTTGTTTTTAATTCAAAATTGAGATCGTTTCATCCGGCAGCCGCCAATCTGCGTAATGTGAGTTAATAATTGGTTTAAGGCTTTAAAACACTCCATCTCATGATATTAGCATAATTGGAGAAGCGGTTGGTTCTAACCAATTGAAAAATATTTTATGAATTGTATAGCCAAATATTAAAAAATGTTATATATTCGTTTGCGGCTTAAATAAAATTATTAAAATATACCCCTTTTTATTAAGACCCTCAGTTTACTTCATCGGTATATATCCTTAAGTATTCTGGAAACAATTTAATCACAATCAACAATTTATAAGGAAAGTCATGAACATTTACGTAGGAAACCTTGCAAAGGATGTATCCGATCTCGAGCTGCAGGATTTATTTGCCGAATTCGGCCAGGTAAAAAGTGCCAAAGTAATAAGAGATTTATTCTCAGGCGAATCCAAAGGTTTTGGGTTTGTTGAGATGCCTGGTGTTGCTGAAGGGCAAAAAGCAATGGACGCTTTAAACACCAAAGACGTTAAAGGCAAAAAACTTGTTGTTAACGAAGCACGCCCAAGAACAGATAAACGCGGCGGCAGTGGCGGCGGCGGCAGCAGAGGCGGCGGCAGTAGAGGCGGCGGCGGCGGATTTCGCGGCGGCAACAGCGGCGGCAGTGGCGGCGGAAGACGCACCTGGTAAGCTTTTTTAATTGAGGCTGTCTTTTTAGGCAGCCTTTTTTTGTGTTTAATTAAAAATGCAAGGATCAATTAGGACTCAAATTATCTCTTAGTGAGCAGCAATGTTTTTGGGAGAGAAGTTGAAGAATAACAGAAATTGCACGAAAAACCTGACAATCCCCTTAGTACCTTGGTCGAGTCCTGTTTGTAATTACAATACGCAACAAGTAAATCAAGCTCCATAAGAGCGACCTATCAAGAATTTTCGTGAGTTTAGGAATGATATTTTCCCTGTTTGCGTAACGGCTGAGAATAATTAAAACTCAGCCCGTTGTAAAAACAGCGGGCTGAGCAAATTGAGCTTATCTTAGATATGTCATCTTACGGGT
>MNYQ01000020.1 GCA_001873185.1 Ignavibacteria bacterium CG2_30_36_16 | reverse complement strand
AGGGAGAAATCTCATGTTCTTAAGAGATTTCTCAGTCTCCCAAAGGGATGCCTTTGGCAGAAGACTCCTTCGAAATGACAGAGAAGCTATTTTGCAGAAACTCTATTGAATTGTAAACTCACTTTAATAAATTTAAAACAAATTAATACTCAAACAAAATAATGATGGAACCGGAAGAACGTAATCAGCAAATAAAAGAAGAACTCGAAAAATTTGGTGCAAACACCTGGTTTGTAGAGTATCTCTATAAACAATATAAAGACAATCCGGAGGAAGTCCCTGATCAGTGGAAACATTTTTTCGGCAGCGCTTCTGAGCAAAAAGTTGAAAAGAGTAATGTTGAAACACCTAAAGTACAAACTGCTTCTGTGGTCGATAAAATAAATCATCCTCAGCCGGGAGAAAAGGATGAAGTACACATTATTGCAGGAAGCGCACAGCGGATACTTGAAAATATGAAAAGCAGTTTAACTATTCCGGTTGCTACAAGCCAGCGCGCAATTCCGGTAAAACTTCTTGAGGAAAACCGAACACTGCTGAACCGTGAACTTCAAAAAAGAGGTGAAGGAAAAATTTCTTTCACACATATAATTGGCTGGGCGATTATTCAATCGGTAAAAAAAATACCTTCTATGAATAACGCTTATACAATTATTGATGAGAAACCAAATCTTTTAAAGAGAAGCGGCATCAATTTAGGATTGGCTATAGATATTGAAAAGAGGGACGGCTCCCGTTCGTTAATCGTTCCGAATATTAAAAACTGTGAAAAATTAAGTTTCATAGAATTTGTTGATAAATTTGATGATATTGTTAAACGAACACGAAAAGGTGAAATATATCCTGCAGAATTTGTGGGGACAACTATTACCTTAACAAATCCAGGTACTATCGGAACGGTTTCATCGGTTCCGAGATTAATGATTGGACAGGGAACAATTGTTGCAACCGGTGCAATTCAATATCCGGTTGAATATCAAGCTATGGCGCTCGAAACTATTTCCACACTCGGCATCAGCAAGATTATGAACATAACGAGCACATACGATCATCGCATAATTCAAGGAGCAGAATCGGGTTTGTTTTTAAAAGAAGTCAATCAACTTCTTCTTGGTGAGGATGATTTTTACGAAGATATTTTTAAATCATACCGGGTTGTAAATCTTCCGCTGAAATGGAAATCGGATTATTCTCCGGGCGCATTTAACCGCAGCGAGAATATGGAAGAGACAGAAAAGCAGGCGCGAATACTTCAGATGATAAATATGTATAGAGTGCGCGGGCATCTTATTGCAAACCTTGATCCGCTTGGAACGAAAAATAATTATCATCCCGAACTTGACCCGGCAACGTATAAATTAACTATCTGGGATTACGACCGTGAATTTATCGCAGGTGGTTACGGAGGAATAAGAACTGCTACGCTTCGCGAAATACTCGACATGCTTCAAAAAACCTATTGCGATAAAATAGGGGTGGAGTATATGCACATTCAAAATCCGCGCGAAAAAGCATGGCTTCAAAACCATATGGAACCTGTTAAAAATACTCCTTTCTTTGGAAGCGAGCAGAAGAAAACTGTCCTTCAAAAACTGATTCTCTCTGAAGCTTTCGAACATTTTATTCATCATCGTTTCGTTGGGCACAAACGTTTTTCGATTGAAGGATCGGAGACTTTAATTCCTGTTCTCGATCTTCTTCTTAATGAAGCGGCGGAGGCTGAAGTTCAAGAAGTTGTTTTCGGGATGGCGCACCGCGGCAGGTTAAACGTGCTTGCGAATGTTATCGGCAAATCGTACGAATCTATTTTTTCTGAGTTTGAGGATATTAACGACCCCGATTCAATCCAGGGTTCCGGAGATGTTAAATATCATCTCGGCGCTAATGGAACTTATAGTACAAAAAACGGCAGGGGTATTTCTGTTTCTCTTGCGTCTAATCCAAGTCACCTCGAATGGGTTAATCCAGTTGTGGAGGGAATTGTTAGAGCCAAACAAACACGGGGGAATGATAAGAAAAGTAAAAAAGTAATTGCATTGCTTATTCACGGTGATGCTGCATTTGCCGGGCAGGGTGTTGTAGCAGAAACATTAAATCTATCTCAGCTAAAAGGCTACAGCACCGGCGGCTCGATGCATATAATCATCAATAACCAGATTGGTTTTACAACAACCCCTGAAGAAGCGCGCTCTTCCGAATATGCAACCGACGTTGCAAAGATGATCCAAGCGCCAATCTTTCATGTCAATGGCGACGACCCTGAAGCAGCCCTCTGGGTAACTAAACTTGCGTTTGCTTACCGGCAGGAATTTCAAAAAGATGTTGTAATTGATTTATTCGGATACAGACGGCATGGTCATAATGAAGGTGACGAACCGGGATTTACACAGCCGCTGCTTTATGAAAAAATTAAAACTCATCCTTCCGTAAGAGAAATTTATGCCGCTAAGCTTGTTGCCGCAGGGGTTATGAAGCAGCAAGAAATTGATTCGATGGCGGAGAAAATTTCAATCAAACTAACAAAGGCGTTTGATATAATTAAAGAGAAAAAAGTTTCGTTTAATACAGACATCCCTTTAGCCGTTCCCAAAGCGGAAATAACTCACATAACGCCAATTGAGGATACTTCTATACGAGAAGATACTCTGATCGAAATAGTTAAAGGCATAACTTCTTTACCCAAAGATTTTAATGTTCATCCGAAACTTCAAAAGTTTCTTGAAAAAAGAAAAACATTTATTAAAGGTGAAGTTGAAGCTGACTGGGCTTTTGCGGAACTATTGGCGTTTGGCAGTCTTCTTTTTGAAGGCACACCGGTTCGATTAAGCGGGCAGGATAGCGTGCGAGGCACATTTAGCCAGCGCCATATTGCGTTGACTGACATTCATACCGGGGAGGAATATATTGGCGCTAATTTTATCAAAGATGATCAGGCGTTAATTGAGCCGCTTGATAGTTTTCTTTCTGAAGCAGCGGTACTCGGATTTGAGTATGGCTACAGCACTGCTGATCCGCTTGCGCTGGTTTTATGGGAAGCGCAGTTTGGAGATTTTGCAAACGGCGCGCAGGTGATAATAGATAATTTTATTGTTTCGTCTTATGAAAAATGGCGCGTGCCCAATTCGATTGTACTTCTTCTGCCTCACGGTTTTGAAGGACAGGGTCCCGAACACTCAAGCGCACGGCTCGAAAGATTTTTAATACTGTGTGCTGAAGATAACATTCAAGTTTGTAACGCAACTACTCCGGCTCAATATTTTCATCTTTTACGAAGACAAATAAAACAGGCGAAGAACCGTTCCCTTGTTATTATGACGCCTAAAAGCCTGCTTCGCCATCCAGAAGCTACATCGCCGCGGGAAGATTTTCTCAAAGGAAAATTTGTAGAAATACTTGATGACAAAACAATCGAAAATAAAAAATCTATTGAAAAATTAATTTTTACAAGCGGCAAAGTATATTACGATTTAATTAAGCGCCGCAAGCAGGCAAATCTTGAAACTGATGCGGCTATCATCCGCATTGAGCA
>MNYQ01000206.1 GCA_001873185.1 Ignavibacteria bacterium CG2_30_36_16 | reverse complement strand
CGGGAAAAACTCTCCGCCAATTGCGTAGGCTGAATATAGATTATCAAATATATTATTTACTTCCAAAAATATTTTAGAATTACCTGGTGCATTAAAAAGCTTTATCTGGTAGCTGATAAAAAAGTCGGCAGTAAAATACGCGTCGTTCTTGTTATCAACGTAAGTGACAAACCCCGGATAATCTGTTAGGTATTGTGTTAAACGGCTGTCATAGTTATCGCTGAAAAAATCGCCAACATACTTGCCTGATAATTTTGCAGTGAAACTTTTGTTGGAAAAACTAATACCAAAGTTTGAAAGTAAATCCGGAAACCCGCTAATTTTGTTTCCGCTTAAGTCGATAAAATTAATTCCATCAAGATAAAATTTTCCGCTGCTGATTTTATTATTGCTGTAAGAAATGTTCGCAAAGATTTCCATACCTTTTAAAGGTTTAACTCTGCCGGATAACTCCACACCGGCGTGAATTGTACGATCAACATTACCTGTAACCGGCTGACCGAAACGATCGAGCTGTCCGTTTTTAACAATTTCATTTTCAAAAAACATGAAAAATAAATTTAGTTCGGCGGAATAATTTTTTCCGTTCAAACTTGTTCCAAGTTCAAAGTCGTTCATTGTTTCAGGTTTAACGAGCGGCTCATCAAAATTATAAGTGCCATCATCTCTACGCACAAACTGCGGCACTTCGCCGCCGCTTGATTCTGCCGCATCATAATAATTTTTTAATCGCGGTTCGCGTGTAACGCGGCTGAAAGAGAGATATAAATTTTGCATTTCATTAAATCTATAGTTAATACCAGCCCTCGGATTTATGAAAACACCTTTAATTTCAAATTCGTTATTAAGATATTTTTCATTATCAATTTTGTAACGATGATAAGCAAGATGTAGTTCGCCAAGAAGATTTATTTTTTCAGTTAGATTATATGACTCCTGCACAAACCCGCTAAACATATCTTTCAAACCGTTGTAGTAGTAGTAGCGATATTCTTTGTCTGCTCCCGCCGGCAAATTTTCTGCAAAGTTAATACTTCCCCAATGTGTCGATTTATGAATCCGAACTTCTCCGCCAAATATCAATTTGCCACCGCTATGGTTTAAACTAAAACGTGGAATCCATCCGAACTGGTTATTCTCTACCATTGCACGGATTAAAGCATTACCGGGATTTTGTGAAGGATAAAATCCGTTCTCATTCGTCAACCTGAAATAACTTGTATCTGCCCATGACGCATCGTAATCAAAAAAGCCCTCGCCAATTACAAGGAACAATGCAGAATTAAATATTAAATTTTTATTGATGTTCCACTCATTCAGCAACTCATAATGCGGCTGTGAAAAGTTTTCAATTTCCACCGGGCGGCGTTGCAGTTTGTATGTGTAGCCATTAGCGTCCGCTTCCCAATAACTTAGATTTTCCCTCCGTAAATCTTTACTCTTCACTGCAAATTTGGGAAGTCCTGTGTACGCTAAACCATCAGCGACAGGACCACCGTAAAAATTAATTTGTGTGGTTAAATTATCGTCAAAACGAACGGCGGAAAGATGATACGAGTTAAATTTAACCCATGAAGAATTGCGATATCCGCTGCTTAATATTTGCCCTATTTTTGCAGATACTGAATATTTATTGGCGATCAATCCGCTTGCAAATGTTGCGCTGTATTTTCGTGTATTATAACTGCCGTAACTTGCGGATAATTTCACCTGCGGCGAATTAGAAAAAGTTGATGTGATAATATTTATAGAACCGCCTATGGCTGGATAACCAAACGCTCCTGAACCAGCGCCGCGCTGCACCTGAATCATTTCTGTGCTCGCAAGTAAATCGGGAAAATCGAGCCAGTAAACATTATGGTCTTCCGGTTCATTCTGCGGAATTCCGTTAATTGAAACGGCAATCCTTCGCTGATCAAATCCACGGATACTCAAATAATTATAACCAATTCCGTTTCCGCCTTCGGAATAAAACATGGTTGATGGTAGGGTGCTTAAAAATTCAGGGATGTCCTGGACAGTGTAATTTTCTTCAATATCACTACGCTTAATTGTGCTAAAGGTTATTGGTGTTATGCCTTCCTTACCAAGACTTGCTTCAACTAACACACTTTGCGAAGGAATAATTTTCGGTTGAAGATAAATTAAAATTTGTTGATTGATATTTGTGCTGCCTAGAATAGTAGTTTGCGAATTGTACCCCACAAAACTTACAATAAGCTCGTCATTCTGTTCAACTCCTGTTATTAAAAAATCTCCATTCCTATCGGTAGGGGTGCCGAGTGCTGGTTTAGCGTAAACATAAACATTTGCACCAGGAAGAGGTAGAAGTGTTTCTGCGTCAATAACTTTACCGCTAACATTATTCTGCGCAAACACTATTGCCGTCAAAAAAAGAAAAGGAACAATTAAATATTTCATTTTATTCTCCATAAATAAAAAAAGCCGTTTCACAAGTGAAACGGCAAATATTTAATTATTCCTTTAATAATCGATTTACTATTTGGCGTTTCCCTACGCTGGTATTATCCAGATCAGGTTAAAGGGTATTATCTCAGTTACGACAACGGGCGTAACACCCCTAACGGCTATTGGTTAAACAATAATTAAAGAACTTTAAAAATTCTAATTCAAAAATAATAAGTTTTTACTTTTAATCAATTTTAATTTTTTGCCCTGCAGTTATTTTATTACCGTTAATATTATTCAACTGTTTTAATTGATTAACGGTTTTATTATACTGAAGAGATATTGTATAAAGTGATTCACCTTTGCGAACCACATGCACTTTATTGCTTGAAGAATTTTTGATAGCAGGAGTTGGATCAGTTTTACCATCAGCTAAAATTTTTAGTTTTTGTCCGACTAAAATTTTATTTGAAGATAAGTTATTCCAGTTTCTAATCTGTGCGGCTGTAACTCCGTAAGCCTGTGCAATGCTGGAAACTGCATCTCCGCTTTTAACTTTGTAATTAATATACCCGTTTGTTTTTACTTCTTCTCTTACAGGGTTTTCGGTTCTGTCAGGGATATCGTTAATGTTCGCATCGGAATATATTTTTAATGTTTTGCCGGCGATAATTTTATTGCCGCTTATTTCATTCCATGCTCTTAAATCCGAAGCGGATACTTTATATCTTTCGGCAATTTTACCGATAGTATCATTGGGTTTAATCTTGTAATAATTAATGTTGGCAGAGTTCTTACTTGTTGCATCTCCGAGCGAGGGAACATCATTACCTGAATAAATTTTTAATACTTTACCAGCCAAAATTTTGTTCGATGATAAATTATTCCATCTGCGCACCATTGCAACCGGCACTCCAAATTTAGTTGCTATTTCACTAATAGAATCTCCCTTTTTTACTCTATACCGGAAAAGCGATTTATTAGATGCAATATCTCCATTCGATGTTTGGGATGTAGTTTTACCGCTAAATACTTTTAGTTTTGTTCCTGCATAAATTTTGTTCCCGGAAATATTATTCCATTCTTTCAAATCATTCAAACTTACACCGTAACGTGATGCAATTTTTCCAAGACTTTCGCCTCTTCTTACTCTATGGTAGACCAATGAGTTTGAGTTTTTAACAACACTATTTTTTGTAATGGATTTTTCAATTGGAGTTTGATTATCCAAACTTGCATAAAAATCTTTTTGTTCTTCAGGAACGTAAACGGTCAACTGCTGCCCGACGTTAATGGTGGTGGTGTATGGAATATTATTCCAATTTCTTATGTCGCTTACTCGTGCGCTAAACATATCAGCAATACCGAGAAGGTTGTCGCCTTTTTTAACTCTGTAATTTACAGGAGCAAATCCCTCGGGAATGCCGGCTGTCTTTCCTTCAATTTTTGTTATTGTCGCCTGTGTGTTAGATGCAATTTCTGTATTAAGATCACCCTCCGCTTCAACAGTTTCCACTTCGATGTTATTTTCATCAGTTACTTCGGCAATATTTGTGTTTGATTCACCATTTATATTTAAATATGGGGAAACGTAACCTTCCGTACCTTCCTCATCAGCTGTTTCAACATTAGTATTATATGCATAGTTATTATCCGAAAGATTGGAAACCGGAATTCTTAAGTTTACTCCTTTATACAATTTTGATTTGGTGGAAATGTTATTTGCATCAGCCAGATCAAACACAGTAACTCCATAAGTGTTGGCAATCTTGGCAAGAGATTCACCCCTTTGAACTACGTGAACAAGATAATTCCGTTTCGCTGTTTCAGGAATATTCTTCAAGTTAGCTGCAAAAAGCTCTACCTTGCCTCTTGGTATTTTTAAAGGATAACCGCCGTTAAAGTTCGCCGGTGTGCTTAACTGTGTCAATTCAGGATTCATTTCCTGCAACTGCTCCAGGGAAGAGCCAGCGCATTGTGCGAGGTAATTTAAATCTATCGCGCCGTCAACATTATGCGTGTCGTATTCATCCGGACGCTGGTATTGAATATCAGTGAAACCATATTTAGCTGGATCCATCGCAACCATACAAACAGCAATATATTGAGGAACGTAACTGCGTGTTTCCTTTGGCAGGTACTTCATCAATTTCCAAAAATTGTTTGTCCCCGATTTCCTTACTGCTCTTTGAATCCTGCCTTCACCGGCATTATAAGAAGCAAGTGCGAGATACCAGTCGCCAAGATTATTGTAAAGGTCTCTCAAATGCCTCGCGGCGGCGGTGGTTGATTTAACCGGGTCGCGTCTTTCATCAAAATAAAAATCTGTTTGAAGTCCATATAATCGTCCTGTAGATTTTATAAACTGCCATAACCCGACTGCGCTAGCCCATGAACGAGCAGTGGGATTAAGCCCTGATTCTACCATACTTAAATATACAAGCTGCTGCGGAACACCTTCCTGCTGGAAAATCTTGGACATCATAGGAAAGAAACGACCGCTTCGTTCAAGCCACGCTTGCATATGTTTTCTCCCTTTACCCGTAAAATATTCAACCCATTGTTCAACTACAGGATTTACTTCAAGCGGAACATCTGCGGGAATAATGACCGGAGTGTAATTTTCGGCGCCATCTTCAGTGGCTACTTTAATTTCGGGCATGGTTTTACCCATCCATTCTTCCAACGCTGCAAATGAAACATCAACGGGAAGCTCGCTTAATCCGTCAACGAAAGTTTTGTAATCTTCTAGTATTGACTTTTCGAGTTCTACGTAAGCTTCATTTTGATCAATGCCGGGATAATAACTGAGGTTATTTATTATCCTAAGGGCGGACTCGTAATTTTCGACTGTTTCATTAGTACTGTTGGCGTCCTGTTTTGCCAGAGCAGAAACGTAAAACTGACGCGCTTGCTCAAGCATTTCGGAAACAATCCCGCTCTTGGGTGATTCTTCTGCCGAATCTTTGGAGCTATCTTTGGCTATTTCGTTGTTCGTTCCGCAAGATGTTGCCATAAGAGCAAACAACGAAGAAGCAATGAAGAGTAATAAAGATTTTTTCATGCAATCTCCAATAATTTTAATTTGTAAATCAATATAAAAACTTATTAATTATTTATCAAGTATTTAGTTATATGAAATGAGTTAACTAATTGAATATCAATGAATTAACATTTAAAATATTCTCAAAGCGGAATATTTCCATGTTTTTTCCCAGGATTTTTATCCACTTTGGTTTTTAATAGTCTAAAGGCGTTAATCAACTTTATTTTAGTATCCTTAGGTTCAATAACATCATCGATGTAACCCCGTTCTGCCGCCACAAAAGGATTTGCAAATTTTTCTATATACTCGTTTAATTTTTTCTCAATTTCAGCCGCCGGGTTTTCTGCTTTAGAAATTTCTTTTTTAAAAATAATCTCTACAGCGCCCTTTGGACCCATCACGGCAATTTCGGCTGTGGGCCAGGCAAAATTAAAATCGCCACGGATATGTTTGGAATTCATAACATCGTAGGCGCCGCCGTATGCTTTGCGCGTTATAACCGTTATTTTTGGTACAGTGGCTTCACAAAAGGCATAGAGTAATTTTGCGCCGTGTCTAATTATACCATTCCATTCCTGTTCAGTGCCAGGTAAAAATCCAGGAACATCCACAAGAACAAGCAACGGAATATTAAATGAATCACAAAAGCGAACGAACCTTGCGCCCTTTACCGATGAATTAATATCAAGAACGCCTGCAAGAACTTGCGGCTGATTTGCAACAATACCAATGGGCATTCCTCCGATTCTTGCAAATCCTACGATGATATTTTCAGCATAATTTGAATGAACTTCAAAAAAATCTTCTTCATCTACTAGAAGATTAATAATTTCCCGCATATCGTAAGGTTTGTTAGCATTATCCGGAATTACGAAATCCAGTTTTTCTTCAGGAAGTAATTCGTCAAGGTTGAACTCATGTTCTGCAGGTTTATCCTTGTAATTTAAAGGTAAAAAACTGAGCAGCTTTCTAACACTTAAAAGAGTTTCTATTTCATTATCTAATATAAAATGAGCTACTCCGCTTTTAGCTGCGTGCGTTTCAGCGCCGCCCAATTCTTCAAAACTCACATCTTCGTGAGTAACTGTCTTTACAACATTCGGACCGGTTACGAACATATAGCTCGAGTTTTTAACCATAAAAACAAAATCTGTAATCGCAGGAGAATAAACCGCTCCGCCGGCACAGGGACCGAGTATGACGGAAACCTGTGGAATAACACCACTTGCAAGAGTGTTAAGGAGAAAAATATCTGCATAGCCGCCGAGACTTACAACGCCTTCTTGAATTCTCGCACCGCCGGAATCGTTTAATCCGATAACAGGTACGCCAATTTTCATGGCTATTTTCATAACCTTGGCTATTTTTTCAGCATGCGCTTCTGATAAAGAACCACCGAAAACAGTAAAGTCCTGGCTAAAAAGTGCGACCGGTCTTCCGTCAATTTTAGCAATTCCGGTTACAACACCATCGCCGGGATATTTTTGTTTATCAAGTCCGAAATCTTTTGCCCTATGCTGAACAAACATATCAAGTTCATCGAAACTGCCTTCATCAACAAGCAGTTCAATTCTTTCACGTGCAGTTAATTTGCCTTTCTGGTGCTGAGCAGCTATTCTGTCTTCGCCGCCGCCAAGTAAAGCATTTTCCTTTTTCTTAGAAAGCAGTTTTATTTTATCCTGCACTGTTATCCTTAATAATGTATTTTAAAATTGATTGCAAAAATCTTATACTTTTGATTGCCGGCATCACCCATCAAACATAAATATTTATACTATTTAGCATCTTTTCATTTCTGAATAACTTTTCAATTTGATTTGTATAATCCGATATTTTTTGTGGAATTTCTTTTTGATCAATATTAAGCGTGCCAAAAATAGTTCCGGGATTATTTTTCATCAAAAACACTTTTGTTGATAGTCTTAGAACTTCATTAACATTAGTTGATGCAAGCAAGAATGAAACTTCCTTTTTTTCGTTTATATTTTTAAGGAGCTTATATAATTCCTCCCTGGTTTCTTCGGTCATCTTTTTAAAGCAGTCATCAATAAGAATTAATTTTGGTTCGGCAGAGAGAGCACGCGCTAATGAAACACGGAAACGAAAACCATTGCTCTTATTGGCAGGAAAATAATCTTCATAACCTGAAAGACCTACGAGTGATATAAAATGCTCTGTTTGCAGTTTTTTTGTTTTTTGCATTCCGCTAATTTTCTGTTCTAAAAGTATGTTCCCCTTAACGTCTAACCAGGGAAATGATGAAGGATTTTCTGGAATATATGCAATTCCCTTGCCACATTTGTCATATATTTTTTCAAAAAGTTTAATTTCGCCGTTGTGCTTAACTTCAAGCGCAGCAATGGTTTTTAATAAGGTTGTTTTCCCCGCTCCATACGGAGCAAGAATTGATGTGAAGGAATCGACTGAATTTATAGTAAAATTTACATCTGTAAGTATTAGTTGCCTGGTACCGGAAAATCCTTCCACATGCTTCGAAACATTCTTTACCTGAAGTAGATCCATCAGTTCAATCTCCAGTTAAAAAACTTTTTTTGTGCAAGTTTGATTAGCAGTGTTCCGAGATATATTATTACGCCGGTAAGCAGTGCATTCAGAAAAATTGCGGATAGATCACGATAGAGTAAAGCATCTTTAAATATTACCCCTATGCCAAGCCCGCCTTTGATAAATTCAAATGCAATTAATATAAGCCATAAATACAAATGAAGCTTGAACAAATGTTTAAATAATTCCGGCTGAATTAATTTCCAAACAATATTTTTTGTTACGAATAATTCATCAGCGCCAAGAGAACGGATACTTGAAATATATTCATCCGGCAGAGTTTTTAGCTCTTTATTAATCTTAATGACAAGTGATAAAAATGCCGTACAGAAAGCAAAAATAAATTCAATAAATTCTGAATCGGGAAACCAATAAATTAAAAATAGACCTAAAACTAATCCCGGGACGTAGTGCGAAAACCATTCAAGCGACAGAGTAAAATGGAACAGACTATTGGTGCTCTTAATTGCCGGGAGAAATAATCTTACAAGGAAATAAGCCGCAAGAAGTGAAATGTAAACGGAGCCAACAGTCGATAAAAGATTGAACAAAAAATTGTAATCGCTCCACAAAGCGCCCGCAGAGTCGAACACAATTGAAGGTTTTGGTAGAATTTTATTTACAGGGAATATAAATTCGAATAGAATTATCCACAGCACAAAATATACGGCAGGATAAATCCATAAATATTTATTCGAATTTTTATATGTCATATAAAAGCATAACTTTTGGTTAACAGACTAACCCGTTTCCGGATACAAACAAACGTAGTATCAAGCTTCTCGATCAGAATTAATTATTTGAATGAAAATAAAGCTACAAACGCAGCTATGATAATTTTAGGTTAAAGGAAAATTAATTTTACACACATTCTATTAGAAAATTAAATTTCATTCTGAATATATTGAACAATTTTTTTACTATCAATAAGAAATTTCTTGTTAATATTGTTTTTGTCCTCTAATAAACGGGTTATATTTTTTCTCGTCGCCTATCGTGCTAGATTCCCCGTGCCCAGGATAAATTTTCACATCATCGGGAAGTGTATATAATTTTGTTTTTATTGAGTTCAGAAGAGTTTTAGAATCGGCGCCCCATAAATCTGTTCGTCCTATGCTGCCTTCGAACAATACATCGCCGGTGAAACAAATTTTTTCTTCTTCAAAATAAAAGCAATATGCTCCGGGTGAATGCCCTGGCGTAAAGAATAAAATGGGTTGAACCTTGCCGAGTTTCAAGACAGTATTTTCTGTTAGGTATTCGCCAGGTTCTGGAAGCGCACCTAATTCTATTCCGAATAATGATGCTTGTGTCTTTCCGTTTTGTAACAGTGGTTCATCTTCCTTCGGAATAAAATATTTTGGTTTATATTTATCAAACACGAAATTGCAGCCCATGATATGGTCGATATGGCAATGTGTATTAACCATAAATTTAATGGTTAAATTATTTTTTGAAATAAATGAACTTAATTCTTCCTCCTCAGATTTATTCCCGCAGCCCGGATCAATAATCATTGCTTCGCCGGATTGTTCATCCCAAACTACAAATGTGTTTTCAGAAAAAGTGTTAAACACAAACTTTTTAAATTTTATCATCTTACTGCCGAAAATTTCTCTTTACTCTTTTAAATATTTTTTTTGTGTAACTGCTGAAGTTATCTTTTGTCTCTTCAATTGAATCGCCGCCAAACTTTATTAGAAAATGTTTTGCTACAACCCATGCTAACATCGACTCGGCAATAACCGCACAAGCAGGAACTGCAACAAAATCGCTTCTCTCGCGCCGGGCATCTACTTTTTCCATAGTACTTAAGTTTATGCTTTCAATCGGACTCATTAATGTTGCGATAGGTTTCATTGCTGCTCGAATAATTACGGGGAGACCCGTCGTGATGCCGCCTTCAATTCCGCCGGCTCTGTTAGTTTTCCTGCTTAATGTTTCGCCAACTTTTATTATTTCATCATGCGAAGCTGAGCCAAATGCATCAGCCAATAAAAATCCCATTCCAATTTCAACCGCTTTAACAGCATTGATGGACATTATTGCCTGTGCAATATCTGCATTGAGTTTTGTATCGTATTGAATGAAGCTGCCAATACCGGCTGGCAAACCGGTTGCCGCTGCAACAAAAGTACCGCCAAGCGTATCCCCCCTTTTTTTTGCAAGTTTTATTTTGTTTATAATTTTTTTCTCCTGCTCAAAGTCAAGCACCCGCACTTCGCTCTTATCCGATTTTTCCGAAAGTGACATTGCTTTGAAATTTTCTTTGAAGTTATTTTCAAATAAAGTTTGAAGGAGATTATTTTTAGAATATATCCCCCCAATTGATTCGACATAACTTCCGATTGTAATTCCAAATTCTTCCAAAAATTTTCTTGCAATAGACCCGGCTGCAACTCTTGCAGCGGTTTCCCTCGCACTCGATCGTTCGATAGAATTACGAATATCATTAAAATTATATTTTGTCACACCAACTAAATCTGCATGCCCGGGTCGCGGGATTGTTATTTTTTCAGCATTCCCGGTTCTTTTTTCCGATGACATAACTGCTTTCCAATTTTCCCAATCGTTGTTTTTAATTAACAGTGAGATTGGAGAGCCCAAAATTTTTCCTAATCTAATTCCTGATAATATTTCAACTTTATCCGATTCAATTTTCATTCTTAAACCGCGCCCGTAGCCGGTTTGGCGGCGTTTTAAATGGAAATTAATATAGTCTTCCTCAATGCATAAGTTAGAAGGGAATCCTTCAACTATTGTTGTTAAAGCTTTGCCGTGTGTTTCGCCGGCGGTTAAAAATCTAATCATTATTCATCATTATAATGTTTGAAATTTTAGGGCAAATATAAAAATAACGCCCGTTTGTTATGGGGTTACGAATAACTTTATTTCGAAAATAATACATCTTCTAATAAACAAAACTGATGTTAATTCAACTTAACGAGTGTTCTTTTTCCACTGGAATTAATCTCGAGACGATAGGCAACCATGCCGGCTTGTTTCCGAGGATTGAGACCTTTTTCAACACCTCTACCTCTAAAACGGATACGCGTGCTATTTCCAGCCGTTTGAATAACGTACGTACCATTAGCATTTGATTTTAACGCATCTGGTATTTTGTAATTTTTAAAGGAACGCCCACCGCCACCCTGATCGGATGATGATATAAAATAAGTATAAGCTTTGTCACAGATGTTATTTAAATCTACAATTACAGCATCACGATTAGAAGATTCAGCCTGACTCTGAAACAGTGAGATGCCGACACTTATCGCTATTGCTGCTAAAATAGTTCCAAGCACAATTAGAAGTAATTGTTTAGTGCCCATTTCAGTGCATCCTCGTTATTAGTAAATTTCAATTTCATCTTCCTTCAATCAAATCAAGCCAATTTCTTAAAGCTAATTCGTCAAGCGACTGAATAACCTCTTTAGAAATATTTTTAGGGAGAGGGAAATACTCAACCATCCTCTTAAATACGAACCGCCTGTTATCATCATTAACCCGTCTTAACAAATTCCATAATGTGATGCCGTCTTCAAATTTTAGTATGTTTAATAAATTTTGGATAAACGACTTATTGTTGAGATTATTACTTAACAACCTTACCATTTTTCTAACGGAATCCGGCGCATCCATTCTGTATGGAATACCGACATGCTCTTTGGTTGAGCTACATTCAGAGCGCTCATTCAGCAAACTATATTCATCTCCATTTTCCATTTCGATGTAACCCAACTTACAAGTTACAATAAAATTACTTTCATTAATAACATTAATTGTAGCCTCAGATCCCAAATCATAAATATCTGCACCTGATAAAATAATTTTAAACACGTTCGCGTCATCTTCAGAAAAGATGTTCAGTTTACCCTTTATAATTTCTAATCCTAAATTTTTATCAATTGATGAACGTGATATCCGGGTTAAATCACCAGCTATTATAATTCTCTTTGGAGATGTTTTTATCTTTACTCGCGAATTTGCGCCGGTGCTAATCTCATCGCCGGGCTGAAATGAAAAATTTGAAGTTACTGGTTTCCCATTTAAAAATATTTCTCCGGTCAAAACCTCTGAGTTCCAGGTTTCAGCGTTTTCAAAGATACCTGAATAATTGTTATAACCGAAAACAAGAAGAATTACCGCAAGAACGACAAGACCTATCCGGAACAGCGAGTAATTAAATAATGAAACTAATGGTTTAACAAATTTTCGCTTAGAAGCAGCAGGAATTATTATCTCGCGCGTTGCATTTTTTATGTTGTGTTCTTCACGAAAATATTTATCAACCGTGGGGTGTTCTTCGGTGACGGTCTTTTCTTTTTGATGTAATTTGCTATTTATTTCGTCCCAAAACTCTTTTTCAATGTCCACTTCTGCATCAAGCTTGCTAGCGCTATCAACTAACTTCTTATATGAATCGAAGTTCCTTTTACAATAAGAGCATAATAATAAATGATTTTCAAAATCACTCTTTTTTTCGGGTTGAAGTATTTTATCGTTGTATTCAACAATAGTTTTCAAATCAACTTCACACTCAATTTCTAAATCAAGTAAATTTCTACTCGCTTCAACAAGAGAGTTGAAAATAACTGGTTTTGAACTGCCCAATAAATCTGCAGTTTCATCCAACGAATAATCAAGAACATAACGAAGCACGAATGCAGTTCTTTGCTCGATAATAAGGCTAATAATTTTTTTGTCGAGTCGGGAAAGTTTCTTCGGAATAACAATTTCACCCGGTGTTTTGACAGTTCCCTCTTTTGTTATCTTTCTGATTTTAACAAGAGAATAATGCACAGCAAGCCCGAATAGCCAGCCGAAATAGGATATCTGTTTAGGCATAGAAGAAAAATTATAGTACGATTGAACAAAAAGCTCTTTTGTATATCTCGAAGCAATTTCCTCATCTCCTAAAAGTCTTAAAAGTATTGTGAAAATTTTTTTGTGGTTAAAATTATAAAGTTCATGGAAAGCATTAACGTTCCCTTTTTGGGCTTGAATAACAAGATTTTTACTGTACTTATTTTCTGTGAAATTTGCTTTACCCATTGCCGTAACTGGTTTAAAGAAAAAATGAAATCGTTAATTGAACTTTAATAAATTGAGAGTAGTAAAATTCATTCTTCAAGATGAACAGTATTTGTCGGCAAGTTTCTTGAAGTATTGAATTTTAAGATTAATATAAGAATAGAGGGAGTAATAATCAATTTGCCGATATATTGCATCATAGAATATTAGAGTTTCTGCAAAATAGCTTCTCTGTCATTTCGAAGGAGTCTTCTGCCAAAGGCATTCCTTTGGGAGACTGAGAAATCTCTTAAGAACATGAGATTTCTCCCTTCGGTCGAAATGACATTAACCTGAAAAATTTATTTTGCAGAAACTCTATTAAACAAAAAAAACGCCCGTTTGATAGGGCGTTCTTTTAAAATTTATTTTAACAATAAACTTACTCTTTAGGTATTCGAAGTCCTGAAAATCTGCTCTGACCTTTTAAATCCTGAACTTCAAGAAGAATAGCTTCTCCATTTTTAGATTCAATCAATTTTTTAAACTCATCAACGTTTTTTATTTTCCTTTTATCAGCACTAACTATTACAAGTTTTTCAAAAAGCTGTTGGTCGGCAGCTTTGCTGTATGGTTTAACTGCGGAAATCATAACACCGTCATCAACTTTGTATTGGGTTTTCTCCTGGCTCGTTAAGTTTCTAACAGTCAAACCGATGTTACTAAATTCGGCTGTTGTCATCGAGGATTCTTTTTCAGCATTATTTTTTTTGCTGTCTGCAACAGGTTCTACTTTTGTATCCGCGTCCCTTGACTTTAGTGTAACAGTACGGCTTATTTCTTTCCCGTCGCGCCACAAAACAAGTTTTATATCCGTGCCGGCAGATTTTCTTGCAACATAACTTTGCAATTCGTTTGGTTCATTAACATCACGCCCATCAATGGATAAAATAATATCGCCTTTTTTAATATCCGCATTTTCAGCAGCTCCGCCTTGAACTATCGCTTGAACAATTATCCCTCTCGGTTTATCCAAACCGAGAGATCTGGCAAGTGCATCGTCAACCGGACCAATATTAACGCCTATATAACCGCGGCTTACTTTACCGTGAGCAATTAAATCTTTAGCGACTGCTTTTGCAAGATTAACAGGAATTGCAAAACCATAACCGATGTAAGTTCCTGTTCGTGATGCTGCTATTGCAGAGTTAACGCCAATAACAGCACCGCTTAAATCAACAAGTGCTCCGCCGCTGTTCCCCGGATTGATTGCCGCATCTGTTTGAATAAAATCTTCAACCCCGTAACTGTCAGTTATTAATTGCAAGTTTCCTCTGCCTATTGCACTAACAATTCCCGCTGTAACTGTAGAAGATAGTGAAAGCGGATTGCCGATTGCCATAACCCACTGCCCTACTTTTAAATTATCGGAATCACCAAGATAAGCTGTTGGAAGATTATTTGCGTCTATTTTTATTACAGCTAAATCTGTTAATGGATCTTTTCCAACTACTGTGGCGTCGTATGTTCTTTTATCGAATAGACCGACTGTTACCTTCGTTGCGTTTTCGACGACGTGATTGTTGGTAATAATGTAGCCATCATCCGAAATTATAATTCCGCTGCCTGAACCCTGCTGTTCTTTTGGCATATCCTTAAATGGGAAGAAGAATAAATCTCCATGCGGATTTTCAACTTCGGAAAGAACGCGTATCTGAACTATTGTGGGAGTTACTTTTTCAGCAACTTCTATAAATGCTTTACTGAATGAAGTAGCATCCGCATCTAAGTTGACGGGTGGATTTGGAGCGCCAAGGTTTATATCTGCATAACCGGGTCTGACGAGACCAAAACCGGATACCAAGATTGCGCCAAATAAGATTCCGACAACTACTAAGGCAAATGCACCTAAAACATTTTTATATTTCATATTTTCCTCCAATGCTTAAAATTGTGTTTGTTATTCTTTTGCTGCATTGCTGCATCTGTAACAATTGTTTTTATTGATCCTCACTTTTACTTAAATAGTTGTAAGCTCGATAATCCCTTGAAATCAGGGACATGATATCTAAGATATTTTTCTAAATAACCAAGCGCTTTGTTAATAGTTTCAACTTTCATGTTCTCTATTTTTTCATTGTGTTTTAGACAAAAAAAAAGGTGGAAAAGTTCCGCATCAAGAAAAAAAGATTGTATGTGTTCATTCTTACAGTTGCTGCACAAAATGCCCAAATCGAAATTGTATGCTAAGTCCTTCTGTTGTAGGTCTATTTCGCCGCATGAATAACATTTATCAATCTGAAATTCGTAACCAATAACTTCCAAAAAAAATAAAAAGAACCGCCCGAAAAGGATACCGCTGTGGTTGTTCGATGAATTATAAAGTTCGAGGATTCTCACTATTCCCTTAAATAGTCTTTCATTTGTTTCATGATCGGGAATTAAAGATTTGGTTAATTCGAGCACTGCATACGCATACTGAAGTTTGTCGTAATCTTCCTTGATACGGGGGTAATGCGCTATAATATCAGCTCCGGAAATTAATTGCACATCGCGTGTGTCTTTATTGTAAATAATTACGCTTAAATAATTGAGCGGGTCAACTATGCTGCCCATTTTTGATTTTGGTGAGCGCGCGCCTTTAACTATTGCCGTGAGCCTCCCTTTTTCTTTTGTAAAAAGATTGACGATGATGCTCGTATCGCCGTAGTTGATTTTACTCAAAACAATTGCTTCAGTTTTAAGGATCTGGCTCATCTTAAAAAATTATACGGGGAAAAATAAACTTGTTCGTCAGTAATAATTCCTCTAATTAAATGCGAAGGAGTAACATCGAAGGCGGGAGTGAATGCTTCGTAATTTTCAGAGGTTATCCGGTTTCCGTTTATCGAAAGTAGTTCAAGTTTATTGCGAAATTCTATTTTTATATCTGCGCCGCTAATAGTTTTTCTATCGATGGTTGTAGTTGGCGCGGCTATATAAAAAGGGATGTTATGAAAATTACAAAGCACAGCAAGAGCATAAGTTCCAATTTTATTTGCAGTATCGCCATTCAATGCAATTCTGTCCGCTCCTGTAACCACAAGATCAATTTTACCCTGCTGCATTAAAACTGCGGCGCAGGAATCAGTTTGGATGTTAAACGGGATGTTATGTTTTTCAAGTTCAAATGCGGTTAAACGGCTGCCTTGAAAAAGCGGGCGTGTTTCATCCACAAAAACCATATTTATCAAACCATGCTCACTGGCGGTTTTAATAACATTGAATGCCGTTCCGTCCCCAGCAGTTGCGAGCAATCCTGTATTGCAGTGTGTTAATACATTCGCCTTTTTTGTAAATAATGGGAGAGCATTTAAACCAATCAAACGGCACTTTTCTTTGTCGGCTGAGTGAAGATTTTTCGCTTCACTTAAGAGAAGCTGATACATATCATCATCATTCTCTCTTGTTTCAAAAATTGTTTTAAGATGATCGAGCGCCATAAAAAGATTTACAGCCGTTGGTCTTGTTGATGATAATCGGTTATAGGCTTTGTAAAATACTTCTTCAACATTTTGCGATTTTATATTTTTAAGAGAAAGCGCCAAACCGTATGCAGCAGATACTCCTATTAATGGTGCGCCCCTAACTTCAAGCTTCTCAATTGCAACGGCTATTCGTTCATAATCTTCAGTTGCTACATAAACCTCTTGATGAGGTAGTTTTGTCTGGTCGAGAAATATAAACTTATCATCCTCAAACTTTATTGAAAAATAATTAATCGTTCTCATCAAACTTTGATAAAGTTAAAAACTCGCGATAACGGTCTTGTACTCTTAAATAACTTAAATCTTCTATCCCCTTTGTGCTAAAGTTTTCAACACAAAAAGAAGCCAAAGCGCTGCCGTAAATTACAGCACGCTTCATTGAAGCTGGACTTAAATCCTGGCATTTGTGAAGGTAGCCTATAAATCCGCCTGCAAAGCTATCGCCTGCACCTGTAGGGTCGTTAATCATTTCCATAGGATAAGCTGGCGCCGAGAATATTATATCTTCCATAAAAAGGAGAGCGCCGTGTTCGCCTTTTTTAATGATGAGAATCTCCGGACCCATCTCTCTTATTTTTTTTGCTGCTTTAACCAGGTTGGCTTCCTTTGCAAGCAGGCGCGCTTCGGAATCATTAATGATAAGAACATGCACTCGTGGCAAAACTTTCATCAAATCATCTTTTTTCCCGTCAATCCAGTAATTCATTGTGTCGCACACAACAAATTTCGGTTTTACCATTTGATCAAGCACTCTTGCCTGCAATACAGGATCGATGTTGCCAAGGCAGACAAAATTTGCTCTGCAGAATTTTTCGGGAATAATGGGATCAAATTTCTCAAAAACATTTAGCTCGGTAAATAGAGTATCTCTCACATTCAAATCATAATGATACTTACCAGACCAGCGAAATGTTTTTTCTCCCTGAACTACTTGAAGACCTTCGAGGTCTACGTTGTGTTCCGAGAGAAGATTGATGTAACGAGTTGGAAAATCTTCGCCAACAATTCCAACGAGATATACCGGACCTGTAAAATAACTTGCAGCAAGAGAAATATAAGTTGCTGACCCGCCAAGCGCATCTTCAACTTTATCAAAAGGTGTGGCTACAGTATCCAGCCCAACAGAACCTACGACCAATAAGCCCAAGAGAGACTCCAATAATTATTATGAAATTGAGAGGTGTTAAAATATATAAAATTATATGAATTGGCGAATGAATTAATAAATTTAGGAGTGGATTGTAAAAAGTCATTTATGACGTTCGCTATTGTCAATGGTGAACGGATAACGCTCTAATAACGTTTCATACCGGGCTGATTAATTAATTCTGATCCGAAGTAAATATTGCATTTAAATAAGATTATCCGCAATATTGCGTAAAGAATTTTGTTATGCCCAATGCTATGACGAATGTGCTTCGTAGATATCTTTACTGAAAAATTTTACTTTTGTTAAATGGAAATAACTGGAAAAATCACTGGAATTAAATACAAACTTTTTCTAACGAACGAGTTAAAACAAATTGACGCTCGCAAGTTTAACATCAACAACGTTCCGACCGCTTGCATAATCAAGGACGGCAAACACAGTTTCGCAATCTCAAAATGGGTTTCACCCAAGCGGACACGCTCTTACCCTTACGAGAGAGTTTACAACACGCTGAACACTTCCAAAAAGATTACAGTAATTCCCATCGTCAAAGACGAAGGCGCCGCGGGCAACAGAGATTTTCTGCAATGGGACACCATTTCATTAATGTCCTTGCTTGATGTTTATGTAATTTTCGCTTACTACAACAAAGCGGACAGAGTTGAAAACAAAATCAACAACCAGCAGTTTGATAACAAATATGTTCTTCAAAAAATAAGAGAGATAAAAGAGTACCACAGTTCTGCTTTACATTGGAACATTAACGAATTGAAAACAAATTTTCATACTATTTTAAAGAACGTAGTTTTATCCTACGGACAAATTGAAAAGAAAACAAAAGTTCCATTGCACGGGATAAAAGGACTTCAAAACTTTCAAGATAAAATCGGGGCTGATGTTTCCTTATTTATGGAATTTTCAAGGGGCAAAGCATTGAAAGCACAAGCGAGGGAGTTTTCCACAAGACAGCCGAAAGAAAATCTAACAACTTTCAGCAAAGCGAAAATCACCATTACAAATTATCTGGGTGGAAATTACTTTTTTACAGTTGATGAGATAATTGTGACAAAAGAAAAATTGTTTTTGCTTGAAGGCAAGCATAGCGTAAAAGCTTTACTTCCAAGCAAAGGAGATATAAAAGATGGATTATTAAAAATGATTTTATACTGCAACCTTGTTGAAACAAAGGTGGACGAGAAAGAAATAGAGTGCCGACCAATTTTGGAATTAACATCAACAAAACTGGTAGGGCAAATAACATCCAATTCATCTGAAACGGAAATTTCAGATTTCTTTTCTGGCAATGCTTTCAACGAAGGACAAAAACAAACTATTAAAAAACTTTTTCAAGAAACAAAAAGCAATAACTTTAAGGTAAATATTAAGCACGAAAGTTTACACCGTCTATGATAAAAAGTCCGTTACGATACCCCGGTGGGAAAAGTAGAGCAGTAGATCTAATCTCTACACTCGTTCCAGAGTTTGACGAATTCCGAGAGCCGTTTTTAGGTGGCGGTTCTATTTTTATTTATCTAAAACAAAAATTTCCAAAGAAAAAATTTTGGGTGAATGATTTATATTGTAATCTGTTTAAGTTTTGGGAAATGTGTCAGAAAGACGTCAATGCCGTAATTGACAAAGTTTACGAATGGAGAAACCAATTTGCACATGGAAAAAAATTACATAAATTTCTCACCGACAACATTTCCAATTTTAATGACTTGGAAAAAGCAGCCGCCTTTTTCATCTTCAACAGAATTACTTTTTCGGGGACAAGCGAAAGCGGTGGCTACAGCGAACAAGCATTTCACGGAAGATTTACCGAAAGCAGTATTAACCGACTGAAAAAATTTGGTGAAGTAATCAAGGGAACAAAAATAACAAACTACGACTTTCAAAAAGTAATTGAGAAAGACGGAGACAATGTTTTCATCTTCTTAGACCCGCCTTACTTCTCTGCCGCAAAATCTGCACTCTATGGTAAGAACGGAAACTTGCACAAAGGTTTTAACCATATTCGTTTTGCCGAGACAATGAAGAGCTGTAATCATAAATGGCTCATCACTTATGATGATAGTGATTATATCAGACAGTTGTTTTCATTCGCCAATATTATTCCGTGGGACTTGACTTATGGTATGCGTAACCAGACAGACACGTCCAACCAAAACGGAAAAGAACTTTTTATTTCCAACTTCTTGACAAAATTGCCGGGACAACTTGCAAAGGAGCAACAGTATCTTTTGTTTGAACCAAAAATAAAATATGGAAGGACAAAAAAGAAGCACTGGGCATAACACAGACTTTGCGCAAGCGGGGCTAACGAATAAAATAAAAATATGCGCAAATAATTTATCTTTGTGATGGCGTACAAAAAAGTAATTACTAATCGCCCACTTCGCCATGCCCGAAAACGTTTTGCGTCACGCAAGAAAACTCTAATGTAAATTGAATATCTAAATTGAGGTACAATGATATGAAAACTAAACAATGGTATGAATCCTTGTTTGAAAATTATGGAGTGAAATATGATAATGAAATTTTCACTCAAGGTACATTAGGTGAGTGCGATTTTATCGAATCAGAAATAAAATCAGACAAGTCCTTGAAGATATTGGATGTTGGCTGTGGAACAGGTCGACATACAATTGAATTATCGAGACGGGGATATAATGTTACCGGAATTGATTTGTCAGAGAGTCAGCTGGCAAGGGCAAAAGAGAAGGCTGAAAACAATAATTTAATAATTGATTTTCAAAAACAAGATGCCCGGAATTTGACTTTTACTAATGAATTTGATGTCGCCATTATGCTTTGCGAGGGAGGATTTCCATTGATGGAGACTGACGAGATGAATTTTGAGATACTGAAAAGCGTTTCAAAATCACTAAAAGAACATGGCAAATTTATATTGACAACCTTGAATGGATTATTTCCGTTATACCATTCTGTTAAAGAATTCTTTGCATCAACTACCGAGGATGGAAATGCTGCATACCGAAATAATACTTTTAACTTAATGACATTTCGTGACCACAACACAACTGAATTTGAAGATGACTTTGGAAATAAAAAGACACTTGAATGCAACGAAAGGTATTATGTCCCCAGCGAAATAGTCTGGTTATTAAAATCTCTTGGATACATAAAAATTGACATCTATGGAGCAAGGCTTGGTGCGTTTTCAAGAAATGACAAATTAACAACCAAAGATTTTGAGATGCTTATAATATCTGAGAAATGAAAATGCAAAAAATTCACGAACCACAACATCCTGTATAATAAATTGGAGTTTTAGTGGTTAATCAAACGTTCTGCCCTGCAGCAGCGTTTGTTTCGTGTGATACTTACAAAGCCCGCAATCCACCATGTTTCATAGCGTAATCAGTTAAGTGCAATCGCAAGACTGACTTTATTCAAAAAATATTTGTTGTTTTTTGTTGAAAAGGTTGAATAATGAGTTTAGCAATTTCTAAAAATACTATGCATATTAGATTGACAGAAGAGCGATGGCGTGATATATAAGCAAGGCACGCGGAGATTGCTGATTACGATTTTATCACCCTACCTCTAAATGGATAAAATTCCCTCTTAGTTCAATCACCCGAAAGAAGCTTTTTAAGTTCTCTTACACGAGCTAATCTATCCTCAAGTTTTTCGGTTTGAGATTCTGTGAGTCCTTTTATGCTTAGTATATCATTACAAAATGAAAGAGCTAATTTATAATTTCCAAGATGTTGATGCTGTTGTGCAATAATATGTTTTAAAATAATTTCTTGTATAAGATTGTTTTCCTGCATATAAGAGTTTAAAAGCGAGGAATAAATTTCTATCGATTTTTGTCTGTTATATCCCTCGTAAGCGCGGGCATAGCCCCATTTAAAGAATCGTGAGTCGGGATATTTTTTAATAACCTCCTCTGATATTCTTACGGCATTTTTATATTCTTTACTGTCTATGTAAATCCACTGGAGAGTATATGCCGCAAGGTAAGTGTTATACGAAGTTTTCGAAATAGCTTCTTCAAGTAAAGCAATGCCTTCGCTTTTTTCGTCACTAAAGAGAGAAAGCCAGCTTGCAATTTCAGTTTTACGGGATTTCCAATACTTATAAGCGCCGATGGCAGTATATGCTTCGTAAAAAGACGAATCAATTTCAATACATTTTTCAAAATTGGAAACACAACTAAGACCGTTGGAAAAAGCTGATAACCAATTCCCATCAAGCGCTTTGAAATATGCATAATAACCTTCCGCCAAAGCCAGCATATATATATTCCAAACATTGTTCTCATCTTTGTCGACAAGTTCTTCTGCTTGTTCAATGGCACCGAGAAGGTTTTTTAAAATAAATTCCGAATTATAATCTCCAGCCTGATCATATGAACGAGCGATTTCATTAGCAGCAAGATAAATTTTCCCAAGAGGGTTTTTAGGGTAATTGTTATTTAATTTAATAAAATATACCTGTGCTTCATCAAATTTTTGAATGATGAGATTATCTATCCCCTTTTTCATTAAACTATTAATTTCAGATTCGGGGTATTCCTGATAATCAAAACCCCAACTGCTGAGGAGAATTAATAAAAGCAGCGCAAAAAAATTAAAGCGTCCCAAACGTTCTATCTCCTGCATCACCTAATCCGGGCAAAATATATCCTTTGCTGTTCAGTTCTCGATCAAGCGCTGCGCCATAAATCCGGACGTCCGGGTGCTCTGCTAAAATTTTTTGTACTCCTTCCGGCGCAGCAACAAGACAGGCAAAAACAATATTTTTTGCTCCTCTTTTTTTTAAAAATTTAATCGCTTCAGATCCGCTTCCTCCGGTTGCAAGCATCGGGTCGAGAAGTATTACTTCAGCGTTTTCAATATTGCGCGGAGTTTTGTAATAATACTCTATAGGGAGTAATGTTTCCTCATCTCTTTGAAGCCCAATATGTCCAACTCTAGCGTAAGGCATCAATTCAAGAAAGCCGGCAACCATTCCCAATCCTGCACGAAGTACCGGGACAAGCACAACCTGCTGTTTTAATTCAAAACCGGCAGTTGTTTCAAGAGGTGTATCAACTTCAATTTCTTCCAGTTCAAAATCTTTTGCAATTTCAACTGCAAGTACGCTCGAAATTCTTTTAACAACTGCCCTGAATTGTTCGGGCTGCGTATGCTTATCACGTAGAAGAGTTACATCTCTTTTTATTAAAGGATTATCGATAATGACAAAGTTTCTTAAATCGTGTTGCATGAATGCTCCGCTGCATCAAAATTTAGTTTGTTGTGCAAAACTGCAAGTACCATAACATGTTTTTATTTTCTTTTAAAACTTAAAACGATGGGGACGCCTTCAAATCCGAATGTCCGGCGAATTATTTTTTCAAGAAAGCGTTTGTAGTGCTCTATAATTTCTTTAGGGTAATTTGCAAAAAATAAAAACACAGGATATTTACCTGCCGCTTGTGTAATATATTTTATTTTTACTTCTTTCCCCGTCCCGGTTGACGGCGGCGGACTTCTTTCAATTTCCGGAAGAAGAATATCGTTTAGCTCACTTGTCGGTATTACTTTTTTCCGCTCTTCTTCAATATGCTTGCATAGATCAATTAGCTTGAAAACACGCTGTTTTGTTAAAGCCGAAATAAAGACAACCGGGATGTAATCTAATGAACCAAGTTGGTCTTTCATCGAATCTTCAAATTTTTTGGAAGTGTTGGTTTCTTTTTCAATAAGGTCCCACTTGTTAACCGCCAAAATAATTCCCTTACGAAATTTTACCGCTTCATCAATAATTTTTTGGTCTTGCTTTTCAAATCCTTCAGAAGCATCTATCATTACAACTGCAACATCGCATTCGTTAATTGATTTTAATGTTCTAATAGTGGAATAAAATTCAATACTCTCGTCTACCCTTTTCTTTTTACGAAGCCCGGCAGTATCAATCAATATTATTTCTTCACCGTAATATTTTAGAATTGAATCTACACTGTCGCGTGTTGTTCCCGGAATATCGGTCACAATGCTTCTATCGTAACCGAGCAAAGCATTTGTTAAAGATGATTTGCCAACATTCGGTCTGCCGACAACAGCAAGTTTAAGCCTGGGATCTTCCTCTTTCTCTTCTACAAGCTGAAAATTTGAGGTTATATCATCGAGCAGGTCTCCGATTTTTCTCCCTACAAGGGCTGAAATATCATAAACCACACTTACACCGAGCTTGTAAAACTCCGCTGCAGACGGCTCAAAACTTTCAGAATCAACTTTGTTGGCAATTAAGTAAAAAGGTTTGTTTGATGAGCGCAGCATCTTCCCTATTTCAATATCTACAGGGTTTACACCTGCACGAGCATCAACCATAAATAAAATTGAATCTGCTTCATCAATTGCAATTTCAACTTGTTCCTTTATCGCTCTCTCGAACAAATCATCCGAGTGAGGCACGTAGCCGCCGGTATCAATGAGGCGGAATATTTTTCCCGCCCACTCAACTTCACTATAATTTCTGTCTCTTGTAACTCCGCTTTTATCATCTACTATTGCTTCGCGTTTTCCTACAAGCCGGTTAAAGAATGTCGATTTTCCAACATTTGGACGACCGACAATAACAACTAAGGGTAATTTCATATTCCGATTTCATAAATTTGTGTTGACAAAGTTAAGCCATTAATGCTCAATGTACAATGAAGAATGAACAAATCCACGGATTTTTGGAGGCTGCCAATATATGCAATTGATAGAGATGCGTCTTAATTTAATGAAAGTATAGTATTGATACGTAACCGTTAGCCAACGGACTTAACGCGTTAGCTTAAACAATATAATGATTCATTCTTCATTGTACATTCTTCATTATACATTCTTCATTATACACTAATTAAAGTCCGGCATTCTTTTAGTCTTTATCTTGCCATTTTAATTGGTTAAATCGCATTGAAACTCTCTAATCGAATGCCCCTATTTGTTCCCTCACGTTTGGACATTCTTTTATCTGAGATAAAAAAACCTTCAGCGATTAATTTCGTTGAAGGTTTTTTTTAGAAAAGTGACTACTTAATTTTATCTCTTTCTCAAAGTTCGCAGGGCACTATTTATAGTTAGTATCATATGAGACTATTTTATCAGCGTCATCTTCTTTGTGTTTGTGAAGATTGAACCGTCAATACCCTTAGCTTCAATTGTATAGAAATAAACACCACTCGAAACTTCTTTTAAGTTTACATTAAAATTATGCGAACCGGAAGTAAGGTCTTTGTTTACAAGTGTGGTAATTTCTTTACCAAGCAGATTGTAAATAGTAACCTTAACTTTTGCATTAACCGGTAATGTAAAGTTAATCGTTGTGGAAGGATTGAACGGGTTTGGGTAGTTTTGAGATAAACCATAAGAAACAGGAGTTTCAACGGAAACTTTTACTGTTGTCGAATAAGCAAAACTGCCGTCGAAATCAATTTGCTTTAGGCGGTAATAATTTGTTCCGGAAACATTTTTATCGATGAATGAATAATCATGTTTCTCTGCGCTTGTACCGTTGCCGTTAACAAAACCAATTTTTGAAAACGAAGTGTTATCTGCACTCTTCTCAACAACAAAACCGCTGTTATTAGTTTCTGTTGCTGTTGCCCAACTTAATACTACCGTGCCGTTGTTTACGTTAGCAGAGAACGAAGTCAATTCAACCGGGACAGTAAAAGGAGGGAGAATGTCTAACGCATAATACCTTGGCATTAATTGGTAGCTATTGAACTGACTGCCGAGAGCAATTAAATCTCTTGGCCATAGAGGTTCGGGCTGCCCATCAAGATCTGTATCGCTATCAATTCTGTAATCTACGGTATCAACGCCGTCAGTTACTTTTAAAGTAGCGCTTCCGGATGCTGGCCATGTTCCACTTGCTTTGCTTAAGTTTGCAAAAGCAATTAGGCGCGCTTCATAATATTCAGCGTTGGCTTTATATTGAGCAAGTGTTAAAACAGTTGGGTCGGGAATCATTGACCAGTTACTGTCGCTTAGAACAACTAAGCTAGAATCGGTAAGTGGTATAAATTCTGTTAAACCATTATAATGATCAATAAAACCGGTTGACTGAATATAATCACCAAGCTGTAAAGCGGGGCTTAATAAGCCGCCCTTAAAAGTTACGATCCCTGCAGTGCCATCCCATATATAATAAGAACGGTTACTTGTTTGATAGTTAGGAGAAATGCAAACACCCTTTACTGTAAGAGTATCGTCTAATCTATCAGGTATCAAGTCGTTGTTTAAATCTTCGCGTGCTTCAGAGATATAAACCATATTAGTTCTGAAAGCTGCAACTCCATTATTTGAGATTGCAAAATAGATTGTAAAAGTTCCGTCACCGTTATCTAAAATAGACATATCAGCAGAAGCATTTCCGTTTGTAATGTAAGGGGTGCTTAATTGATACGTGCCGTACAATGTTGGGTAAACTTCGCTGTTTGTAACATCAAACATTTGAACCGAAGTCCCTAAAACACCATCGTTTTTACCTATAACTCCGATAACTTTTCTTCCGTTAGCAGACATCTTATAAGAAATATTATGCCATCCGCCGGAGATAACGCCGCCGTCAACAGTGTTGATAACTGCACCGGTTGCATCAATGTGCATTGTGCTTGTCCCTGCGCCGTTTATCCATAAATCGGATAAAACACCTGTTGTTACAGGAGAAATACCGCCGCGGGCTGCGCCTAATGCAACTGTGATTGTAGATGCAGCGGTAAAATTAATTCCATCTGCAGTTGTAAATAATTGTATTAAAGTGTTACTCGATCCGCTTACGTACAGCACTGTTCCGGCGCCGGCACCCGATAATGCCATAACGTCACCCAAACGTCCAGTAAGATCGCCGCTGAATGCAACTGTGGGCACAGCGCTTTCATTAGCCCAGCGATAAATTCTAACGCCGGTTCCGGTAAGAATTAGGTTAACACCATAAATTACGCCATCTGATGTAGCTTTAATGATGTTGATTGGAAGAATTCCTCCGGCTACTCCGGTCATGTCAAGCGTATCAAGAACATTACCGTTTGCAGCATCTAAAACATAAATTGCGGCTGCACCGGTTCTGCTGCAGATAAGCACATGACCGGTAGCTGCATTGTAAGTAAGCCCACGCATCGTATTATCGTTAGCGATCCATGGATAATCTGCATTTGTTTTTTCCCAAATCATTGAGCCTTGCGCGAGGACCGGGGAAATAACAAACAAAGCAGCAATCAAAAAAGAAAAGATTTTTTTCATAAAATGCTCCGAATAAAGTTATAAATTGTCTTAAAAAACGTCTTAAAGGTAGCTCAAATTGTGAAGTAAATCAAGAATTAAAATTAATTTTTGCTGTTAAATTTATGTTATGAAAACTATTGTCCGAAATAAATTTGGATTTAAAAATCAACTTTGAAATTCGATATTAACCTCACTTCGTTTGTTAAATAAAAAATTAATCGTTCTATTTAGTACCGATGGAACTTCGAATAACTTAGATGTTCATCTTGCTACAAGTATATTTTGCATAACGGGACATTTTATAGTCTCTTCGAGAATCCTTAATCACAATCCGTTAGCCAACGGATTAACGATAATTGAATAATGGAAAATGAATTTCGAAATGAAAACAATTTATACTTAACCTCACCTTTTGGAATTCCTTGTTCGGTCTGTTAACGAGCGGATTATTCATTTTCTCTTTTAGCTTTTTTTCCCTTCAACATTTCGTGGAAAAATTAGGAACTAATACTCTCCTTTCGTCTCAGCTGGATGATAAGTTTATAGATCAAGTTCTAACGTCCTTTAAAAGTTCCCCTTAGGTGGAATATGAATTGTGTTTATAACAGATTTGAATAAATATTCAAGATTCTAAAGTATAATTCGAAAGCAATCTTTAACAAAAAACAGAAACGAAATCTTCTTAAAAATAAAAAGCCGGCTCATTTCGGAGCCGGCTTGTAAAAAAAGAATACTAAGAAATTATTTGGTTAAAATCATCTTCTTAACTGAAGAGAAATTATTTCCATCAACTCCTGTAGCATCTATTCTGTAGAAATAAACACCGCTGTTTAAGCCTACTGCATTAAATTGTACATCATGACGACCGGCAGCCATCTGACCGTTAACAAGCGTCATAACTTCCTGACCGAGAACATCAAATACCTTCAACGAAACTTTAGCATCAACGGCAAGGCTGAAGTTAATTTTTGTTGATGGGTTGAACGGGTTAGGATAATTTTGTTCGAGAGAGAATACTTTCGGAACAGAAACAATAACTTCAACTAAATCAGAATAATCTGTTCTTCCGTCGAAGTCAATTTGTTTTAATCTGTAAGTATAAGTTCCCTCATTAAGATCGGTATCAACAAAACTATAATTTTGTCTTTCAGTTGTTGTGCCGTTTCCTTGGACAAAACCTACTACCTGGAAATCACCGGTAGTTTTTCTCTCAACTTCAAATCCTCTGTTATTGGTTTCAGTAGCTGTTGCCCAGTTTAATGTAACTGTGCTTTCATTTGAAGAAGCAATAAAGGAGGTAAACTCAACCGGTATAGCATCGGAGGCAATAACAACAACGTTATCAATTGCCCACCACCAATCCCAGCCTGGTTGGATTGATTTAAAGCGAATGAGAAGACTTGGTTGTAATGCTGCAGTTGCAGAAAGATTAATAGCTTCATGCATAGCTCTAACATCAACACCATCGTAGGTTAATACATTAACCCAGTTTGTACCGCCGTCAATGCTAATATCTACATAGCACTTATCGTCGGCATCAATAGCATTAAAATCGGAATCGAAGTAGAGCATTACTGACTGATAAATAGAAACATCAATCGGAGTAGCTAATGTAGCAGTTGAATTTATTGTTGAACCGCTTCCGCATTCATCAACATCAGCAGCAAATACTCCGCCGCTTGAGTTAGGAATTGTGTAAGCGTTCGGATATGGTTCGGTAAATACTTGCCATACGCATGTGCCGCCGTCATTTGTAATGGTCCAGCTACCTGTGCCACTTTCAAAGTTATCGGCAAATACAGTAACTAAATTTGGATCTTCCAATGTTGTAAACGACCATGTTGCAGCCGGAGCTCCAGCGCAAGTGTCATTTTTATCAATAACTTTCCATTGATAAGTTGTTGAATAGCTAAGTGGAGTGCCCGGGATAGCTATTGAAGTAATAGGAGCGCCGCTATAAATAGAAGTCATACTACCAGCAGGTCCGAAGAAAACTTCTACCTGAGTTGTGCCAGCGCCGTTTGTCCAGGAAGCATTTCCTGGTTCGCGGCTGATACCGGTTGCGCCATCAGCCGGAGTTGGATCTGTTGCAACACCAACCGGGCATGGAGGACCGGTCGAGGTTAATTCGTAAGCAAATAATTTATCCGGAGTACCCTGGAGCAATCCACCAATTGATGCAAAACCTGGTACAATGCCGGTACTGATAAATAGCCCGCCAGCAATTGCTGAAGCGTTGCCTATTCCGATATCTGTAATTACGTCATGCTGAACACCGGTAGGTAAACCCGTTGCAGGATTTACTTGAACGATATTCTGTGGAGTAGCTGCGCCTGCGCCCTGTCCCCAGAACCAGAGATAAGGACCGCCTACGGAATAATTATCAAAAGCAGCGCCATAAATACTTGTTACGCCTAATCCAGCATAAGTTAAAGAGGCTAATACAGCACCTGTCATGCTAATCAATTGTGGATTTGTGGAAAAATTACCAACCCAGAAACCACCGGCTCCGCCATCTGCAGTTGGGTCATAGGTTATATAACGGACAGTTTGTGGAGCGGTTATAGTACCTACACGAGTTTTTGTTACAGGGTCAATCTTTGCAATAGTTGTTGTATTTTGACCGGCGTACAAATATGTTCCATCAAAAGTCAATGCTCTTACTCCTGTAACGTTAGCGACTGAGAATTCTTCAATTAAAGTGCCTGCTGCCGTCCATCTGTGAAGTAGGGCGGAAGCCCATCTGGACGTCCAGAATTCACCGACAGTTGGAAGGAAAATTGCAGCAGCATTACCGGCTGCGCCTGTAACAACTAAAGCATCATAATTTGCTTGAACATCCCAAAGGGCATCGATTGTGGGATAATTGGGTTTGATTTCTCTATCGAGCAATCTCGGGCTAATATCTTGAACCCTTTTTTGAGCAAGGGCTAAAGAACTAGCTACGATGAGAAGCAGAAAAATCATAAAAAGTTTTTTCATAGAACCTCCTAATGTGTTATGATAGTTATGATATTATGGATTTTGATCCTTAACTTAATTCAAAAAGCTGCACGGAATAAAACCGTGCAGCAATTGAAAATTATTTTGTAAGCATCATTTTTTTCGTTGCTGTAAATCTGCTGCCGTCAATTCCTACTGCTTCTAATTTATAGATGTAAATACCGCTGTTTAATTTTGCTGCATCGAATGCAACTCCATGAACGCCGGCGCCAAAATTAGAATTAGCAAGAATAGAAATTTTCTGTCCCAAAATATTGAAAACAGTAAGACTAACTTTAGAATCAACCGCTAAGCTAAAATTAATTTTAGTGGAGGGGTTGAATGGATTAGGATAATTTTGGTTAAGAGCGAATATTGCAGGAGGAGCAACTATAACTTCAACTGCTTTTGAGTATTCGAATGAACCGTCAAGATCAATTTGTTTTAACCGGTATGTGTATGTGCCGGCTTCAACTTTGTTATCTACGAAAGTGTAATTTCTCGATTCAGAAGTTGTTCCGCTTCCTTTGATGAAACCGATTGAGAAGAACTGACCGTTTTGTTTTTTCTCAACTTCAAAACCAGTGTTGTTGGTTTCGGTTGCAGTAGACCAATTCAATACAACAGCGCCATCTTTAACATTTGCATTAAATGATGTTAATTCAACAGGAACAACCGGACCTTTTATCTGAACAAGATCTAATCCCATATAATTAGAGTTAGCTCCACTGGGACCGCCATTAGTTATGTAATACTGAATTGCGAATCTAACTGCACCTGAATGACTGAATGTACCAGTCCATAATTGCCAACCAGCCTCGCCGGTTCTATATTTCCCCCATGTCTGATCGAAAGCGGCAGGAGTAGTTCCGGCAGTTGTTGAATAACGTACGAAAATTGAATCGTCATATGGATTCGCATCGGGAGAACGATGATAAAACGAAAGTGTATCACCGGCAGAAACAATAACCGGAGGTGAAATTAGCCAATGGTTAATGTAGAATCCGTTAGCTCCATTGTAATTTGAAGCAACGTATCCGGTATCAGGACCTTCAAAAGCATTAAATACTTGTGTTGAGCCTTGATACCACGGTGCGGTTGTTCCGCCTCCATCTGCATTAATAACAACCCAGCCACGTGCTTCAAGAGCTGCAACTGTATTACTGCCATTAAAAGTTTCTTGAAAAATTACATCTCTTTGAGTTGAAATAGTAACTGATTCGTACCGGGTACTCGTTTGAGTTCCGGGTTTTGTTCCCTTTTCTTCACCGGCATAAACAGTAGCAAATAAAGCAAGGGCAAGAAGAAGTACAGAAATTTTCTTCATAAAAAGTCCTCCAATAAATATTTTAATTAATCAAAAGGTTAAAAAAAACTATGGCTAAGCCCGCCGTAATTCTTTCGGGCAACATTAATAAAAATTGTTTAATTAAGCAAGAAGGGAAAGGTGAATTCAAAAAAAAAATTCCTCTTACTTTTAATTTTTTTTTCACTGCAAATATTTGACCACAAATACTCACAAATTCTTATTTTTACTGAGAGAGTTACTTTCCAATTCTTTTTTATAATCAATCATTCTTTCTTGAATATTTTTCTCGGATGCACCGATTATTTGAATTGCTAATAAACCTGCATTTTTTGCCTGATTAATTCCTACTGTTGCAACCGGCACGCCCGCCGGCATTTGAACAATTGACAGAAGAGAATCTAACCCATCAAGCGATTTTGATTTTACCGGTATGCCGATAACTGGAAGCGGTGAGTATGCCGCGGTAATCCCAGGTAAATGTGCAGCTCCGCCAGCGCCGGCGATAATAACTTTTAAACCTCTTTTGTGAGCTGTTGAAGCATATTCCGCCAGATGTGTAGGCGCACGATGTGCTGAGATTATTTTTACTTCATAGGCAATTCCAAATTCGTCAAGTACGCTTGCTGCTTCTTTCATGATTGGTAAATCGGAATCGCTTCCCATTATTATTCCGACAGTTGGATTTTTTGTATTCATTGTATCTCCTATAATTTGATGATTGTTTTTTAATTTTTTATTTGTCAACCGATTCAAGAACCAATCTACTTACTCACGTTACTCAAGGAACAGTTAATCATGATGTAAATCGAAGCGAAGCTTCGATAAATTACATAATTTTTATCCGTTAGCTAACGGACTTCGTACTACAATATCTGCGTAAGGTAACTTACTTGTTAAAAAATTTTTAGGATCAGCTGTTGTATTTATTTCTTCACTAAGTTTTTTAGCTTTAGAAATATAAATATAATCTTCTACTTTATCTCCAGCTTATTTCAGAAATATTTTTACCGTCCGATTTTAGAATCACTGCTCCGCTTTTATCCGTTCTGTATATGGAACTTTTGTGTTTTGCAAGTCTCGCCAAAACTTCTTTGGAAGGATGGTTAAATTTATTTTTAACACCGGCGCTTATTAAACTAATGCGGGGAGTTACAGCTTCAAGAAAATCCAAAGATGAACCGGTTTTACTTCCGTGATGAGAAACTTTTAATACATCAACATCTAAAAACTTTTTTGCATTCTTCAAAAAATATTTTTCTCCTTTTCTTTCAAGGTCGCCTGTAAAGAGAAAAGAATTTTTACCATAAACAGCTTTTATAATTACGCTATTGTCGTTTGAAGAATATTGCTCGTCAGAATCATCTCCTCTGCTCACTGCATAAATAGAAACGCCGCCTTCACTTACTTTTTGGCGGATGCAATACTCATATGGAATTTTATTCTTTATTAAGTAGTTGATAAACCTGATCGCTTTTGACGATGTATCGTGAGCAGGCAAAAATACTTTGCCTATCTTATTTCTGTAAATTAGACTAACCATTCCGCCGTAGTGGTCGTTATCAAAATGGGAGATAAATGCATAATTAATTTTTTCAATGCCGAGTTTATCAAGCAGCGGAATAATTACACGCTCGCCGTTACAAAAATCATTTGTGGCTTCACCGGCATCGATTAACGCTGCTTTGCCATTAGGGAAAGAAAGCAAAAAGGAATCCCCCTGCCCGACATCAATCATAACAACATTAAAATTACCGGGGGTGAGTAATGCCTTATCATCATAAGAAGCAGCAATAAAAAAAAGAAAAGCTGATGAAAATAATATCACTACTTTAAAGAGAAATTTTTGAGTAAACCTCATCAAGAATAATGATGTTGTTAACAGCAGGTAATAAATTATGGCATCATACAATGAAAAATCCGGGATTCTTATAAACGAATAATCCCCATTCCCGGCAAACTCTACAATAGTAAAAAGCAGCCACGCAGCAGCGTCATTTGCGGCTGCATAAATTGCTGCTATTGAGGAAGATATCACCGCAAATAAAATGGAAGTTATTCCGATTCCTACTATCACACCAATCAGAGGGATAACAACAAGGTTTGCGAACAACGAAGTGATAGATAACTTCCCAAAGTACATCAGCGTAAAAGGAAGCGTTCCAATTTGAGCGCTGAACGAAACAGCAGCGAAAAGTAAAACCGCTCTCAAATATTTATTGATTTCAATTTTATTGATGTAACTGTTGAATAAAGGATAAAAATAAGCTATCGACAGCACCGCCGAAAAAGACAATTGGAATCCGGGATTAAATATTTCTGTCGGCTCAATTATTAAAAGAATGACAGCGGCTAATGCAAGAGAATTATAAATGTTAGAAGTTCTTTCTGTTAACTGCGCGAGCAATATTATAACCGCCATTACTGTGGCTCTAAAAACAGACGGAGGTACGCCGGTTAAAAACATGAAAAATAAAAGCCCTGCTATTGTAGAATAAATTCTTAGATAAACATTCAACCGTCCGAATAAGAAATAAAAAATTATTCCTATAAATCCCACATGTAAACCGGAAACTGCTAACACATGCACAACCCCGCTGTTGACGAATAAGTTTTTGGTTTCGTAATCTATGCTGCTTCTGTCGGCTAACAGCAAGCCTTTTAGCAGTCCGTAAGCTTGTTCGGAATAATGTTCGTGTAATTGCTTATCAATACTTTTTCTGATGGTATGGAACGTAGATGAAAAAACAAACCGATTACTATCAAGAATTTTTATGCTGTCACTATCGTAAAGACTAACAATACCGCTGACGCCGCTTTGGCGTAAGTATTTATTATAATCAAATTCTCCGGGATTTCGTTCTTCTCTTCCTTTAAAATACGTGCCATTAACTTCAACTCTATTGCCATTTGAGAGTAAGTTATATTGTTTAATAAGCTGCTTCTTAGATTCATCTTTAACTTTAATGAGTAAATCCGGCTGCCAGTTAAAGCTTTTCCCTTCTATTAATAGTGAATCGGCGGAAAGGAGGAAGGTATAATTATCTGCTCCGGGCAGTGCAATTTCTTTTATAACTCCCCATGCAGTAAAGTTTTTTTGTTTGAAAATATTTTCGGTAAGATAGAATACATTACCCCTGCTAATACCAGCGATTATTAAACCGGCAGATAAAATTAGAAGGTAGCTTAGAAAAATAAAACCGAGAGAATAAACCGGTCTATTAAATTTTTTATAAAGAAAAAACAAAATGATAAGCAGAAGTAACCCGCAAAAAAACATCTCAATGCTAATATGCACAAACCGATCTAACACGATTCCGCATATAAACAATAAAGCAAATTTGATGAAAGGATAATCTTTCATTTACAATTTTTAATTATTGCACTTTTAATTTGAGTTAAATCTTTTATTTCTTCGAAAAGAGACTCGGCAAATTTGCCGGCTGTTATAGTTAAAGCCGGATTTTTAGTATGAGTCTTCACCGAAAGATCTTCAAAATTACCGTGGTCAGAGCAAATTATTAGTGTCACTTCTTCAGGTAATTTTATTAGTGCTGTTAGTAAAAAAGAGTCCAATATTTTTATGTTGGATTCAACTTCGCCGTCATACCTGCCATGACCGAGATGATCTGTAATAAAATATTCGTAAAGTGTAAAATCATTATCAACGGCTAATCTCAACAATCTTTTAGCCGCAAGCTCCGGAGAGATGACCGGGAGTTTATAATTTAATTTCGTATTCCATTTTGAATTTGTTATCTCCGCAGTAAGCGCTTTCCCGGCATAAACATCTTTTGCCCTATTTAATGGAATACCGCTTAATCGGCAGCACATAGTGGTTACGCTTAATCTTGTTTTTCCTGATTTCAAATAATCAAAAAATAGTTTCGGATAAGCATTTGCAAAGAGAGATTTTTTTCCTTCATCTTTGTAATGCTTAAGAATGTTTTGTCCGCCGATGATCGGGATTAGGGTGGAATAAGGAAACGGTCCGAAATGTTTACCAACAAACTTTGCAGCGTTCATTCCGCAGAAGATTGCTGTTTGTCCGGTACCGCTTTGCGGAAATCCTTCAACTCCGAGGCATGCATCAACCGGAAAAATAAATTTTTTATTTCTTACAATTGTTTGATTTTGCAAAGAAGGAATGTCACCGAAAATATCGGTAAATGTTTTAAACCCGTACTTAAAGAAAGGATTAAATTGATAATCTTCATTACCAATTCCAACACCATCAATAAATATCATTAGTACAGGCATATAGTCCTTTACGTTTTTGATTCCACATAGAGTGTAACCGGACCGTCGTTTACTATTTTAACGCTCATCATCGCGCCGAATATTCCTGTTTTAACTTTATGGTTTCCAACAGTTTCTTTCAATCTTTTAACGAATTTTTCATAAAGCGGAATTGCTTCTTCCGGACGGGCAGCTTCAGTAAAGCCAGGGCGGTTGCCCTTTGCGGTTTCACCATATAATGTAAATTGGCTGATGATTAATATTTCGCCGTCAACATCTTTTACAGATAAATTCATCTTTCCCATGCCATCTTCAAAAATTCTTAAGCTGCAGCATTTATCTGCTACAAAATTTACATCTTTCTCACTATCGCCGATCTTTACTCCAAGAAGAATTACTAAACCTTTTCCGATTTGGGCGCTATAATTTTTTTCTGCAATATCAACCCCGCCTTCGCTCACCCGCTGTACTAAAGCTCTCAACCCAATACTCCTTTAATTACTCTATCTATTTTTGCATAATCTTTAATGATTTCAATTTGGGAGTAACCGCTATCTTCAAGAAGTTTTTTAATAACGGCTGACTGCCCCATTCCAATTTCAAAAAATATTTTGCCGCCGCTTTTTAAATAATTGTGCGCGGTTGCAGAAATCTTTCTATAAAAAGTATAGCCATCGAATTGGTCAGTTAATGAAATATGGGGCTCGTGAAGTCTTAATTCCGGGCGCAATTCTTCAAAATCCGCTCCAGAAACATACGGAGGATTTGAAACAACCACGTCAAATTTTTTATTAAAAACAAAATCGTTTAGCATATCTTTTTTAATAAAAGATATGTTTGTCGAAACTTCATTCAACACTGCGTTTTCTTTTGCGACGGATAAAGCTTCCTCGCTTATATCAACTCCGGTGATTTGGGATTTAGAAAGATTTTTTGCTAAGGCTACTAATATATTTCCGCTTCCCGTTCCAATATCAAGAATATTTAATGAGGCTTCTTTATCCGAACTGTTAATTACCTCTTCAACAAGTAATTCTGTTTCCGGGCGTGGAATTAAAACAGATGGATTTACTTTAATGTTCAAACTGAAAAACTCAACCCTGCCGGTTATATATTGAAGCGGTTCATACATTCCTCTTCGCTTTAATAATTCCCGGTAAGCATTCTTTTCTTCATCGCTCAGCGGACGTTCGAATGAGAGATACAGGTCTAAACGTTTGCACTTTAATACATGAGCTAACAAAAGCTCGGCATTTATTCTCGGCGCCTCAATATTTTTTTTCTCAAGATATTCGGCAGATAGCTTTAATGATTCTAAAACTGTTAACATAAAAAGAATGTGTTGTGATTATAAATTTATAATTACCGGGTGTAAAATAATATTATTCTGCAAGGAAAAAATAGATTAGCACGCCAAAATTTATTTGCATTGCTCCCATCGTTATCCCGCTTATCAAATCGTATTGCCTTGTTTTGTTAAGCAGCGCCGGTTCACCGGTAATCTGATATTCTTCAAACTTTTTATCTGCTTTTATTTTGTAGTATGCAGTGACGGCTCCAAGCGCAACAATTCCGCCCATGAGATATTTGAAAATACTTTTTTCGTAAAAGATTTCTTTTTTTGTTTTGCCGAAAAAATTTAATACAACCGGCATTCCAATTTGTATCTCTAAGGGATTAATAATTTTGGTTTCGTAACCCGGCTTCATTAGAATTAAATTATTCGATGTAAAAGGAATATATAAAGGTGTGTGCCCGATTAATGAATCACTATTATAAACTCCGGCATCATAAGGATCGGTTTGAAGAAGTATTGCTGATTTAAAACTATAATTAAAAACTTTTTCTTCATCACATTTAAGATTTAGAGAATCTGTAAAAACAATATCATCCCAACTTCTCACACCGCACTTCGCTGTAATTTTATATAATCCTGCTTCTGTTGCAAGAACAGTTTTTCCTGTTGCCCTTAAAGAATCATTTATAATTATGATAGAATTAGGATCATCGGTATTAATCATTATTGTGCCCTTGCAATCCTGTGGAAATATATTTGCAAATAACGTAAGTATAATGGCTGAACAAAACTTAATCGACAAATTCATACGCCCTCATTTTTCCTCTATCGAAACCTACAAACAGTAAATTCTTTTGAATGACAGGTGATAATTTCATTCTCCCTTCAACGGTAATTGATTTTAATATTTCTCCATTTTCTCTGTCAACAAAATGTAATCTTTCAAATAAATCCGGGACGAGAATAATATTTCTTGTAACCAAAGGAGATGCATTTAAAGAACCTTTAGTTTCAGTTTTCCAGATTAACGCGCCGTCTTCCGCATCAAGTTTGAATAAATCGCCGGCAAGATTACCTACGATGACGTTACCTTCGCCAGCCGCCGGGTTCATTATTATTCTTGCTTTTGTATCATACTTCCAATCAACAGCTCCATTTTGCAGCGATGTGCAATATAAAATCCCTTCGTCATTTCCAAAGTAACATTTAATACCGCTTATCGTAACTCCCCCCATTACAGGGCTGCCAATTTTTTCCCGATACAATATTTTTCCGCTGTCTTTATCAGCACCGATTATCTCACCTTCATCTGTACCGAAGACGATGATGCCGCGGCTCATTGCCGGGTTGCTGTGCACAGTGGAATTTGTTTTAGTAATCCAAACACTGTTGCCGGCGAAATCATATTTCATCAAATCTCCATCTTCCGTAATTAAGATTGCGCCGTCTTTATCGAGCAATAATTGGTTTGTAACCCTCCCTTTTATTTCTGTCAAATGTTTAACTTGCCCGGCATTATAATCGTAGAACAATAGATGGCTTAAGTTTTTTCCTTTTACTATGCTTGCAAAAATTACCCAAAAATCTTTTATTACCGGCGCTGTAAAAACTGCGTCTTCTTCCTTTAATTCACCGCTTCGTTTGCCGGTATTAATTTCAAATACTGCAATCCTACCCGAAAGATCATTCACAAAAATATATGAATCAAAAACTGTAACCGATGAGTTATTAAAACTGCCGTTAATTGAACCCGTCCATTTTTCTTTTACCTCAAGACTTATTTCTTGATCAAGAAAAAAATTTCGTTCATTTGTTCCGCCAAAAAGTGAGTACGGCGTTTTATCATATTTTACATCAAGCCGAATGAGTGAAAGCCTGCACGCCGGGATGAATGATATCAGGAGAAATATGAAAAATACTTTTTTCAAAAATCCCACCCGAAGAAAAATTGGTAAAACAATCCTGGTTGAAATTCTTTAAAATCATTTTGAATTTTTTTACCCATGTCATATCTCAAAACGATAATGTTAAAAAGATTAAAACGAATGCCGGCGCCTATACTTCCGAGTGTAGTTTTGTATTCCGAATCCCATGCGCTGCCCGCGTCAAAAAATGCCGCGCCGCGGATGCCGCCAAAGCCGAGATTAACAAAAGGAAATTTAATATTTATCTGTTCGATTAGCGGAAAACGTAATTCGAGCGAAGACATCCACATTTTTTCACCACGAATTGACCAACGGTTCCAGCCGCGCAAATCCCAGCTTCCTCCCATAAAATAACGCCGCGCTTCTTTCCCTTCATTGTAAAATAACGCACCGCGGAATGCAAGAGATGACATGAAACCTAATCGTAAATATTGCCGATAATCTGCAATAACAGTAAAATAATTTACGTTGCTAAATTTTACATCACCCGTGTAACCAAGCAACAAACGAGCGCGTATTCCGTCAACTGGCCCGGAAGGACTCCAGATAGAATTATCCATTACGAAAGAAATACTATTTGTCAGCAGTAGCGCTTTGCGCTCAATTACTCCGGTTATGACCTGCTTGTCGGAATTTGCAATTGAAACGGATGTTTCAATTCTTTGAAATTTCGAAAGAGGAAAATGGAGGAGGAAAAATCCGCCAAAGCTTCTTTCAAAATAATATTCATCCGAGTCTCTAATGTCATATCTTCTTCCGCTGAAATTAAAAACTCCATATCCATAATTAGAGCGTTCACCCAACTCGAGCCGCTGTATCATTATATTAAAACTCTTTAATAAGTCGCTTTGCACTTCGGCGGTGTTATAAATTAAAAAGAAATAATTATCGTTACCGAACAAATCGCTAAGCGAAAGAACCGCGCCGCCGCGTGTGCCAAAAACCGGGTCGGTTGTAATCTGACTCTGTGCATAATCGAGAGTATATTCTTTTTCGTAATCTGCTTTCTCAACTTCAGTGTTTGCTTTCAAACTGCCTTCAATCCATCTTACGCCGATGCTGTCGAAATTCATAGCTACAGTTTCGGTTGTATGAATTTCCGGATTGTTGAATCTGCTTTTGTAAATATTAAAAGAAAAACCTTCAAACCCGCAAAAGATAAAAGTTGAATCATCAATAAATTTTGGGTCAAATGAACTTGTAATAAAATTTGTTACTTTCCTTATTGTGTCGGCGTCATTGTTATTGTTGGTCAATCTTAATTCCCAGATATTTCTTACTCCGTCTACGTCGCTTGTAAAAAGCAGATTGACGCTGTCGGGAGAAACTATGGGATCATAACTATTGCTGTTTAGGTAAGTAACATAATTTATTTTATTAGCGGAAAGAGAATAACTAAATATGTTATATTTTTTTTTATATGTGCCGCCTGTTCTGTCTGATGAAAAAAGAATCAAATTTTGATCGGCAGAAAAGGTTGGGGAACGGTCGTCATAATAATCATTAGTTAGGCGCGTTATTGAATCGGATAAAAATGAATAATGATAGATATCGCTGAAACCTTTTTGGTCAATCGCCTGAAAAACTAATTGCATTCCGTCTTTTGAAAATTTTGGCGATGAAATACTGAGCAGATTATCTCTTCTTAAAGCTAACTCTACTTCATCATCTTCAATAGAATAAAAATGAATTGCATCATTTGCGCCTGAGCGAGTTACAAAAGCTATCCTGCCGGATATGGAAATATCTATTGCAGATTGGAAAAGATGGAACGCACTAAATTCATCAGTTTTCTCACCGCGTAATACTAACTCAGGTTCGGCTTCTTCATCATCGGGTAAATTAATTTGTATTTTGTAGAGTGAGGAATAGCCGTCCCGGTTAGCGTTAAAATAGATGAATTCACCCATATCATTTTTGTAATAAACGGGCGAAAAGTTGAAACCGAAATCGGTAAGCTGTTCAGCGGCGTAAGTCATAATTGTATTGTTTTGAAGTATGGGATAGTTTTCCCTTTTTGCGTAAAATATCCATTCCTTATTTATATCTTCTATTTTTTTGCCGATGGTGTATTCAATTACATCATCAAAATCCGGATACATCCAAAAGTTTTCTATAAATAAAATAATTTTTTCGTATCCATACTTTTTTTCCACGAACTCAAGAAAATTTTGCCCCTCTTTGTACATTAAATATGAGCCGTAAATTTTATAAAAATCATCAAGACCTACGAAGTAATTATTGATAACGGCATCTCTTATAACCATGTTTGCCTGTGCATCAACTTCGGTCGACATATATTCTGCAAGCCCTTCCACGAACCAGAGCGGGGGAAAAGTATCAGCCGTCAACCTATGGTCAGCTAAGATGCGGATTATTTTTGTTGTCATAAACACATGCACTATTTCATGCCTTATCACATGCCGGAAATCTTGCAAAGCGCCGGTATAAGGGATTACAACTCTTCCTTTAATAAATTCAAAAAAGCCGCCCACGCCTTCGGGAATAAAACCTGGGGTTGTATTGGTTTGCTGAAAATGGTTTTGTGTGTTGTAAAATATTAGCGGGATTTTGTTAATGACGACATGATTCATTTTTACTTTCAACTCGTCATAAATTTCTTCAGCATAAAATGCACCTATGCTTGCAATCTCTTCCATTTCATCGTAGTAATAAATATTAAAGTGTTCGGTACGTAGAACCTTCCACTCAAATTCTTCGTACTGCACTTTGTTCCTGCCAAAGAAATAGAACTGCCCAAAAACAATTTCGGCTGCGAAAAAAATAAACGTCAGAGTAAATAGAAGTCTTATATTAAACTCCTTTAATTTTTGAAAACTATAAAATTCAAAAGTCATTACCTTAACACTAATATTCTTGTAATATGTAGTTGAATATTTGCAAACTAAAAGACTAAAAAGCATGAATGAATGAAGATGCATGGATGAATGCTTATCATTCAATCACTCATCTCAAATAATTTGGTTCTGGCTCGTCCAGATTAGACATCAGAAGTTTGAAAAAATTGCAAACGAAAATTTAACATCCAACATTAAAGCACTAACATCAAACAAAAAACATCCGGCATCAAAACAGCATTTGATTTATTCATTACTTCAGCTTAAGCTAATTTCTCTTTTAAGTAATGTATGTAATCTATTTCAGAAGGATCTTTTCCTCTTAGAATTGCCAGGTAGTATGATATCCAATCGCATAAATATGTTAGATCCATTATTCTCACTTTAAAATCTTCAAGGCTGCTTTCAAGGTTTATAACATCAGCGCCTGCTTTTTTTACAAGCTGCGAAGTAATTTCAAATCGCTTTAATATCTGGGGATGATAATCTCTGTCGATAATATTTATAAGTTTTGCGTTTAACAAAGAAGCGTTGAATGTTTCCCAGCCGATAATTTCATTGTGATTCATTTCCGGAATTACGCCGGCAAAAGCATGCAGTTTGGAATTTTCATTCAACTGGCTTTTAAAACGATACCCAACAGCGTTAGTAAGTTCGGCAGCAGAATATATAACCGGAACAAATCCTATAAGTTGTTCGGCATAATTAATTGCCGGGTTGTTTTCTTTCGAAAATTCTTCTCCCTTTTCTTTCCAGAGTTGTAATATTTTTTCCACATATCCGGTTTGATTATCAATTAGATTTAGCTGCTGCAGAACTTTAAGCACTGTAAAAAAGCTTACGCCAAGAGCATACCTCGGCTGGTATCCTTCTTTTACATGAACAACAGGAATACTTTTTTCAGCGGCAAATTTGCCTGCTTTACCGCCTGTTGTTATACATATCACCGTGCATTTTTTTTTGTATCCTTCAACTAAAACAGAATTTGTTTCTTCTGTATTGCCCGAATATGTTGAGCAAAGTAGAAGTGTATTTTCATCCGCAAATTTGGGAAGATTGTAGCTTCGTACCACAGTTAGCGGCAGCATTAAATCTTCGTGTAGAAAATTTGAAATTAAATCTGCGCTTATAGCGGAGCCACCAAGACCGGCTATAACGATATTATTAAATTTTTTATTTGCAGCAGATGAAACATTAAACTTATTTTCCCATGCGAATTCTATCTGTTGATACGAATTAACCAATACTTCAAATTGGTTTTGCGGGTCGTGTTTGTTCACCAAATTTTTTATGTTCATATTAAATTAAGTTCCTTGTTCTTGTGATTGAATTTTCTTCGAAAAATTTCTCTATCCTGTCTATAACATCTTTTTCTACCGAACAGGATAGACAATCGGCGGCAAGTTTTTTTGCTTTCTTATAAGAAATACTCCGGATAATCCTCGTTGCATAAGCGATTGTTGACGGGGAAATGCTAAGTGATTCCAATCCGAGCCCTATTAGAAGTGGAATTGCAAGAGTATCCGCTGCCATTTCACCGCACAGGCTAACTTCCTTCTTCGCTTTTTTAGCTTCTCTAACTATATAAGAAATAGTTCTGATAACAGCCGGGCTGAATTGTTGATATAAATCCGAGACCAAATCATTCCCTCTATCTACAGCCATTAAATACTGGATCAAATCATTAGTGCCGATGCTGAAGAAGTCCACTTCTTTAGCAAATAATTCAGCCATCACTGCTGCAGAAGGCACTTCGACCATCATTCCAACTTTCATATTTCTATCGAAATTTTTTCCTTCTTTCTTTAATTCTTTTTTACATTCCTCAATCATTTTTTTTGTTTCTCTAATTTCGAGAATTGTTGAAACCATCGGGATCATAAAATGAATATTTTTATTTTCGCTTGCCTGCAGAACAGCCCGAATCTGATTTTTAAAGAGAGTTTTATTTTCTAAAAGAAGTCTTATTCCCCTTAAACCAAGAAACGGATTTGGTTCCTGAAAATCATAATACTTAAATTTATCACCACCTATATCGAAAGCTCGTATTACGATATTATTGGGGTAAACTCTCGAGGAAAGATTACGATATATTTTTGCCTGCTCTTCTTCAGTTGGGAATTCACTTAGTTCCTCAAGCACCTGTTCCGTACGGTAAAGCCCTATTCCCTTTGCGCCGCTTGTAATAACGATATCAATTTCACCGCTTACATCTACATTGGCGCTCAAATGTATTTCCTTGCCGTCTGTAGTAATTGCTGGTTTGCCTTTATACTCTTCAAGTTCTCTTTGAAGCGCTTTTAATTTCTCAAGTTTGCTTTCGAAAAATGATATTTGCTTTTCATCAGGATTATAAAGAATGTAGCCGTGAAATCCGTCAATTATCACTATATCACCATCATGTATCAGATGCGACGCATTGTGTGTTCCAACGACAGCAGGGATATTTAGAGAACGGGAAATTATTGCAGCATGGGATGTTAGTCCGCCGTGGTCGGTTACAAATCCCTTCACATCATTCCGGCTGAATAAAACAGTATCAGCGGGGGAAAGAGATTCGCTTATTACAATCGCTTCTTTTTTTATTTTCGACTGCCATCTTTTCTTTTGAAGATTGCGGACGATACGGTTTTTAATATCTCCAATATCGTGCGCTCGTTCTTTCATATAAGATTCGTGTGCGCTCATCATCATTTTTTGATACTTCGAAATCTCATCATCAACAATATACTCGGGAAGACGTTTTTCTGAGTATATTCTGTTTTCAATAGTTTCAATCAATATCGGATCGTCAAGTATCATCAACTGTGCTTCAAATATTGCAGCGCGCTCCCCGCCCATTTTCTCTTTCGCAAGCTCAAACACTTTACTTAATTCTTTTTTTGCTTTAAGAAGAGCATCTCTAAAATTTTTTACGGCTTCCCTACAATTTGATATCTCCTCGTTAATCACTTCGAGCTTTTCTCGTGTGTAAAGATAAACCGGTCCGATGACTATACCGGGCGCTGCGGCTATACCCGTTATTTTGTTTTCTGCATGGTCATATATTTGTTTAAATGTTTTCACTGCTCATCAAATCCTCTGCTAATATAATCAATAATTTCTGCTGCTGCTGCTTCTTCTCCTTCACCTTCAAAAGTTAAAACTAATTCCGAGCCCATTTCTGCGGCAAGCGTCATAACTCCGATAATGCTTTTACCGTTTATATTCATACCGTCTTTTGAAATAAAAAACTCGCATTTATGTCTTGCTGCAAGTTTAACTATCGTAGCCGCCGGTCTAGTATGAAGACCTGCTTTATTGACTATCTTAACCGTTTTTTCAATCATTATTTATTTCGTTTGATTAATGAATTTGCAAGCCAGGTAAACATTTCCCTGTCATCTTCGTTTTTTAAAACTTTTAAAGAGAACAAAGCTTTTTTTGTATAGTTGATTATTTCATCCCGGCTGTCTTCCAGTACGCCAAGTTTTTGGTATAATAGTTTATACTTTTTTATTTGGTTTTGTTTTATCCCTTTTCTCTCGGTTACTTTTTCAAGTAATTTATTATCTTCTCCTTTAGCTTTGGATAGAGCTTTTAAGAAAAGATAAGTTTTCTTTCCCTCCATTAAATCGCCCCCAACAATTTTGCCAAACTCTTTTTCGTCAGCAGAAATATCGAGCAAATCATCCTGTATCTGAAAAGCGATACCAATATTCTTCCCAAACTTTGAAAGCGCTTTTACTTCTACTTCTGTCCCGCCGCCAAGATAAGCGCCAATTTTGCAGCACATCTCCGCCATAGCAGCAGTTTTCTTTTCTATCATCAGAAGATATTCTTCGATGGATACTTTCTGCTTCAACTCGAAGTCTTTGTCCATACTTTGCCCTTCGCAAACCTCCACAAGCCCTTGAGTAAATGCTTTTAAAACTTCTTTTGCATTGCCGTTGCAGTCTTTTAAAAGATATTCATAAGCAACACTCAGCAAACTATCGCCGACGAGTATTGCAGTATCTAATGAATACATTTTATGAAGCGTTGGTCTTCCGCGTCTTATATCTGCGTTATCCATTATATCGTCATGCACAAGCGTAAAATTATGAAGCAGTTCTACGGCGGCTGAAGCATAATATGGCTTAATTTTTTTATCAGAGACTGCCATCGCTGAAAGCAAAACGAGCAGCGGGCGTAATCTTTTTCCACCGCCTGCAATAATATATTCACCCGGTTTATATAATGATTCTGGATTTCTTTTTCTTAATGAAATCGCAAGTACTTTTTCAACTTTAACTTTCTCCGAATTATAAAGAGAAAGAAATTTATTAACTGAATTTTTCAATGAAGTTCTTCTTTTAATTTTAATTTGCTTTTCCTTAATTCCGATAAGCTTTTCGAACCCGTTAAAAACATAATTTTTTTAATAAACGCAAACCAACCTTCGATTAATTCAATTACACCCTCAACATTGTTTTTGTTAAGCTGCTGCAATATTGTTCTTGCCGATGCGATAATGTCCGCTCCGAGTGCAAATGCTTTTGCGGCATCAACTGCCGAATTAATTCCACCCGAACCTATTAAAACAAAATCGTAGTCGTTTTTCAATGCGGCATTAGTCCTAATGCAATACGAACTCGGCAGCCCCCAATCCCAAAAATAATCCCGTTCGTCTTCGTTGTTCCTCAATATTTCCACTCCAGCCCAGCTTGTGCCGCCGGCGCCAGCAATATCAATCCCCTTAACGCCCGCATCTAATAACGATTTTGAAGCCGATGCTGAGATTCCCGCTCCAACTTCTTTGACAAAAAGCGGCACTTCAATTTCATTCGCAATTTTTTCTATGCAAGATAATAATCCTGCAAAGTTAGGTTCGCCGTTTTTTTGAAGAAGTTCTTGAAGAGGATTGAGATGCACTACCATCACATCGGCATCAATTATTTCAATCATATATTTTATCGGGTCAATACTTTTGTATCGTACAACCTGCGCTGCACCAATATTGCCAAGCACCGGAACGTTCGGAGCATTAATTCTTATAATCTGAAATGATTGAACATTCATTTTATCCTCAAACATTTGCCGTTGACTTCCAATGCCTATTGGAATTCTCAACTCATTTGCTGCTATTGCAAGTTTTGCATTAATACTTTCCGCTTCAATTGTACCACCGGTCATACACGAAATAAGAAAGGGAAACTGAATTAACTTATTAAAAAACTTTTGCGCGAAATCGATCTTATCAATTTCAACTTCAGTCGGTGCATAATGAACAAAGTCGTAGTGTTCGAAACCCGTAGTTTTTTCTTTAAAGGAAACATCGTCAGTCAGACACAATTCAATATGTTCTTTTTTTCGCTTTGAAATATTTTCAGAACTTTCCGGCATCCACTTACATTTATTTTTAATGAAATTATGAACTAAGATAGAAAAATTTTGGGGAATTGTCGAATTGGTGAATTATAATTTATGAGTCTACTTTAAACCAGTATTTTTTATTTTCGTCATTGCGAGCTACCCAAAAAGGCATTGCCTTTATTTTTCAAAAGAATGACCTCACCGTCATTGTCCGTTAACTAATCCGTTGACTAACGGACTAACAGACAGCGACAACCTTTTTAGAGTAGACTCATTTATTATTTATTATTGAACTCAAATGAAGTTAAACAGGCTGCGGGAACAAATTGATCCGATGTCTTAATCTTTAAACAATAGACCATCTGTAAAATTTTTTACGAAGATATAAGAAGAGTTGGAGACTATTTTCCCTCTAACTTTTGTCTTTCGACTTCTTCAAATTGAATGACTTAAATTCTTTTTCATTAAAATAAAGTACATCAACTTTTATTTCACCGCGTAGAGAGTTTGTAAGTATTATTTCATCGGCGTTGTATAAATCTTCGAGTGATATAATTTTTCTTTGAATGTTAGAATGCGTGTCGATATAATAATTGCGGTAAATGCCGGTTAGCAGCCCGCATTTCGAGGGTGGAGTAAAAATCTCTTCTCCTATTTTTACAAATATATTTGTGATGGCTCCTTCGGTCAACTCCCCTTTTTCGTTGAAGAAAAGAACGTCAAAAAATCCCATCAATAAATATCTTGCATATTCGGATTCATACAACTGCCGGTTTGTTGTTTTGAAATATAAATACTGCGATTGGCTATTAACCTGCACGGAAGAAATAATTACTTTTACTTCACTATCAAATTTTTTGTATTCATTTACTTGATGAATTAATTCGCCCCACTTTGTCAAACTTAGCCTGTAACGGTAATCTTTTCTTCCATCGATTGATTCAATATTAATTAGAATTTCACTAATAATTTTTTCTTCATCAAATTTAAACAAGAAAAATGAAGCGGCGTTTTTAAGCCGCTCAATATGTTCGTTAATAAATATTACCTGGTTTTTCTTAACAAGCATAGTTTCAAAAATTTTGAAATAACCTGCCGGAGAAGTTAGAAAGCGGCTTTTAAGGAGCGCTTCATCATATTCCTTTTGTGCATCACTATCCCAGACAATACCGCCGCCAATTCCGATTTCTCCTTTTCCAGTTTTCTTATTAATTACAACTGTCCTTATCGCAACGTTAAAAGTCGTTCCAACTTTATCCAATAAACCAATTGCTCCGGTGTAAATCCCCCTTCCCTCTTTTTCCAACTCTTTGATAATTTCCATCGTCCTTATTTTAGGAGCGCCCGTTATCGAACCGCACGGGAATATATTTTTAATAATTCCGGCTAAATCAACATCATCATTTAATTCTCCACTTACCGTTGAAACCATTTGTAAGAGCGATTCATATTTTTCAACATCAAAAAGATTTTCAACCTTTACCGAACCAAATTTTGATATTCTGCCGATGTCGTTCCGTAGTAGATCGACTATCATCAGGTTTTCCGCTTTCTCTTTTTCGCTGTGCGTCAATACAAATTTTTGAGTTTCATCCCCGCCGTGTGTTACTCCCCTTCGTGCCGTGCCTTTCATAGGTTTCGTTGTAATAACCTTGTTCCTAAGATCAAAAAACAGTTCCGGCGAAAATGAAATAATGAAATCATCTCCTCTGTTTATCAATGCGGTATAACGCGCCGATTGATTGAAAAGAAGATTAAGGAATAATGAATGAATTTCACCTTCAAAATCAAATTTCCCTTTTAAAGTATAATTAACCTGATAAGTATCGCCGGCAGCAATGTAATTTTTTATTCGTTCGATCGCTGAAGTATATTCTTCCAGAGATGTATTTAATGCATAATTTTTTATCGAGAATGATTTTTTGAAATCATCTTTTACAAAACGGATTGATGAGGATAAAAAATGTTTGCAGTTATTCTCATCAAATAAATAGAAATATAATAATGGAGATTGAGAACGGTTAAAGTATTTTGCTAATTTTTTTTCAAGAAGATAGCCTGTTTCGTAATTTATTAAAGCAAAACCTTTAAGCCCGCTGTTTATCATTTCCTCCGCTTTTTTTATTTCCGGGATGATATCATCGGAATTATACGCAGTTATTATTTCAGCCGGTTTAACAAACAAAATACTTTCTGCATCGGGATAGATAACCGGAGTATAAAAAAATGCAGCGGTCTCGCCATCCGTCAGTGATTCCAGTATGTTATTTATTTTCATATTTGATCCGGTGAACTGAAATAATCAAAAGGTGTGTGTAAAGATAAAATGTCAAAGGGGAATGAGCAAGGATTAGGAATTGGTAAATTATAATTGTTTTAAGATGCAAATAACGATTGCCATTCCGCCCCGCCTGCGGCGTAACGAAATGGCAAAAGGTATTTTATAGTTGAATTAAAATTTAATTTTGATCTGCTTCTATTATATATGAGACTATTTTAAATAAAGCATCTTCTTTGAGACAACAAAATTATCAGTTGTTAACCGGTAAACGTAAACGCCGCTTGCGTAGGATGAGGCGTCAAATCTGTATTCGTAACTGCCCGGTTCTTTGTAGTCGTCTGCGAGAGTTGTAATCTGTCTGCCGAGTATATCGTAC
>MNYQ01000176.1 GCA_001873185.1 Ignavibacteria bacterium CG2_30_36_16 | reverse complement strand
AATTAAGCATCGATATTGGAAGGTAAGTAAAAAGTAAAAAGTAAAAAGTAAAAAGTAAAAAGTTGAAAGTAAAAAGTTGAAAGTAGAAAGTAAAAAATATCTTTGTGGAAGAAGCAACCAGGTGAGCCGGCTGAAACTCAATCTATTGCTTTATTTTTTTGTTCTACTATTTGCCGGCTGCGCAAATCAGCTTCCGCCGGGCGGAGGAGAAGTAGATAAAATTCCGCCCGAAATTGTTGAGGTTTACCCGCCAAACGGAACGACAAATTTTAGTGAAGATTACTTCGAACTTACTTTTTCAGAATATGTGGACAAACGTTCATTTAAAGATGCACTGTTTATTTCGCCGGCTTTTGATAAAAATCCCGAAATAGAATGGAGCGGCAAAACTGTTAGCGTAAATTTTGCAGAGCCGTTAAAAGAGAACACTACTTACGTCGCAACAATCGGAACCGATCTGGTTGATTTCAACAACAAAAACAGAATGGCGGGCGCGTTTAATTTTACATTTTCAACAGGGAATGAAATAGACAAGCGGGTTGTTTCGGGAAAAATTTTTACCGACAAACCGGACGGCGTAATGATATTCGCGTACAGATTTGACGTTGATACAGTGAATCCATCAACACAAAAACCAGATTTCATTTCACAGGCGGGCTCAAACGGAGAATATACTTTGCCAGGGCTTGCTGCCGGCGTATATCGTATATTCGCGGTTGATGACGAGTTTCGGGACCTGCTTTTCCAGTTTGATCAAGATAAATTTGGCGCACCCTTTAAGGATATCATTTTAGAAAAAGACGATTCTCTATTTGCAAATCTAAATTTTTTCCTCACAGAAGCTGACACTGTGTCGCCGAGATTAATAAATGCAAACATGACCGATAAATATCATCTGCTTGTTAATTTTACCGAGCCAATCGATTCAAGTTTAATTAAGTCATCGAATTTTTATTTGCACGACTCAACCGCAGGCACACGAATTAATTTCAAATACGCTTTTAAAGGCGCTACTAAACTAACCGAAATTGTTTTAGTCCCATCGGATACTTTGCCGGTTGATAACACTATTTATTTAATTATAGATACGGTTAGAGATAAAAGCGGAAATATTTTTTACTCCGACAAAAGCCTTATTAACCTTACCGATAAAGTTGATACAATTAAAAATCAAATTGCAAATGTTATCCCGCCTTTTGGAACGCGCACGGCTGATTTCCAAAATCAAAAATTCAACTTTTTCTTTCGGGATGCATTTGATTCAACCATAGCGAAAACGGGAATAACATTTACAGACACTCTCCGTAATACAGTTAAATACAAGGTTGATTTTTTAGATGATGCGTCATTTAATATTGTTCCGCTCAAAAATCTTGAACCAAATAAAGATTATACAATCAAAATTGATTTCAACAAATTTATCGATGCTGCCGGGAATAAGCATGATTCAATTTACACTTACAAATTTAAAACAATTGCCGGTTTTGATTTTACCGGAATAACCGGGATGATTTCCGGAGTGGAAGATAAAAATGCACTTCTTGTTATGCAGGGATTGGACGGGAAGAAGTTAACTCATACAGCAAAGCCCGATAAAACCAAAAAATTTATATTCGACAGAATAGAAGCAGGTAAATATTTACTTTGGGCGTTTGTTGATGAAGACAGCAGCGGCACATACAACTATGGTTGGACTTATCCTTTCAAAGCAGCCGAGGAATTTGATTATCACCCGGACACATTAAATCTTCGTCCGAGATGGAAAATTTCGGACGTACAATTTAATTTTAAAAACAGATGAACCAGCACTGCTTGGACAAAAATCAGTCTAACAAAAAGTAGATTGATCATGTTTCTATTTCATTCTCTTTTTGATAAAGAGTTTTCTCACTTCCATTCCCGAACTAACTTTTTCGCGGTTAGATTTTACAACAGCAAGAGAAAGTTTTCCGCCGCGCAGTTCAATGATTTCTATGTTTGCTATTTTTCTATCGCTTAAACCTAAATACTCGTTTGTATTGGGATCGAAGAGTGAATCAACTTTGGAATAGACAGCAAGTTCTTCGCCTATTTTTAATCCATTTGCGGATCCGAGATTTATAAAAGCCTCACCGGTAGTTTCATCATAAGTAAGTATTTGCCCTTTGAGCACTTCCGTGTTAAGAGATATATCATCAAGAGTTTTATCCGCAACTTCAAGAGTTACGTTTGTCTTTTTTGCGTCTTTAAAAAAACCGCGCGATACAAGTTCCAGTTCACTCACAAAATTTTCACAAAACAAAATCATCGTTTCGCCTACAATAGTTGCGCTAAATTCTTCGCTGCCGAATCGGATTGAATTTAAATTGAAGTATTGCTCCTTTTCTTCGGTCGGCTTTCCGAGGAGAGTTATTCCCAATCCTCTATCACTTATTTCGCCCGAAACACTTCCGCTAAATAGAGGTGCGTTCATTGTCAAATCATATAGTTGAATGTAAGCTTCAATTTTACAGCTATAACTTTCATAACCGGCGAGTGTCGGATCGCCTGCGGTAAATCTGGAAATATCGAACGTTTTTATTACACCTGTAGCCGCATATTTAAAACCATATTCCCCGGCTAATTCACCAATAAATTCAAGGTCTTTTTGAGATGCTTTATCGTCGGTTTTTTCATCTGCGAGAGATCGATAAGTTGTTGAAGAAAGAACGTCAAACTCATAAAACTCTCTTAAATATGCAGCGAGATAATTAGGAACTTCTTCAGAAATATTCCAAACACCTTGGTAAGACGTATGATTTTGAAGCGGAACAAACAACACCTGAGCATTACTTATGCTTACAAAAAGGAGGCTAATACATGTAATATTTTTCAGACAGTTTTTTAAAATCATCGACATCTTTCATTAAGAATTTTTTTATATCGTCGTATCTATAATTTTCCGTAAACATTTTTCGAACTTTATCGGTGCCGTTCACCTTATCGAACATCGAAAAGCGGTTTTCGTTTGCGAACGGATTTGAATCCGGATATAGTTTGTGATTTTCCTGCAGAAATAAAAATTGTATGCTCATCAAATTTACTTTTTTATAATCTGTAATATGAATTTGCACACCGCCAAGTTCTTTATTTGCATTTCTTCCATAGTAAGGTTTAAAAGAAATTGGACGAAAGATAACTCCTTCAATCCCGAGTGTTTTCATATTCTCTGCAATTTTAGATGGCTCAATCCATTCGGCGCCGAGCAGTTGAAAAGGAAGAGTGTAACCGACGCCTTCGGAACAAACACCAAGTTCACCCAATATTCCCGAAGTAACATAATAAACCGGAGAATCTTTATGCGGAACATGGGGTGAAGCCGGAACCCACTGAAGACCCGTCTCCTCAAATTTCATCCCGCGCTTCCAGCCTGCCATAGGAACAACTGTTAGCTTGCACTTTATTCCACCTTCAAGCATCCCTTCTTCATTTAACATTTTAGCGAGTTCGCCGCATGTTAAACCGTACACGTAAGGAATTTTAAACTGACTGACGAATGAAATAAAACCATCCTCAACTAAATTGCCTTCAATTTTTTCACCACCAAGAGGATTAGGACGGTCGAGCACAACAAATTCAATTCCGTTTTCGGCAGCTGCTGCCATTGCAACTCCCATCGTGCTTATGTAAGTATACGACCGGCAGCCAATATCCTGTATATCATAAACCAGAACATCAATATCCTTTAACATTTCGGGAGTTGGTTTTCGTGTCTTGCCGTAAAGAGAATAAACCGGAACTTTAGTAACTTCATCAATGTAATTATCAACATAGTCGCCGGCTGAATAATTGCCACGCACGCCGTGTTCGGGTCCGTATAAAGCAGCAAGTTCAACTTCTTCCGATTCGAATAAAATATCTACAGTAGATTTTAATTTCGAATCGACGCCTGTGGGATTGGTAATTAATCCAACTTTTTTCCCCTTAAGTATTTCAAAGTTACCGTCGCGCAGGACTTCCACTCCCAATTTTACAACCGGAGTTTGTGCGCTTAGTGTTGATATAAAAAATAAACAGAGTAGTAAATATTTTGTTTTCATTTTTTTTGATTTGTTAATCATTGTAATTTAGTTTTGATGAATAATGTTCCCATTCTTTATTGTCATGCAGCATAAATTTTTTCCGACCTCATAAACAATATCTGCATAATCATTGGTATCGAATACTGCAAAGTCAGCTTTTTTACCTATCTCAATTGAGCCGGTTTTGTGGTTGCGGTTTAATGCTTTTGCGGCATTAATTGTTACGGCTGAAATTGTTTCCTCAATACTCATTTTCATTTTTAAAGCAGCGAGACTCATTATAAAATTTAAGTTTGCTATGTGAGAAGAACCGGGATTATAATCTGTTGACAAAGCAAGTATTGCATCTTTATCTATAAGTTTTCTTGCAGGTGCAAATTGATATCCCAAAAAGAATGAAACTCCCGGCAGCGCAACAGCCACAGTATCGGAAGAAGCTAATTTCTCGACGTCGGCAGAATTAACTACTTCTAAATGTTCGGCACTTGTTGCGTTATATTTTAGCGCAATCCCTACACCGCCAATTGAATTAAACTGGTCAGTGTGTAATTTTAATTTGAAATTATTTTTTGCTGCCGCCTCGAATATTTGTTCTGTTTCATTTATACTGAATGCTGTCTTTTCACAAAACACGTCGCAAAATTCTGCAAGATTATTTTCCGCAACAAATGGGAGCATCCGATTAATGACCTCATCAACATAGCCTTGATGGTTTGTTTTAAATTCTTTCGGAAATGTATGTGCGCCAAGGAATGTGGAAACTATATCAATAGGTAAATTATCGTTCAGTTTTTTTATTAAGCGAAGAATTTTTATTTCGTTTTCAAAATTGAGTCCATAGCCGCTTTTAATTTCCAAAGTAGTAATACCTTGAGAAATAAAATATTTTATGCGTGGTTCAACAATTGAGTAAAACTCTTCTTCCGAGATTTCTCTAACTGAAGTTACAGTCTTGTTAATTCCGCCCTCTTTTTTTGCTATTTCTTCGTAATCTACTCCCTTCAATTTTAACCTAAACTCTTCGGCGCGGGAACCTGCAAATGCTGTGTGTGTGTGGCATTCAACTAATCCAGGTAAAACTATTCTTCCGGAAAGGTCTATTTCATTTTCATATTTGGATGATACATAGGAATTAGGAATAAAATCTTTGATCAATCCATCTTCGACAACAATGGAATGTTCGAAAAGCGGAAATATATCATTCATCTCCGAACCCCGTTTATAATTTTTCCCCTTTGTGTCAACTGTTATAATTTGTGCAGGATTTTTAAAGAGAGTAATCATTTCATTTAAAAACGTTAATGCTGTCTTTTACAACGCGTGATTCGGTGTAACCCATCTGGCTGAGTTTAAAAGTAAGCGAATTGGCATCCTCTAAATTGGAAAAATCTCCAGCTTTAACTTTGTAGAATGGGGGGTCGAAAATGACGTAAATTGATTTTTGGTTTGTCTTAAAATATAAATCTGTCCGCGCAGAGTTTGCTTCTTCAAGGTTATCGGTGGCAAAAACCTGAACCCGGTATCCCCAAATTTTGTTAGTGTAGTTTTTTACGGAAGTTGATGAATCATTAGTATCATAACCATACCATGCTTCAACCTTTTCAACAGGTTTTGATTCAATTACTTTATCTTCAAAGCCGAAATCTTCACGGTAGGGAACAAAATTAAAGTCTTCCTCCTTCTTATCTGCAGGATTTTCTGTTAAACTCTCCTCAACAGTATCCTTCTCTTTTACGGTTTTTTCGTACCTGCTGCCGGTTGATGCGGAACAGGAAAGAAATATAAACGTCGACACAACTGCTGATATATATGTAGTTCTCATCTTCACAATTAAAATATCCGAAAAGTTGAACAAAAATAGTTTTTTCTCCTATTACATCAAAAAAAATATGCTCTTTATAGTTCAGTACAAGTAGTTTTCCGCTAACCACTTCGAGTAACTTTGAGATGATTAAAGATAACATAATTTATTACAGTATGTTTGAAGAAAATAATATATTGAGAAAGATAACTGTTTTTAGTAAATTTGCACATTCACTAATAGATTGTTTTTAAAATGTCTGCAAAAAAGTACAAGATTCTGTTTGTTTCTTCAGAAGTATTCCCATTCGTAAAGACTGGTGGATTAGCCGATGTTTCATCTGCATTACCGCAAATGCTTGCCGAACTTGGTCATGAAGTCCGGATTGTACTCCCTAAATACGGTGCTGTAGATAGAAAATTTAAAATTCATGAGGTAGTTAGGTTAAAAGATATTTCAATTAAAATAGGTGATAAAGAAGTTCTTTTTTCGCTAAAATCTTGTTTTTTGCCCGGTCAAAAAATCAGAGTGCAAATTTACTTTTTAGATAATCAGGAGTATTTCGGCGGACGCAACTCTCTTTATGCTGACCCGATGACCGGTGAGGACTATCCTGATAATGATGAACGGTTTATCCTCCTTTCGCGTGCAGTATTTGAACTTATTCAAAAACTTGGCTGGATACCCGACATCATTCACTGCAATGATTGGCAATGCGGTTTAGTTCCGGTGTACTTAAAAACGCTGTATAAACATGAAGAGATGTTTTCTAAATTTAGAACTTTATTTACTATTCACAATATGGGCTATCAGGGTGTATTTCCTAAGTCCTCATTTAGTAAAACAGAACTCCCTGCCGAATTAAATTCTGAAAAAGGACTTGAACATAACGGTAAAATCAATTTTCTAAAAGGTGGATTATTATTTGCCGACGTTATTAATACTGTCAGTGAAACTTATGCTAACGAAATCCGGACGGACGAGGAGTTGAGCTGCGGATTAAAATCTATTCTTCAAAAAAGAAAAAATGATCTTTACGGAATAATCAATGGAATTGACACAAGAACCTGGAATCCGGAAAAAGACAAATCGATTTCTAGAAAGTATAGCATTAAGAACCTTGAAGGGAAACAAGTTAACAAAGAAGAATTAGCCGGTAAATTTGGGTTTACTTATAATCCCGAAATTCCTATCATCGGAATCATATCGAGACTTAATAATTCTAAAGGGATGGATTTAATTCAAGAGGCTTTCCCTGAGATGATGAAAATGAATATTCAACTTGTTCTTCTTGGTAATGGTGAAAAGAAGTATCATACTTTCTTTGAAAAAATGAGCATAAAATTTAAAGATAAATTTGCATCCTATCTCGGCTTCCATGATGAGCTTGCTCATCTTATCGAGGCAGGAGCCGATATTTTCTTAATGCCTTCAAAATATGAACCTTGCGGTCTAAACCAGATGTATAGTTTAATTTATGGAACTGTTCCGCTTGTTAGAGAAACCGGAGGACTGGCAGATACGGTTATTAAATTTGATGAAAAAACAGAAGAGGGGAACGGGTTCTCTTTTAAAAAATATGACTCCGGATTGATGCTTAAAGAATTAAAAAGAGCATTGAAACTTTTTGAAGATAAAAAATTATGGCAGAAGATTATGAAAAACGGAATGAAATCTGATTTTAGCTGGAACGCTTCTGCAAAAAAATACATTGAGTTATATCATACTATTTTGAGCAATGGAAATTAATGACCGCAGCAGTTTTTCTCGATAGAGACGGGACATTGAATGAGGACCCTGGATATTTGGGTGACCCGGATAAAGTAACTTTATATCCGGGCACAGGAATGGCGTTATCTTTGTTACAAAAGCAACTCGGGTTAAAGCTAATTGTTATTTCAAATCAATCAGGTATTGCGCGCGGTTTAGTATCAGCGGAGAATGTGGAAGCCGTTAACAAAAAAATTAATGAGATTCTTTTACTCGATGATGTTAGGATTGATGCATTTTATTACTGTCCACATCATCCCGAATTTAGTGAACTTGAAAAATGCGGCTGCCGAAAGCCATCTCCCGAAATGGTTTTAAGAGCAGCTTTGGAACTAGATATTGATTTATCCTGCTCGTACTTTATTGGCGATGCTGTTTCCGATATCCAATGCGGAATTAATGCCGGATTAAAAACTGTACTTGTTAAAACAGGATATGGCAAGGACAGTATTTGTATCTTGCAAAAGGAAAATAAATTTCCAAATTTTGTTGCCGCCGATATTTCGGAAGCGTGTAATTTTATTTATAAAGATATTAAGGGATACATATTTGTTTCGTAATAAACTTCTTTTTCTTGCATCTGCTTTAACCTCTCTTTTATTGGTCTCTTGCAGCGACGATCCTTCTTCTATTGGGGCAGACTTATTGAACCCGGATAAAGTTGATATCAAAGAAATTAACTCATTTGATGATTCGCTTAGTCAGTTTTCAAAATATTTTAAAAGAACAATTCCTTTAGGGAGCAGTTCGAGGCTTTTAATTGGTAAGACAGACAGCCTCGAAGCTGTTTCATTGATTCGATTCAGATTCGTCTCTCTTGCTGAGTCACTGAGGACAGCAATTAAAAATAATAATTTAACCATAGCATCTGCTACTATAGAGTTGACGCAAAAGTATAAGTTCGGATCAACCTCAAACTCTTTTGATTTTTCCGCACATAAAATTAATAGTAATTGGACAACTGTAGGATTTACTGCCGATAGTTTAAGCAGCTTAAATTATGATCCTTCGGATGTCTCCTCAAATAAAAGTATTACCGATACCCTTATTACTTTTAGTTTAGATAACCAACTTGTCCGTGAATGGCTTCTTGCCGAAGCGGATACTGTAATTCCAATTGATCATGGAATATATTTAAAGTCAACATCCATTCTCGGTATTCGGGGATTTCAGGCTGCTGCCTCAAACAATGCAGAAGTTCCTATATTAAAAGTTACAGTGATAACTGCAAACTCCGATACAGCAAAATTAAATTTTATTTCAATTGCCGATCTATCTGTTGTAACCGGCGCAATTCCAAATCTGAGCAATCAAATAGTTGTTCAAAGCGGATTAATAAGTAACGCAAAACTGTGGTATGATGTGGCTTCTTTGCCTGCATCTGCTTTGATAAATAGTGCAACACTCACTCTTACACTCGATACTTTAATGACAAAAACCGGAACATCTTTTAATAATTCTATTAGACTTGGATTTTTTACTGATTCTACTAACCTGGCAATTGATTCCGCACGAACATTTACATTAACGAGAGACGGAAACAACTTTACAGGAAACATTACATCATTTGTTCAAAGGTGGATTAATGGTGAATCCAACCAGGGCATGTTGCTATGGGCTGCCGGACAGCTTGAAGGTGTAGAGCGTTTCGTCTTCTTCGGAAGCAGCAATTCAGACAGATCAAAACAACCAAAACTGACAATCACTTATACTTATAAAAAGTCATTATGAAATTTAAAACGAAGATAACATTTTTAATTTTTATTCCCTTTCTAATAGCGGCGCAAAGCAGCACATCTTACACAAGATTTGGGATAGGCGATATTGAATATACTTTTACGGCAAGAGCAGGAGCGCTCGGAAATTTAAATACAGCATACAACGATGGCGCGCATCTTACAATATTAAATCCTGCTTCGTGGAACAAAATTACCCGAACACGTCTTGAAATTTCTTCAAAATATGACGGAGTATTTTTATCAAACGCTTCTAACTCAAAATATTTTGGAAATGCCGAATTTGGAGGTTTTGCTTTCGGATTTCCAGTCAGTGAGTTGAATGGAATTGGTGCAGCAATGGGTTTAGTGCCATATTCAAATATCTCGTATCATGTTAAAGAGTCAGCATTGTTATCAACAAACGAAGAGTATATTACGAATTACGAAGGCAAAGGGGGGCTTTCTAAATTCTTTATAGGGACTTCATATCGCATGCCTTTTGGACTAAGTATTGGCGCAACGTTCGATTACTACTTCGGCAATTTCGAGTATTTATCACAAATAAATTTTACTTCATCAAACCTGATTTCAACAGAATATAAAAAAACATTCAATCCCAAAGGAATCGGTTCGACCATCGGTCTTATTTCACCCGATTTATCTTCTTTGTTAAAAAGTGAAATTATTACAGATTTAAGACTTGGGGCTTCGGTTTCGATAATAAGTAATCTAACGACTGATACTTCTCTTATTAAATCATCCTCTGTATTGCTCGATACTATTGGCAACGGTGTGGTTGATATGAAGGTACCGATGCGATTAAACTTAGGATTTAACGTAGCTTTAAGCCATAATTATTTATTGAATATGGATTATGCATTTCAACCGTGGAGTGAATATTCATTTAACGGCATAAAATCTTCAAACCTTAGAGACGCACATAAAGTAAGCGCAGGTTTTGAATATAGACCATCAAAAGAATTGGGTTCAACATTTTGGGAACAAATGGTTTGGCGTGCAGGTTTAAGTTTTGAACAAACACAATATCAAATTAATGGTACAGGTATAAATCAGTATTCGGTGGGCGGCGGTTTCGGGCTTCCAATGGGAAGTGAAAACTCGCTCGATATATCGATTCAGTATTCAACACGAGGCACTACCGAATCTAATCTATTAAAAGAAGATAGAATAACGCTTAATTTAGGTTTCAGCCTTGGTGAAGTTTGGTTCATAAGGCAAGAGAAATAATTAAACAAAATAACACAAGGAATAAAGTTTTGAAACGGATAATATCGATACTTGGCCTAGGCGCATTTTTAACTATGATGCTTAGCAGCGGAGTGTATTCGAAGAATGTCACTTACAATGCAACTTCTTTAGACTCTATGGAGGTTTTGACAAAGTATAGTTTATTTTCAGAATACTACAAAAATAAAGATTACAAAAGCGCACTGCCTTATGGCTGGGAAGTAATTCAGCTTGCCCCCGAAAAATTTAATAAATGGGTTTACGGAAAAATGGAAGATGTTTTATGGCAGCTTCACGATTCAGTTGATGTTTTACCCGAAGAAAAGCAAGCTGTCGAAGATACGATAATAAGTTTTTACGATACGGCAATCGAATTTCATCCTGCCGAAAAAGCTTACTACCAGTCACGCAAAGCGTTCGTTGCCGAAACCTGGCTTAACAAACCTTTTGAAGATATTACTGCCATGTATGAGAAGGCAATAGAATATGATCCAAATATTTCTACGTATTATTATAACCGGTTAGGGCAGTTATATAAATCAAAAATAGATGAAGATCCCGAATACAAAACAAAAGCGTTAGATCTATACACTTATTTAAGTGAGCGTGAACCTGATACTCAAACCTGGAGTGATGAATTAGAATCGCTTGTAGATAATATTGATGAGTTGGTTGAGTTGACCAAAAAAGCCTGGTACAACAATAAAGATGATGCTTCAAGAGCATGGAAGTATGCATCCCTTGCCATGAAAGCAAAAAGATTTGAAGATGCGATTGAGCCTCTTGAATTTTTAACAAACAAATCTTTAGAGGCAATTAATTACTGGAACCAGCTTGCAAGCGCTTACGAGAAAACTGATAAATTAGATAAAGCTGAAGTAACATATAAAAAATTGATAGAACTTGAACCTGAAAATCAAGATCATTATCTCAATCTTGGTATAATTTATAAAGAAAAAGGACAGCTAAGCGCCGCACGGGTTCAATATCAAAAAGCCGCTTCATTAAAAGGTGGATGGGGACTACCAATTTATTATGAAGGAATGTTGTACGAAGAATCTGCCCGTAATTGCGGATTTCAATTTGAAGATAAATTGGTTTATCAATTAGCAGTTGATACATACAGAAAGGCTGCAAATGTTGATCCTTCGTTTACTCAAGCCAGAGAAAGAGCATCGGCTTTGTCATCGTCCGTACCTACAAAAGAAGATTACTTCTTTAGAAATTATAAATCCGGTTCTACTATTCCAATTGCCGGAAATTGTTATGGCTGGATCGGACGCAGCGTCACTGTACCTTAGCTTGTCTGCTCTTAGCTTTTGTTAAATTTTATTAATTTGGAAAAGGTTCTGAGGTTATGCTTTGGAACCTTTTCATGCACATAGTAAGCAGTTTCAGTAATAATAGCATTTCATTTTTTATGAATACACAGATACAAAACGATAAAGAAATTTTTAAAATACTCGAACTTGAAGTTAAACGTCAACTTGAAAATTTAGAGTTGATAGCTTCTGAAAATTTTGTTAGTCCCGCAGTTCTCGAAGCGGCGGGTTCTGTTTTGACAAACAAGTATGCAGAGGGCTACCCCGGGAAAAGATATTACGGCGGATGCGAATATGTTGATATGGCTGAAAACGCAGCCCGCGAAAGATTAAAACAATTATTCGATGCAGAATATGTTAACGTACAACCGCACAGCGGTTCGCAAGCTAACATGGCTGTTTATATGACGCTCCTAAAACCGGGAGATAAAGTTTTAGGATTAAGCCTAGCGCATGGCGGACACTTAACGCATGGTTCTCCTGTGAATTTTTCAGGGCAATTATATCAGCCTTTTGGATATACCTTAAATCGCGAAACAAAACAACTCGACTACAATTTAATTGAAGAGATGGCACAAAAAGAAAAACCGAAAATGATAATCGCCGGCGCAAGTGCATACTCACGCGAGTGGGATTATGCAAAGTTTCGGGAAATTGCAGATTCGGTTGGCGCTTTCTTAGTATGCGATATGGCTCATCCTGCTGGCTTAATTGCTAAAGGTTTTCTAAAAAGTCCGTTGCCCTATTGTGATATAGTGACCTCAACAACTCATAAAACTTTGCGCGGTCCACGCGGAGGAATTATTTTAATAGGCAAAGACAAAGAGAATCCTTTCGGGATAAAAACACCAAAAGGCGATCGTACAAAAATGATGTCCGAGTTATTAGATAGTACTGTCATGCCCGGCATTCAGGGCGGTCCTCTTATGCACATAATAATGGCGAAAGCCGTTGCATTCGGTGAAGCTCTTGAAGATAGTTTCAGCGATTATGCAGCTCAGATATTAAAAAATTCGAAACGTCTTTCTTCAAAACTTATGGAATATGGTTTTGATGTAATTTCCGGCGGCACCGACAATCATCTTATGTTGATTGATTTGACAAATAAAAACATCACCGGCAAAGCAGCGGAAAATGCACTGGGAGCAGCAGGTATTACTGTAAATAAAAATATGGTTCCATTTGATAAACGCAGTCCTTTCGTAACAAGCGGCATTCGCATTGGTACGCCGGCGGTTACTACACGGGGAATGCAAGAAAAAGATATGGACACGATTGCCTTTTTAATAAACGAAGTGATATCCAATAATAGTAACGAAACTGTTATATCGGGCGTAAAAGAAAAGGTAAAGCAGTTGTGTTCTAATTTCCCTTTATTTGCAGTTAATAAATAATTAAAATGGACAAAAAATATACAAGGGAATTAACCGCTAAACAGGAAGAAGAAGGGGAGGGCGGCGAAATGACTTTCCTCGAACATCTTGAGGATCTTCGCTGGCGTATAATTTTTTCCGTACTTGGTCTTGTTGTTGGAAGTGTAATCTGCTGGATATTTGTTGATCAGTTAATAAATATTATTTTATTAAAACCAGCGAGAGACAATGGGATTACGCTTCAAAACCTGAAGCCGTTTGGTCAGTTATTTTTGTTTGTACAGATTGCAATAATGGGGGGAGTCATTTTATCTCTTCCTAATTTATTTTATCAATTCTGGAAGTTTATTGCTCCTGCTTTAAGGAAAAGTGAAAGGAAATATATTTCATTAATAGTAATATTTTCTTCATTGTGCTTCATCGCCGGAATTTTATTCGCATATTATGCTATGCTTCCGCTTGTTTTAAGTTTTGCTGCACAGTTTGGTTCAGAACAGATAGTGAACGAATTTGCTATCGACGAATACCTCTCAATTATCATCAGTATTATGCTTGCGGCAGGAGTAATATTTGAATTACCGATGGTTTCTTTTTTTCTCACAAAGCTTGGTATACTTTCGCCAATTTATATGCGAAAGTATAGAAAACATTCCATCGTTATAATTTTAGTGGTTGCTGCGTTTTTAACTCCCGGAACCGACCCTGTATCGCAGATCGTGTTAGCCGTCCCATTGGTTTTATTATATGAAATAAGTATTTTTATCTCGAAACTTTCCCAAAGAAAAAAAGAGAATTTTGATTAAAAGTAAGTTATCTGAAATTAGCAAACCGGTACAGGAAGAATTAGTTTGCTTCGAAAAACTTTTTAAAGAATCTATAAAATCTAAAGTCGGTATTGTCGATCTTATAGCACGCTATATATTAAGACAAAAAGGGAAGAAGATACGTCCGCTGCTTGTTTTACTTGCGGCAAAAGTTTCAGGAAATGTTAATGAGCGAACCTATCGTGGCGCAGTACTTGTAGAATTGCTTCACACCGCAACTTTAATACACGATGATGTTGTTGACAATTCAGATAAACGGCGCGGTTTCTGGTCTATCAATGCTATTTTCAAAAACAAAGGGGCAGTGTTGATGGGAGACTATCTGCTAGCCCGCGGTTTGATGATTGCAACCGAAGGAAAAGATTTTGATTTTCTAAGCGTTATTACCAATACTGTTAAAAGAATGGCGGAAGGAGAACTCCTTCAAATTCAAAAAACACGAAAGCTTAATATCGACGAGGAAACATATTTCCGTATAATTTCAGATAAAACTGCTTCACTGCTCGAAACATGCTGTCAAATAGGAGCGCTCAGTTCTTCCGATAATAAAGAATATCACGAAGCGATGCGAGTATTTGGTGAAGCGATAGGAATAGCTTTTCAAATTAAAGACGATATACTTGATTACGAAGGCTCGGCAAGTTTAATTGGTAAACCGGTAGGCGGGGATATAAAAGAAAAGAAAATTACATTGCCTCTTATCTATTCATTAAACCAGGTATCCAGCGGCGAAGCTTCAAGAATAAGAAAAATGATAAAAAGCGGAACCGGCAAATCTGACGTGAACGATATAATAAACTTTGTTCGGGAACATAAAGGGATAGATTATGCCGTCAAAACTGCTCATGAATATTCCGAAAAAGCAAGCGAAGCTTTAAAAGTATTTCCTGATTCGCCGGGCAAAATTGCTCTTGAAGCTTTAATCGATTTTATCATTGAACGGAAGAATTAATTTATTCTTCTGCTTTCCCTTTTCTAGTTTCTCCTTTAAATTTAAAACCTTTCAAAGGTTCGCGAAGAGAAAGCACCGGACAGGGCGCTTTTCTAACCACCTTCTCAGCAGTGCTTCCGAAAAGAATATGTTCGACTCCGGTATGTCCGTGAGTAGAAATAATAATTAAATCAATGTCCTCTTCTTCGGCAGTTTCAATTATCTCGATAAACGGTTTTCCCGTTTTCACAATTATTTTTGAGACAATGTCTGATGGAATTTCTTCCTCTGCAAGTTTTTTTAATTCTTCCTCAGCGCGTTTATCCATTTCGAAATCAACGGATGGGATGGCAATTTGCCCCATGCTGAAATCGGGCGGATAAATAACCGGTTCCACAACGTAGATCAAGTAGAGTTGGGCGTTAAATGTTTTTGTAAAGTTAACAGCAAACCGGAGTGAACTTTTCGAATAATCGGAAAAATCAATCGGTACAAGAACTTTTTTTATTTCAGGCTCCATAATTATCCTCCGAAAATGTGTTGATTTTTTTTTGTAAACTAAAATAATCTTCATTTATTTTACGCAGGCGATGGGCGGTTATGTGAGCAATACCCTGCAGCACTTTAATTCCTTTTTTGGGGAATCGTTCAATAAATTCATCGAGGTCAGGTTTAAATATAACCGCCAATCTCGAATCAGCGGCAGCCACGGCTGAGGCAGATCTTTTATCCCCGTCAATAAGAGCAAGTTCGCCAAAAAAATCACCTTCGGCTAATTTTGCCAAAAGGGTCTCATTATTATCGTCATCCACTCTTTTGATTTTTATTTCACCTGAACGTATTATGTACAATCCAATGCCCGGATCGCCCTGGTAAAAAACATACTCACCGGCAAGATAATTTCGGTTATGAATGATAGTTAGAAAATGCGTAAGATCCTTTTTGTTTAATTCATTAAAAAGCGGGATCGATTTTAATGACTTCTCCAGATCAGTTTGGTCGGCAGGCGATCGAAAAAAATTTGCCCAAAAACTGCTATGTACCGTTTCATTTTTCTTTGTTTTTTCCATTATAACCTCTAATTAAAAATTCCGGCTTCTGCAACGCGCCAAAGTTTTTGACAGGGGAATCTGTTTTCATAAAGCGCACGTCCGATAATTACAGAATCAACGCCAATCTCTGCAAGTTTTTTAATATCCATCAACTCGTCTTTGTTTCTAACCCCGCCGGAAACCGTTACATGCATGCCAGTTGTTTCCGCAACTTTTTTGCTGTATTCTAAATTTGGTCCGCCCAGTAATCCGTTTCGTTCAACATCGGTTACGATAAATCTTGTTACTCCTAATTGAGCCATATCTTTTGCAAAATCAAGATAGTTGAGTCCTGTTTTAACCGTCCTGGCATGAACAACTATTTCTTCCTTAACTATATCAAGTGCAACTGATATTTTTGATGCGCCAATTTCTTCAATAAGTTTTATAAATTCGTTTCTTGAATCAATTGCCATTGTTGTTAGAACAATTCTGCACACTCCCATTTTGAGAGCGAGTTTTGCATCCTCAATATTTCTTATTCCGCCGGCAAATTCAACCGGGATAATAACCGAGTTACATATTTCTTCTACAATGTGCCAGTTTTTCTTAACATGATGCGCCGCGCTGTCGAAATCAACTATATGTATGAGTTTAGCATTTTCGGCGCGCCATATTCTTGCCATATCTACCGGATTATTGCCGTATTCTTCGCAGTTGAGTTCCGGAATACCTTGAACGACCCGTACGGTTTTCTCATCCTTAATATCAATGGACGGAATTACGAGAAAATTTTTATTCATACTTAAAACGATTTATTATCACTTGTTTCTAAGTAAAATTAAAAATTAATAATCAGAAATGAAATAGAATTAAAAAATATTCATTTCATCCATTAGCTAATAGAAAAGGGAACTTTAAAAAAGAATCCCTTACTGACGAATATATATTTGCAATTTAATGCAATAATAGACTATTTAATGCGTTGAAGGTGAATCGTAAATTTTTTGTTGCTTCTTTCATACTTAGATTCTATTTTAACATTTAAATATCCCTGATTAGTAAATCGAATGGCATATTTGAAAAAATGAAGGGAATATTCTAATTCTCATCCCGGTATTTAGTTTGTCAAGACTGAAAAAATTAATATTAAAATTTTACAGTGTTTAATAGAGGAAGGATTGGGCGATGGCGGAAAGAAAAAAAATAGTAGTTTTATATTCAAATGATTTGTTCAAAGAGGGATTAAAACGCTGCTATCATCCGTACATAAATATTCTATAACGGGTGAATGTAAA
>MNYQ01000066.1 GCA_001873185.1 Ignavibacteria bacterium CG2_30_36_16 | reverse complement strand
TTAATAATAGTATCATCACTTTTCATTTCACGACTGACAAGCTTATAGGGCTTAGTGACCCGGACAACTTCATCAACCGAATCCATCATCAAAAAATCTTCTATTGATAATTTAGCGCTCGGTCCCGTAATTCCTATTGCTAATTTTATTGCTCCGGGTATTTCGTGCGGTGAACAGCCGCAGCTTTTAATTTTGTTTTTTATTCTTTCCACATCCTTACGGGGCGTTTGAAGGCTCATCATTATTAACAAGTGGTACTCCTATTTTTATAAAACGCAAAAAAATATCTACCATTTTACTTTTATCTTTCTTCCCCGGATAAATTTCGAGAGAAGAAGAAACATCAATTCCGGAGGGATTTATTTTGGCAACTTCATTAATGTTGCCGGAAGTAATACCTCCCGCAATGATACTCTTATTCAGTATTTCTTTCGGAATTAAATTCCAGTCGAACGACTTGCCGGTTCCGCCGATTTGACTGCTTGAAAATGTATCGAACAAATAGCCGCTGCAATTATAATTTTTAACCGAACTAAAATCAAAATCATTTTTAATTCGAAATGCTTTTATCACCGGCAGAATTATTTCATTGATCAACGCAGGAGGTTCGTCGCCATGAAGCTGTATTAAATTTAATTTGGCTTTAGCCGCAATGCGATTAATTTCCTTTGCTTGGGAATTAACAAACACTCCGACCTTTAGAAAAAAAGGAGAAAGGGAAGAAACAATTTCTGCGGCGTTTGAGGGTGAAATATATCGCTCGCTTTTTTTGTAAAAGATGAAACCGACAGCATTTGCTCCCAGCTGCTGCGCAAGAAGTGCGTCTTCTAAATTTGTTATACCGCAAATCTTAATCTGCATTTGAGCACCATCTTTTTAATTCGAGCATACTTTGTTTGATGTCCACGCTTTTCATTAAATGTTCACCGACGAGGATAGAGTTAACACCGACGTCTTTTAAATAAGCGATATCCTCCTTTGTAGTTATTCCGCTTTCACTAACTATAAAAACTTCTTTAGGTAGATATTTTGCAATCTCTTTTGTAATAGTTAAATCGACTTTGAACGTTGATAGACTGCGATTATTAATACCGATTAAGTTATTGGCAGAAAAATCTATTTTATCAAATTGATTTCTATTATGAAGTTCAAGTAAAACTTCGAGCCCGGCTTCTTTAGCAGCTAAAGTTAATTCTTTAATTTGATCGGCGGACAAAATTTCGGATATCAGCAATATAATATCTGCACCATTTGCTTTTGCTTCGAACACCTGCACTTCATCAATAATAAAATCCTTACGCAGCAGGGGAGCTGTTTTTATTGCGGCGATATCTTTTAAATAATTTATTGAACCATGGAAAAACTTTTCGTCGGTTAAAACCGAAACAGCATCTGCACCGGCAGCAAAATAATCTTCTGCAATCTTAAGATGATTAAAATCTTCTCTAATTATTCCTTTTGACGGACTCGCCTTTTTTATCTCGGCTATAACGGAAATATTTTGCGAAGCATTAAACCGCTGAATAAAACTTATGGTTGGGGAATGATACAATTCTTTCGACATAAAATCACCGGTGTTGTATTTCTGACGGAGTTTTTTTACTTCTTCTTTTTTTATTCCAACTATTTCGTTAAGAATATTCATACTATTCTAAAGTATTTTAATGTATTTAGTTTTTTTAACGCAGCCCCGCTCAAAATAGACTCTTCAGCAGCCGCTTTACATTCATTCAAGTTATTAGAAAATCCTGCGGCATAAAGAGCAAGCGCTGTATTTGCGGCAACAGTGTGGAATGCACCGGTGGGTGTTCTATTTTCAAAAACGTCCATAATAATTTTTGCGTTCACTTCCGGCGAACCGCCTTGTATCTGTTCAGGCGTAACATTTGGGTAAAAAAAAGATTCGTTCGTCAACTCGTAGTATTTAATTTCTTCACGACAATTGTATTCGTGAATACCGGTAATACCGCCAAGATAAATTTCGTCATATTTATCTTCGCTGCATAAAAAGCAAACCCGTTTGTGGTCTAAATACGAAGCTGCCCCGGCAAGTGTTTTGGCGGCGGAATTATTGTAAGTGCCGATGATTTGTTTTTGTACACCCGCAGGATTTGTAAGTGGACCTAAAAGATTAAAAACTGTTTTTACTCCAAGTTCTCTTCTTACATGCGCCGCATATTTCATTGCAGGATGGTAGAGTGGCGCAAATAAAAATGCCACCCCAATTTTATTAAGCACCGCTTCAGATTCTTCTCTTGTTAGTTCAATATTTATACCAAGCTGCTGCAGTACATCGGCGCTGCCGCTTTTACTTGAAACGGATCGGTTACCATGCTTAGCTACACTAACCCCGGCACCAGCGGCAACAAAAGCAACCGCAGTCGAAATATTAAAACTTCCTGAATTATCTCCTCCGGTTCCGCAAACGTCAATAACATTTTCATCATCGCATTTTATTTTAATGCTGTTTGCGCGCATTGCCGTGGCAAAACCCGCAATCTCTTCGGATGTTTCACCCTTTACTTTTAATGCCATCAGCAAACCGGCTATTTCGGAGTTGTTCGCTTTACCGCTCATTATTTTGTTCATCAACTCATAAGCTTCATCGAAAGAGAGATGTTCTTTTTCGGTAATTTTTTGAAGACACATTTTCATTTACAACTCCAACCAGTTTTTTAGTATCTGTTTTCCATCAACCGTTAGAATAGATTCCGGGTGAAATTGAACTCCTTCGAGAAAATATTTTTTATGTCTTATTCCCATTATTATTCCGTCATCGCATTCGGCAGATATTTCAAATTCATCAGGGAGAGTATTTCTTTTAATAATTAAAGAATGATAACGAGTCGCTTCAAAATTTTGTTTGATATTCTTGAAGATAGTTTTATCATCATGTTTTATAAGCGAAACTTTTCCGTGCATCAAAACAGGCGCTTTTACAATTTCTGCGCCGAATAAATAACCCATTGCCTGATGTCCGAGACAGACGCCGAGGATTGGGAGTTTATCCTTAAAAAAGTCTATTGCATCGAGTGAAACATTTGAATTTTCAGGTCTCCCCGGACCCGGCGAAATTATTATTTTATCAGGTTTAATTACTTCAATATCTTTAATCGTGTTTTCATCATTTCTTTTTACGACAGGTTCAACACCTAAAGAACCGATAAGCTGAACAAGGTTGTATGTGAAGGAATCGTAATTATCTATTACTATTATTTTCATCAATTACCTCTGCGTATTTTAGCGCTTTAACCATAGCGGCTGATTTATTTTTAATTTCTTTAACTTCGAGTTCGGGGCGGCTGTCTGCAACAATGCCAGCGCCAGCCTGCCAGTATATTTTATTTCCTTGTGTGTATAAAGTTCTAATTGCAATGCACATATCCATGTTACCGGAAAAATCGAAATAACCAACTGCGCCCGCGTAAATATTTCTTCTCAACTTTTCATACTTCTCAATAAGTTCAACCGCTTTTATTTTTGGCGCTCCGGAAACCGTGCCTGCGGGGAAGCACGCCATTAAAGCATCCACAGCGTCTTTGTCGTCCAACAGTTCGCCAGCCACTTTAGAAACCATGTGCATTACATGAGAGTATTTAACAATTTTCATTTTATCGGTTACGTTAATAGTTCCGTATTTACAAACTCTGCCGAGATCATTCCTTCCGAGGTCAACCAGCATTGTGTGTTCAGCTAACTCTTTGGGATCGTTTTTTAATTCTTCTTCCAGAAGTAAATCTTCTTCCTCCGTTTTACCGCGTCTTCTTGTGCCTGCTATGGGGAGCGTTCGGGCTTGTTTATCATTTACGTGCACAAGGTCTTCCGGCGAAGTTCCTATGATTTTATAATCATGCTCAAATTCTAAAAAGTACATGTACGGGGATGGATTGATAATGCGCAGCGCGCGGTACACATTAAACGCATCACCCGTGAACCCGGCACTGAACCGTTTTGATAAAACTATTTGAAAAATATCACCTTCGGATATGTGAGTTTTACTTTTTTCTACCTGCGTAAAAAATTCGTCCGTGTTAAAATCGTTGTTCAGTTTCTCATCTAACTTAAAATCAGACAGAAAATATTTTGGGGCGGCAAGTTCTTTTCTAAGCCTTTCAATATTATTTAATGCCGATTGATAAGCGGTTTCAATATTCGTTTCCGGTTTTATGGCGGCGTTAGAGATTAATATTATCTGATGTTTATAATGGTCGAATACGAGAATAGTTTTATAATTTCCGAATATTGAATCGGGAATAGATGAATCATAAGAATTAAATGTAATTACTTTTTCGATGTGTGAAATATTTTCATATCCCAGAAAACCAACGAGTCCGCCGGTAAATCCGGGAAGCGAATCTATCTTTGGCTGTTTCTGTCTTTTTATTTCCTTTTTTATAAAGCTAAAAATAGATTCGTCTTTTGTTTGTTGATGCCCATTCGATTTTTCAGAAAGTTTTATGCCAATGTTGCTGATTATTTTTTCCGGTGCAATTCCGATGAACGAAAAACGAGCCATGTTTGCCGAGCCTTCAACCGACTCGAGTAAAAAACTCTGCGTGCCGGGCTTTCTTATTTTTAAGTATGCAAGCACGGGAGTAAGCATATCCGCCGTAATTACTTTGTAGACAGGAATAAGATTGTAACTTTTCGCAAACTCTTTAAATTGTTCAAATTTCATTTTTTACCTTTAAAAGCAAAAAACCCTTCCGGTGTGCAGGAAGGGTTCTTCTATAATTATTATAAAACTCTTAAATCACCGGGACGTAAAAAATGGCACACTCCACCACCACCAGCCGAAGCTGCTAAAATATACCGTGCTATATGTTCCGTTGATATTTTTCATAAAACTTGATGGCAAATATACAACTCTATTGTTCTTTGTCAAATAATTTATTCTGCAGCTCTAAAATATTTGTCTCATTTCTATTGACAAGTTCCGATTAAAATGCTTATAGATGACGTTCTCGAAAAAGGAATTTACGAAGTGCTTTTTTCTGCCAATGTTGATAACATCTTATTAGCAAGCGGAGTTTATTTCGTAAGATTACAAGCGGATTCTTTTATTAAAACACAGAAGATTTTGTTAATGAAATAAAAATTTAATTTAATCGGGGATGGGAAATGACTCCATCCCCGGCAAATTGAATTATGGTCAATTTTTTTTATCCGGTATGAGGGTTTTGCTATTCAATTTTATTTTGATTAATCTGAAGTAACAGATTAACTGATACTTGCGATACTTTATGAAAATAAAATACTTGTTTTTAATACTTACTACTTTAACCATGTTTGCTGCTAAAGCGCAAACTAATCCGGTTTACAACATAATGGTAGAGAGGGGTTGGGCTCCTCTTGCCGGTGAAAATAAAACGGGGTTAACTCACGATGAAATGGATAAAGAATTTTTGCTGAGTATGGGTTATAATGATACCACGGTATCTAATCTCAAAACAATTGGAGTCGACCTTTCATCATTACGTACAATGTATAGCCATTTAAATGAAAAAGTTTTCACTGCCCTTTCCGATTGCATCATCATTGGAGTTGTAAAAAGAAAAGAATATCCCATGAAAGAAAATGCTTCTTTTAATACAATTGCTTATATAGAAGTTAATGAATTCCTTAGAAACGATTATAATCTTTCCAAAGGTGAAGTTCCGGTGGTGATAAGATCGGGACCGACTGCTTCAAAGCTAATATTGGAAGTAGAAGGTGAGGATACTTTGAGAATTGGTGAAAATGTTTTGCTTTTCTTAAGTGCTGCCGGAATAATTAATGAAGCAAAAATAAATAAAGGGTATGAGTTGTATAACCAATTAATAAATGCTCCCACTATAAAATTCAAGATAATAGCTAAATATGAATTAGAAAATGAGAATGTAATTGTAAGAAACGAAATTAAGAGAATATCCAGCCTTAAGGATAATATTAACGCTGTTTTAAATGTAATAATTAAGAGCAAACCCTCAGTGAAAAATTAAAGTTATCATGGATGGATGAAGTTATGGAATAATGGAAAGTTGGAAAACTAAAATTGTGGAATAATTTTTAATAAATTTTTCCATCATTCCCCCATTCCACCGCCAACGGCGGCATTCCCTACATCGAAGGAAATATAACACCGTCTCCGTCAAATTGTCCGGTGACTGCCGAACCAACCAGCAACCATATTACCATTATGTGACTTCTAATCTTACACTCCCATCCTAATAATCTTATAATCATACTTCCCTCTTAGCTGGTTTACGGCACGGAAAAGTTTTTTCCGTTTTGCGGTTTCATCCTCAAACAGAACTTCTTGCTCGGCGAATGAATTTAACTTACTTACGCCGATACCAATCAGCCGCACTGCAATACGCCGTGTGTGCGCTTTTTGCATTATATCCCATGCAGTATCAAAAACAACTCTATCGTCGTCTGTTGGTTTAATTGTTTTTGCACGCGTTAACGTTTGGAAATCGGAGTAACGCAGTTTAATATTTATTGTAGCTGCCTGCCAGCTGTTTTCGCGCAGTGTGTGGCATACTCTGCCGGTAAGTTCGAACAAAACATATTTCAATTTTTCTTTGCTCGTAACGTCTTCATCAAAAGTTGTTTCCTTCGAAATACTTTTTTGTCCGTGCGAAACAGTTAAATATTCTGTCCCTTCACCGTTAGCTTTACGCCATAAATCAACACCGTATTTGCCGTATGCAGCAGCAAAATAATCTGCCGGCAGTTTTGTAATATCACATATTTTGTAAATGCCCTTGCTGTTTAAATCGCGCAGCAAAACTTTACCTACGCCGGGTATTACTTCCACCGGCATGGGTGCAAGAAATTCTTTTGCCATGCCGGGAATTATGTATGTAATTCCTTTCGGTTTCATACAATCGGAACCAATTTTAGCTAGCGTTTTATTGCTGCCTATACCGATTGAACATGGCAGTCCTGTTTTCACTGCAATTTCTTTTTGAAGAAAAGATGCAAACGAAAAAAGCGAACCATAAATTTTTTCGCAGCCGGTAAAATCCATATAACACTCATCAATAGAAGCCTGCTCAATTAATGGAGCGTATTGATCTAAAATATTTTTTACTGAGTGAGAATAACGCACGTACTCTTTATGATGCCCGTGCAAATAAACTCCGTGCGGACAAAGTTTAAACGCCGCACGTATCGGCATTCCGGAATGCAGTCCATTCTGCCGGGCTTCGTAGGAACATGCTGCAACCACTCCCCTGCCTTGGGGGTTGCCACCGACAATAACAGGCTTCCCTTCCAACGAAAGATCGAGCAGCCGCTCAACCGAAACAAAAAACGCGTCAAGATCGAGATGAAATATTGTGGACATAAAATAGCATCAAATAAAAATTAGAAAGATATTTTTAGTGAATTTTGAAAAAACCCGCGTAACAATAAGTTACAAACAAAACTCGATGAAGCAGGTTATACATTCGCTCTCAGATGAATAACACCTGTCGGTTTAGTCTCACCATAAACTTTTATAAAATCACCAAAGCTTTTTTCTTCAACAACAACTTCTTCCTCAACCTCCATCATCCTTTTTTGCAATTTTTTCACGCTTGTTATAACTGGTTTTTCAAACATTGAATAGGGTTTCCCCCATATATAAGTCCAGAAATATTCTTCTTGTTTTTTAGAATCAGAACTTAGAGAAGTGATTATATCTGGGTTATAAAAAACCTCTGCGGTGGGTTGTAAAACTTTCATTTTTTCATGCCCCTGATAGCTAAGTCCAATTGGTTTCCATGCTGGAGTAGAGTGAAATAGTTTTGTTGCAAATAGACCGATTAAAACTATGTGTAGCTCTTTGAATTGTGAACTCTTCTTTTTAAATAAATCTTCAAATAATATTTCAGAACTTTGAGTAGAATAACGAAGTACCCAAAGGTAAGCCCAAATTGCTGTTTTCCAATTATTTAAATATTTATCATCTAATTTTGTTTCATTTAAAAATCCAATAATTTTTTCAGATATATCGTTAAGCTGAGAAAACTGATCTGGGATATATTCCTTAAGATATTGTTTCAATTTTTGAAATGATTCTATTTCTATACTATATAGAAGCAATTCAAGCACAATATTTAAAGATTTCTCCCCTTCCTTAATTCTATCAATTCCAGATAATAACTTGATACATAGATCATAGAAATCTTGAAAATGATTTTCTAAATCAAGCAAGCATCTTTCGTTAGATAACAAACTAAAGAATATTACACCAAAGTCTCGAGCCTCTTTATTATTAGTGGTAAAAACCAATTTAAACTTATTTTCGAATGATATTTTATCAGATTGTTTTTTAGACACTCGATCAAAAGAAGCAAGAAGTAATGATATATTAATCGCCGGAATTATTTTATTATCTCTAAGCTCTAAAGTATCAGATAAAAACGAAAGTAAATTTAACGAACCAGATAAATAACGAGGGAATGCTTCGTGATGATCCGAGTTATTTGGAAAAACAGTTTGATTTATTTTTCCCTGCTCTGGAATTTGAGAACTCTCTATACTAATGATGCTTTGAGTTTCTTTAACAATTGAATCTTCTTTAGGAATGAGTCCTAGCTCTTCTTGATCTTTATTGGGTTTTTGAACCGTTTTTTTTGAAAGTGCTTTTTTAACTCTGGTTTTCTTTTTTTCTTCTTTGTCAGCCATTGTTTACCTCATAAATCTATTTACTTCAGGAAACATTCTACAAAGTTGTTCAAAACTTTCAGTAGCTTTTTTAGTAATTGGGATTATATATTGAATATGAGAAAAGAAAATGGGACCTGAAAAGAGTTTGCCTAATTCATTATATCTATTATCTATCTTAATTACAGTATCTATATCAGATTTATGCAAATCCGATAACTCAGATACATCATTCATTTCTTTAAAAAAGAATCTCTGTTTATTCGCAAAATCCCAAATTTTTTGAATATTAGTACCTACAAGCATAAAAGCTCCTAAACATTTTGTATTTCGTAATAATTGTTATTTACTTCTCTTCTTATTTTGTCTAAAAAACCATTTTGTTCTCCAACAATAAAAACTGAAAGTGATTTGCGAGCTCTCGTAATAGCAGTAAATATAATTTGATTAAAATTGTTTGGATGCAATATCTGTAATTTATCATAATCCAAATTAAAAAGTATCGTATAATCAAATTCAAGACCCTTTGCAGAATGCATTGTTAGTAAAACAGGATGATTAGAATTAAAAATGTCAACTGCATCATTAACATCAATACCGTTGTATCCATTATTTATAAAATATTGCTTTGCAATTCTCATACTTCGACTATCCTGAACAAGAATACCAATTTTAGGAGTCTCATTAATAACTCTATCAACATAATATTTTGTTTGTCGTACTAAATATTCTTGTAAAGAATCTAAATTGCTGCTGACAAAAATAATCACTTTTTCATTTTCTCCTTCTAATTCAGCAAAAGAAAATGGTTCTTGATTCCGCTTATTATAAAATGGACTTGCTAAATTAGCAACTGATGGTTGATTCCTATAATTACCTTTAATATCAATTCGCTTGATTTTTCTGTTATGTTCTATCCAATATTTTCCAAGAATATTAGTAGTACAACTACCGTGTTTGTACAATTTTTGGGCGTCATCTGCGAAAAGAGTTAAATTCTTCGCTAAGTGTCCACAGAAATCTAGATGTCCATTATGAAAATCTTGTGATTCATCTATAATAATAAAATCTAAACTCCCTTTATATTGTTTTGCCCAATCACCGGCTCTTTGTGCGGCATCCTCGAATTTTTGAGAATCAGATAAAGCCATGTTAATTGAAATGTTACTTACACTTTTAACATATTCAAAAATTCCTCTTGGAACCAATTTAATCGTAGAGGATCCAACTTTTTCCCCTAAATAATTCTTAAGAATGTTTCCGTAAACTAAAACTCTCCCCTTCAATCCTTTTTTATTATTATCATCAAATCTATATGCTGCCAATATTGTTTTACCAGAACCAGCTGGACCAGAAACAATTAAATCTTCTGTTGATGGTTTACTAAGTACATTTATTTGCTCTGGTTTTAATTGAGTAATATCTGGAAGAAAATTTCTCTTCGATAGAGGTTTATTGCTAATACTTTCAATTTTAATTGCTTTAGCCATAGTTAAATCTTCTTGACTATTAAGCTATAATATTTGACTACTCTTCGTGCTAATAATCCATCGGTTTGTTCAAAAAGCAATTCTTCTAAATGTTGACACTTAGGTATACTTGGTCGTTTCTCACCCCGAGAAATATCTTGCACGATTTCTCCTCCACTTTGACTAAAATATTTTTTTAGATTTTTCAACAAATCACTTATAGTATTATAATTTAGGTCTAAGATAATTATCGAAGAATTTTTCTTCATATTATTCCAAATAATTTGGAAGTTATTTTTCATTATAGAAAACTTATCCTTCGGGCAATCATTAATGCAATTTTGAGCCACAACTAAATCCGCATTATGAATCTCTTTGGGAATTTTTAAATTATTACTCCATAAATTAAAAGTAAGAGAATCTATACCAACTTCACCTTTGAAGTAATCTTCTAATAAGGATTTAGTACAATATTCCCTTTCAGTAATCCAATATGGAAAAGCATCCAAAATACTACAGTTCAATATGCTGACATTATTTTTTGCTGAAATAGATTTGGACAAACCCAGCAATTCTGGTAAAGGACCTCCACCTATAAAACAAATATTTATTTCTGAAGTATTGGCTTCTATAAGTTTGTTAATATGTGATTTAGTTACATAGTAAATTGGTTCAATATAGAAAGGGAAATATGCTAACATATAAGCAGTCCTAGTAAATCTATCAGAATAATCAATATTCGCGAAAGCTCCTTTTAGCAATGATCTTAACTCTTTTACTTGAAGCTTAAGTCCTGCAAGAAAGTATTGAATATTTTTAGAATTATTAGAATTGCAAGCACGACATATTTCACCTGTTGTTGAATGATTTTGGTCAATTATTAAATCTAATTGACAACCATTAATCTCAGCTACTGTCTTTAATAGTTTGTAATACGGATCGTGCATAACTAAAATAGAACCATTTGTTTTCCTGTGAAATTTTGCTGCTGTTTAAATGCTTTAATGTTTTCTTCCATTTCTTCAGACATTTTATGAACTAAGAGTGATGAAAAATTCGGGTCGTGTTTTTTCCTGTTATTTACTGCTGAATTGTGTGAAATCGTAGCATAGCAATATTCACATCCCATAAGACAAGTATTGTTTATACCTATATCTCTGCTTATCATGCAACCACATGGCAATCTTTGTCCTTTATCCTTCTTATAATTTAAATCAATGTCAAATTCTTTTTTCAAAAGTTTATCATCAATGCACTTGCCATGCTCAATCCCTATATATGCAAAACTTTTTGCTTCTGCACAGCTTTCCACTTCAACGTTTTTTGTCTTTGCCAAAGTAACAATATGCTTAAGAAGTTTTTCAACTTCTGGTTTATCTACTTGCTCTTCAGTATAATTAGTTTGTAAAGCAGAAACCCTGCGTTGTGTTTTTTTATAGTTGTCAACAATGCTAATCACAATCCTTTTAGTGAAATCAGAAAGTTCATCAAAAAGCTTAGTGAAATTGGAAATATGAAAATCAACGGTAAGATCATCAGTAAAAAGAATTGGATCGTAACGCCAAATAACTTTTCCTTTTCCAAGTCTGTCCGACAATTTTCTAAAACCACTTACTGCCGTTTCTAAACTTGGGTTATTTTTTTCGTAAAGTTTGGGGTAATTATTAATGGTGAATTGGAAGTAGTATTTGTATCCTCTTTCATCAAGTGTTGAAAGGTTTTTAATCAATGGATGAGGATTACGTGTCCAGAATACAATAGCAGTAACGGCTTGAGGATGTAAATCAACTAACGAAATTTGCTTGCTATTAAAAGGATTGGGAACTGTGCAAAATCCTTCTGCGATTCTTTTAAAAAACCATTCTGAGTAAAACGCCGGTATATCTGTTCTTCTGCTCGCGGAGATTATCATTTCTTATCCATTACCTAAATTAAAAATAGCTTTATAAATTCTTAAAAACAAATTGTTATCAACTTCCCTTCCAGCGAAGGATCGAGCAGCCGCTCAACCGAAACAAAAAACGCGTCAAGATCGAGATGAAATATTGTGGACATGGTTATTTAAAATTCATTTTAATTAATTACATCTTCCGATATGCCGCAACCTCACCCTTTATCCCTCTCTTTGGAAAGGAGAGAGACTGCAGTTCCCCTCTCCTTTTTAAGGAGAGGGGCAGGGGTGAGGTCTTATTTCAGCACTGTCGTTTATGGCGGTATGGTGTTTACATATTAATCCCCGCCAACCGCGGGTATGCTTTAACAATTGTTTCCGGCACGTGCACTTTTGTTTTTTCTTCAAGCAGATGAATCAACTCAAATGCATTTGCTACAGCATCTCCCTGAGGGTGGTTATTCATAATAACAAAAACTTCTTTTACTTTTTCCTGAAGCGTTTTTATTTTCTGCTCAATATCAAGCAATTCGCCGGGTGAGTATAAATATTTGTAACGTTCGCTCTGTTCTGTGTACGTCTGCTCTTTGCCAAAATTGCCAAACGACTTTTTCCACGCTTCAACATTTCTGCCGTGAAAACGAATATATGCTTTACTGTTTGTTATTATCGGTTCAAACGGCAGCGACTGCCCTATCTGCGGCTGATCAATAGTGCAGTATGTTAAATTATTCTGGCGAAACATCTGCAACGCTTTTTCATTAAGCCACGACTTATGCCGGACCTCAACAAACCTGTTATAGTTTTGAAATAGATCGCTTAACTTTCTTACATAATTCGCCGACTCGTTATCAAACGAAAATGAGTAAGGAAATTGAATAAGCACCCCGCCGATTCTTTCTGCTTGTGAAAGTATTTGCAAATTATAGTTAACGGCTTTTACCTTCTGCTCGTCAAAAACTTTTTTATGCGTAAAATCCTGATGAAGTTTAACAGTAAACAGAAAATCATCAGCATCCGCAGTTTTTTTTATCCAGCCTTCTACAATGCGGGGACTCAAGTAAGCATAATATGTCGCGTTCACTTCCACACAATTAAAATAGTGGGCGTAAAACTGAAGCCAGTCGAATCCACCGGTTTGGGTTTTGGGATAAAATGACGGAACCCAATCTTTGTAAGACCAGCCGGCTGTGCCAATGTTATATTTTAAACTGCTCATTTTATTTAAGAATTCTGTCATTTAATAAAATACCTCATAATTGGTCTCGCCTTTGATCGCCGTGCCACCTCAACAAACCCGGCTTTTATAAATGCTGCCGGTATTCCCGTCCATGCAAACGCGGCAGGAATATTCTCCGAATAAGGCTCTGCTGGATATGCTTCAATAATTTTGGCGCCTTTTTCTTTGCAGTATTTTATTACTCCCTTCAATAGTTCGGCTGACAACCCCTGCCGTCTATATTCTTTGGCGATAAAAAAACATGATACTGACCAAACATGCTTATCATCAACCGGTTTTAGCACACGTGATTTATTCAGCCGCACAAATACCTCACGCGGCGCAACAGAACACCAGCCTACCGGTTTGTCTTCGTAAAATGCCATTACCCCGGTAGCCTCACCGGAGTCAACAATACTTTTCATATTATTTTTATTGCCCGCACCTTTATTCTTTTCAAATTCGGAACGGAGACTGCGCCACGACATACACCAGCACCCGCCGCATGCACCCCGCGTTCCCAACAACTGCTCAAAGTTATGCCAGGTATCTTTTGTCAATTCTTTGAAGATTAATTTTTTCATTTTCTTAACACTCAAACTGCTATTTTATCCATGCTCCGATAAATGCCGACTACAATGCCGACTATCTTAAAATTCGGATGTTTTTTATCTATTAAAATCGGTTTGTACTCCGGATTTTCAGAAACAAGTTCAATCTTATCAGCCTTCTTATAAAAGCGTTTTACAACTGCAGCGTCTTCAAGTACTGCAACAACTATTTGTCCGTTTTTAGGTTGAAGATTTGGATTTACAATAACAACATCGCCGCTGAAAATATATGCATCCTTTAGACTATCTCCTTTAACGCGCAGTAGAAACGAATCCTTTGGCATGTATGCTATTGAAGGTAGTTCGATTGTATCTGTAGCATCTGGATAAATAGTTAGCGGATTACCTGCGGCAACTTCGCCGAGAATAGGTCGCGGAATAAAAAATTTATTAGAAAGTGTAAGTTCGATTCCGCGCGAAAGTTTTGGATTACGTTTTATAAATCCTTTTTTCTCAATAGCCCACAGATGTTGCTGTACAGTTGCTCTGTTTTGATAACCGCAATATTCCGCAACTTCTGCAAGCGTGGGCGGCAACCCTTTTCCGGTGATACGGTCTATAATAAAGTTTAAAATATTTTTTTGAATTTCGGTCAGTTCTTTCATAAATAATACCATACATTTGTATGGTGCTAAAATAAAGAAGCATGGAAAGAATGTCAAGCATGGAATTCTGATAAAATGAAAAGAATATGAAAAGGGAAACGAATGAGAAGAAGATGAAGACACATTACAGAGTTAAAAAACTAAACTCCGGCAATCTGATATCATAACTTAAAATATTAACGAGTACTCCCAATGTCCCTCCGCCAAAACTTTACGGACCTCCTACCTAACTCATCTCATCATAAAAATTTTCTCGAGTGAATCAATCAACTTTTCGCGGAAGATTGGTTTTGAAATAAAATCGCTGAAACCGGTAGCAATAAATTTTTCTTTATCACCCGGAAGCACATATGCGGTTACCGCAATGATAGGGATATTTTGATATGCAGGCATCTTCTTTATTATCTTTAAAGCATCAAGTCCGTTATACTCGCCCTGAAGGTTAATATCCATAACAATAAAATCAAATGTATGGCTGTCGAGAAGCGGAAGCGCTTCTTCAAAACTTACTGCAAATTTTATTGCGTTCAGCTCTTTCATTTGAACTTTGAATAAAATTTGTGAGTCTACCTGATCTTCAATATATAAACAGTTTAACTGCGAAAGAACAAGTTCTTTTTTCTTGGGAATATAATCCTCAACAGTAAAATGTTCCGGCTCAGGTTCAGCAAAAGTATTTGTTTCGGAAATTTTTTCTTTTTGTTCATGTGATCCGGCAGTAGTATCATATTCATCCGACTGTTGAAGTATTTGTTGGTCTTTTTTATACCGGTTTTCTTCAGCAGCAACGGGTTTAATTTCCTCTTCTTTTTCAGCTTCGGTATGCCGGGCTTCACTTATCAATGGCTTATGCTCTTTAAAAATTACTTCCGGTTCGGAGGAGAATTTGGGCGCATCTTTAATTTCCGGCTGTTCGGGCAATTCTACTTCTTTAATTTCAATCTGTTCGAGATGCACCGGGAATACAAAACCACAGTCCCTCTTTTTCGAATCATTATAGAATATTTCAAATCGTCCGTTAAGTATTACTAACAGAGCTTTTGCCAGACGCTGAATTAATTTTGAGATTCCGAAATCTTTTTTAGCTGATGTTTCTTCGTTAGAAAATAACTGTGTAAGCTGATCTATTAAATATCCGGTACTTACATTATAACCGTCTTTAATAGAAACGATAAACGAATCTCCATGATACGGAAATGCGCTGAAGTATATTTTTCTCTCTTTACTTAACCTTGCAACAATTCGAACAATTTGAGCCAACAGGTTTACAAATTTTTGTTTATCTGTGCTAAATTTTAAAGATGATGAAATTTTTCCAAATGCAAATTCTACATCTCTGATTGAAGATAAATCTTCAAGTTCATGGCTTAAATCGTCAAGAACAGTTGTAATTGAAGTTTCAGCTTTAGCAACCTCATAATCATTTCTTTCAATCGCCGCCAATTCTATTACAGAGTTCATAGTATTGAGAAGGTTAAGCCTGTTTTGATTAATGATATCGGCAGCTTCTTTCTGATCGGGCGAAAGATTCTGTACGCCTTCCGTTAATTCTTGTACAAATCCGAGAATGACATTGATAGGTGTGAGAAGTTCATGAAAAGTACTGGATAAAAATGCCGAATTATTTTGCTGTACTCCTACAGCAGGTTTATACTCTGCCGGTTTTTCAACGATTACTTCTTTAATAATTTCTTTAACTTCAGAAGTGTTTACCGAAGGCTTAACCAGGATGTTAAAGCTATCAATTTCTTCTTTATAATCTACAACAGGAGTTGCAGTTACTTCAACTTCTATTATAGAACCATCCTTGTTTTTCATCGTGGAAGAAATTTTAACTGTTTCTTTAAGATGAGAATTAAAAATAGAATTATTGATGGTTCCCCTTTCATCATCTGTAAAGAAAGAAACAAAAGAAGCATTATCAAAATCGGATTTGGAGTAACCTAAAATTTTAATTGCTTGAAGATTTGATAGTTGAATAAATCCGGAAGCGTCAGTAACAAACTGAATATCGCTTAAATTATCAAAAGAAGCTTTAAACAGTTGTGTTTTTTTTGCAAGCTCAAGCTTTTCAGATACATTACGAATAATATTAAAATGCGCGGACTTTTCGTGAAACTGAAAACTCACCTTGCTTATCTCAACAAATACCGAACTACCATCTTTCTTACGGTGCTTAAACGGTCCGCTAAATTTTCCCTCTTTTATTTTTGTGTTGGAGGAATCAAGAAGAGTTTGGATATCGTCTGGAGTATAAAGATCGGTCAGATCCATCTGCAAAAATTCTTCCCGGTTGTAACCATAAAGACTAAGCGCTGCGCTGTTCACTTCAAGGAAGCGCAGATTATCTTTATCATAAATCAATATTGGCTCGGGATTATTTTGAATTAAAACTTCAAACATTCGACCTCTTCCGGTAATTAATTGATCTAAATTGAAGGCGGCATTTTTATCATCAACAAAAAATGAAAAACCGATTAATTTTTTCTCATCCGAAAATAATCTATCTATTTTAATTTGCAAACCGTTAAATTTACGTCCGCCGATATTAGCCGACTCGCTGCTGTCTAAAAGATTATTTTCGCTACCCGAAATAAAAAAATCTCTCAGGGCAGATGCAATTTTTCCGGGGAATAATTCTTCGATTTGTTTTTCTTCCAGTTTGTACTGGCTCCCTTCAAAAAGAGCTTTAAACCCTGGAGAAACAATTTTAACTGCGCCTTTTACATCAGTAAAGAGAAATAAACCCGAAAAATATTTTATCGATTTTTCAAGTGACTCAAAGAGATTTATATCATTTGTTTTTTGCGCATCTGTTATTTTTTGGGCAATTCCCATAACAGCCACAACCTTATCATCAGCGTCTGATAATGGAACTTCAATCGTCTGATAATCATCATCCGCCGGCATACCTTTTAAAGGGATGCCCTGTAATATAACACAGTTTAACGATT
>MNYQ01000086.1 GCA_001873185.1 Ignavibacteria bacterium CG2_30_36_16 | reverse complement strand
TCTGCTTCCAACCGTGAAATTCCGTGCTTAATTTCATTTTTCTGAATATTCCATTGATCCCAATCAAAATCTAATTTCATCTTGCCATCAGTTCTTTACACCAATCCATTCTTTAAATAAATATGTAGTGTCATTCACTACAATATAACGAATACTAAGAAGAGAACAAATTGCTAATTAAAAAAATATCGTGACGCGAAACGAGTAACAAAAGAATAAAGTAAAGATAGAAACTTGCTATCAGCGGTTTTGAGTTCATGAATAATTCTTACAGCAAACGACATTAGAGTCCTTGCGAAAAAACTATTCTGCCATTATTAAACTTTACACCAGAGGCGCACAGGTCTCCCTCCTGCCTATCGGCAGGCAAGCCGGTCGAAATGACAACACCCATCTGCCCAAAATTATAAAGTTGCGCTTTTGTACAAGTACCGGTCTGTTAAATTAAAAACCTGTCAGCCTTCGGATGATTAAAAAGATGAAAGAACTAGTGACGGGTGGGGGTGACGCGTCATTTGGGATCAACCATATTGTATATGAATTTGATCTGTATAATTGTTTAGTTGCGTATGGTATTATGTAAAAAGTAAAAAGGATAAAATAATAGTAAGGATGAATATTTTATTTCAAGCAATCGGGTAAAGTTATAAGTTTTAATACTTCAACTTTTTCAAAAATTTTATCATTAGAAACAAGAGGTATACCCAAAGATGCAGCCGAAGCACAAATAATTGCATCCGGTAATTTAAGTCTATACTTTTTCCTTAATTTAATTATTATAATACTGGAATGTATCCGTTAGCCAATCCGTTAGCCAACGGATTTTTTTTGCCAAGCATGTTCGCCTCAGGTAGAAAATTTTTTATGTTTTTAACTTTTGCCTTTTTACTTTTTACTTATTCTGTTCACTAATTTTAAAATTTGCTTTTAAAGTCTAAAAACTGTTTATAATTCTTAAATTTCTGAATTCCAGACTTTTGTTTTTTAATTGCTATTCTACTCCAAAATGCAAAGTGATTTTTTAAAGTGAAATAGTACACATCATCGGGATTTAAAACCCATAAATCTTTAGACGCATGGTTAAATGTTGTATATTTTTTAATTGGCATTGTTGTCTAATTTTGATTTTATAAATTTCAAATCCAATTGGTCAATCTCTCTATAAGTTTTTTCTTTAAGCATATAAAGAGTCTTTAAATTGGCAAACTTAATTTTTGTTTCTTCTATCATTTTTACATCATATTCTAAATCAGAGAAACTAAATTGTTCTCCTAATTTTGCAATTACATCAATAGAAATTCCAGCGTTTGAAACATACCTTATAACAGGAAACTTTTGCAACTCCTCTAATGTTATTTCATAAATATCATTATCATTAAAAATTTCAAATAGAGAGGCTTGTAATTTTTTAATATTATCCTCGAACGGATTTACAAACAAATCAATATATTCAGTATTTCTTGCAAATCCGTGTAAGTTAATTGCTAATCCACCGATTACAATATATTCAACATCGTTCTTTTCAAACGAAGCCATCAACTCTAGAAATTTATTAAAAATATTTTCCATTTATAGGCTATGTTTTTTTTGATTAGTTTTTATCCGGACACCCTAAAACAAGAAACAAGATAAAAGATAAAAGATAAAAACCAACAAACTGACAAAACAAGTTCAATTACAAATTTAAAAGACGCAAAAGATTAAACTACATTTTTCACTTTTGACTTTTGCCATGTTTTACTTTTATTTTCTTAATAGTATGTCTAAATTTTACCCGTTATATCATTTTTAGAAGTGAAAGTGTATTCACACTAAAATTAAATACGCGCTCCTCAATATCTTTCATCTTCCACTCCTATTTAAAATTCTGACTTTTTCCTTTTGCCTTTTTACTTCATTCCAATAACGTGTACATCAAACCCGATTACGGTGAATCCTTTATGCGTAAAAGTTAAACCGGGAGGCAACCCGACGTAACCAGGTCCGATAATGCCAATCTTTGCGGTGTGGGATGATATTTTTTTTAACAGTTCTTGTTTATGGTTTACTCTAATCCCTTAATAATTTTCAATAATTTTTAGTTGCAGTTTAATAATATCATCTTATCACCTCGTCACCCCGAGCAAAGCCGGGGGACAATCCTTCATTCATAAATTCAACATTTCACCCCTACGGGGTTTTGAACTGTTTGGTGGTAATAATTAATCTATAAACATACCACCCCTAACGGGGTTAATACATTTTCAACGATTGAACAAATCTTCTTTCATCAATCTTCATTCATTATTCCAAACTTAAGCGTATAGCAGTTTACTTCCTTATGGGCTCCTCTAAAAATCCGTTAACTAACGGAATACGGGTATATGCTGCCAAACCGGATTTTCGAAGAGCGCCAGTTAATGCTTTTAGAGATGCCCTTAACCAAAATGGACCCGAAACTCACTAACGTGTTTTTTTTGAGAAATTTAGTGAAACAAAAACCATTCAATCATGCATCCACTCGACCATTTTTTTTCTAATTACACAATTTCCATTCTTCAACCAAACCAAATTTTGTTATAAATTTATTCAATAGATCAAAATTTATAATCTCTCTTGAATTTTCCAACATGGATTTTATGTCTTTAATGTGTTTCTGAGCTTTACCCTCTTTATAGAACTCAAGTTTTTTAGTTATAACATATTCCACAGGAGCAATCAGCATTGCTTCTCCCCTAAAATCAATGTTTCTCACATTTTCCAAAGCCCAATGCTGAAAATCATTATTCCCGGCAAAATATATATCGGCTTTAAACCCGGATGAATTGTGAATGATATTGCAGTGTCCTCTATTGTCTCTTAAAATTTCGTTTTTCAGAACTTCAACCGGGGGAAAATAAAACTCATCTTTTGGAAACGAATGTTGAAATTTTTCTATTAAAGAAACCGGGATTGTAATAACAATGTCTATATCATGTGTTAATCTTGGCTCACCATAAACAATAGATGCAACAGATCCGGTTACCATATATGGTGTTTTTAATACATTAAATTTACCGGTGAATATTTGAAATAATTTATGTCCTTGCATATAAGAATATTTTTTTTACTTCTTCGACCACTTTTTCTTCACTCCACGTAGGATGAAATTCCCTTAATGCAGCTCTTTTTAATTCAATTGCAGAATTTCTAAGTTGAATTGCCAATTCAAGTTTCTTTTCCGCAGAAAAATTCTTAAACCGGTTTTTCTCTATTTTACTTTCTGTTTTCATTATTCATAAAATCATTAAACCTTTATGGGATTGCTGTTTATACGTTGGCTAATCTATTAGCTAACGGATGGGCAAAGTAGAACTCCAAGCTAAAGGCTTCAGCCAAAAAGCCCGTTGTTTTTTTTGTCTAAAGCAGACCGGGAAGATATTTATTTGCCCTAACATCCATCCCGCCGACGCTGGATGGTCATTCAGTTGAATCTTTTGCGCAAGGTGAGAATTAACTTGTTATAAGTAGATAAGCAGTTTAAACTAAATTGCACTAACTAAAATCTCAACAATTCTTTCGGCGGCTCTTCCGTCCCAAAGTTCCGGAATGGTTCCGGTTTTTTTCTCACCGTTCAGTACTTTCAGCGCAGCTTCTTTAACTAAATCTAAATCGGTGCCGATCAACTGATTCGTTCCGACTTCCACTGTAACGGGTCTTTCGGTATTGTTCCGAACGGTAATACATTGAACGCCAAGATACGTGCTTTCTTCCTGTATTCCGCCGCTGTCTGTAATTATAAGTTCGGCGTTTTTTGTCAGTGCAAGAAAATCAATGTAGCCGATAGGTTCGGTGAGTATTACTCTATTATTGACCCC
>MNYQ01000199.1 GCA_001873185.1 Ignavibacteria bacterium CG2_30_36_16 | reverse complement strand
ATGCAATGGTTGAGCGGACTAAAATGGCTGGCGGAGAGGTTGTAAAACTTCTTAAAACCGGTTCTGCTTTTTACTCTCCTGCTGCATCAGCCATTGCGATGACGGAAGCCATTATTTATGATGAAAAAAGAGTACTGCCAACATGCGCATACCTTAACGGCGAATTTAATATCAAAGGTTATTACGTCGGTGTACCTGCGGTACTTGGTGCCAAAGGTGTAGAAAAGATACTGGAACTTTCTCTAAATGAAGAAGAACAGGCTGCTCTGGATCACTCGGTCAGTGCAGTAAAGAACCTTGTTGAAGATATGGAAAGACTCGGTTTCTAACTACATTTCTGGAGGCTGTTTCATCAATTATTTGAAGCAGCCTCTTTCTCATCCGGTACATTTGAAAATTGAAGAGTTATTTTAGCTGATTTTGGAGTTTTGTAAAAATTATTGGAGTATCAATGAGTTCATTGTCTGAAGATTTACAAAAAACAAAAAGTGATATTCAACAGTTCAGAGATATTACTTCACGTGTATTAAACTATATCCCGGATGTTTTGGATGAAGAAACAGAATTCATTGGTTATCAAATATGTTCTTCAAATATTGCCGGGACAAGAAAATCTATCCGTCCATTTAGAAATGATTTATTCATTCGAAGTGTAAATATATTTAATGACAGATACGGCAGTTTTGAAGAAATTATTAATCGATTAAAAAATGAAGAAAGAGAATTTACCCAAGATGAATATCACCTGGTTGATAGTGTAGTATATACAATTCAACAAGCTATGGGAATTGGTCTTGATTTAATGGTGCAATCAAATAGTGCAAGAAAACACGTTGGTAATCGATTCGAAGAACTTATTAGAACTTTATTGAGCAATTTAGAAATCTCAATAAAAAAAGTTGTTTTAAGTATTCCTTATGAAACAGACGAAGGTAATAAATATTATCGTTGTGAAACTGATGTCATAATTTCTCCTTTTGAAAGCGTTAAGTCAGATGCCACCAGTATAAATCAGAATGAAATAGTTGTTTCTCTCAAAACAACAACAAAAGACCGAATGCCAAAAATATTTATTGACAAAGTTCTAATGGAGCGTTTTGTAGGGCATCCTGTTCGGGTTGTTGGCATATCACAGAATGATATTCAACGAAAAGAAGATACTGGAGAAATTAAAATAAGCTCTACTTTTGTTTCAAATCTATTTATGGTTTATACTCGTTTTTTGGCTCAACTAGAGGGTTACTATTATCTCGATTTACCATCAAAAGCATTAGAACGTCCATTTAATCAACACATCTTTACATTTTCAAAATTCTTGCTGAAAGATGTTTGGAAAATGTTAAATCCTTAGTTTTTGTCTTCGCTGGATCGCTTCGATTTCATCTTTGCCTGAAGCTATCCTTAAAATATGTTCCTTGTTTGTCATTCTTTCTTTGATAATTTGACAATATTCAAGGTTGTTTTCGGTTCCTAACCATTTTCTATAGAAAGCTTCAGATACTGCATAAGTAGTTCCAGAACCTCCAAAAGGATCAACAATAAGATGTCCCGGATTAGATGAGGCGAGTACAATTCTTTTTATTAATTCAACTGGTTTTTGAGTTGTGTGTTCTGTCCTTTCCCAAGATCCATTTGATAAAGTGGGTATTTCAAAAACATCTTTGGGTTTGGCACCCAATGGATTGGGTTCCCAAATATATTCTTTACCATTTCCGTTATTATATTGCGAAGTTTCTGCTTGTGGTCTTGTTGGATATTTAAGAGTATGAGCATTATAAGGTATTCTTGCTTCATCTATATTGAAAATAAAATTTTTGCTTTTTCTAAAATGAAGAATGCTTTCGTGTGACCTTCCCCAATCATTTCCAAGATTAGCTTTATTTCTATAATGCCACACAAGCCATTTGCAGCCTGAAAACAAATAACTCGCCGCCCATTTAACATCAGCAAGAATTTCCGAAAATCCACAAACATAAAGGGAACCGTGAGGTTTTAAAACCCTTTGAGCTTCTTGAATCCAAAGGATACTCCATTCAACATATTGTTTCTGTGACTGAAATGTATCCCATTCAGCTTTTTTAATATTATATGGGGGGTCTGCAAAAATTAAATCAACGGATTCATTTTCCAATGATTTTAAAAATTGTATCGCATCAATGTTATAAAGTGAACCAAAATCATTTTGATAAAATGGTTGAGGCAGTTTCTTTGCTTTCTTTTCGGCATAAAATTCTAGTTGAAGTTCTTTTACAAGTTGATTAACTTTTGATGAAGGATATACTCTGTACTTATTTATGGGATGCCTTGTTGAATTGAATTTTCCACTTCTATCCCATCGCCTAAGAGTTTCTTTATTTACGCCAATAATTTCAGCCGCTTCGCTTAAAGTATAAAATTTTTCCATTATGAAGTTCCGAATATGTTAGACAGCCTTATACAACCATACGCAAATATGAGAAATATTTTAAATAAGTCAAGTTAAATTTAAAAACCCGACCAATAAATAAATCAAGTTGCCAGCAGATTTGGCCTGTTAGGTATTTTTTTATCACTCAGCTTCACAAAAGCAAAAGAATTTTGAAGCAATTCGCAGTAGCGGATCGCTTAATAAATCCAATTTAGCTTTTACATTTATTGAATGAAACAGAGTTCGCCTACATTTTTACGTTAGGCAATTTAATTATTCCCAAATTGATCGGTTCTTCCTATAACGTCTAATTTTGAATGTCGTCTATTCTTTAGGCAGCAGTCAAGAGCCTGTGTGAAAATCCTTAGCCCATCCCGCCAAAGCGTAATGGGAAAATAAATCGAAAACGAACAATTAGTAACCGTTTTAAAGGTTCTTATTGAATATTATCACAAGCTCTCAAGCTACGGCTTATCGGCAACTCTGCCACATTTTTTAAAAAAAATTCACAAAACAACTTCAACTAAATCTAAAAAGTTTTTCTCTTTAACAAAATAATTTTCGATTATATCTACTGATTTTCTCTGTCCTTCCCATGCAAATAGTTTTTTTGCTTCCTTAGATGATACCCACTTATACTCGCAATGTTCTTCACTTATTTTAACGGAGCAACTGCTGCTGAGTTGGGCAGCAAATACAGGCAGAAGTGAAATACAATCATCCGCTTGCGAGTAAAAGGAATTGATGTTTGGAACAACCCACAATTTCTTTGGAATCAATCCTGTTTCTTCTTTAATCTCCCTAATTGCAGTTTCATAAGCTTTTTCTCCACACTCAATTTTCCCGGTTACCATTTGCCACAATCCCGGGAATATTTCATTCTCACTTCTTTTCAAAATTAAGTATTTAAGATCGCCATCAACAATTTTGAAAAGATGTACTTCAACCATTTCCAATTTTATTTCCATATCACCTTTCTAAAAATAGGCTCTCACTTCCGCTCGCGCGTTGTGAATTACTTGACTTCCCTGCTGAACTCTGCCATCATAGTTTAAAGTTGACTGCAGATTGTTCGATATTCTATAATCAAAATTTAAACGCCAAAAATAATTTTTCCCTATAGCATTTCCGGATGTTAATTCAAATGGAAGAAAATTCTCGGTTGTGTTTGATGTTAATTCGTTTCTTTCAATTTCTGCTCGCAGTCTTCCTTTGCCAAGAAATGAAAGATTGAACCTAAACGTAAGCGAATTAATATCTATAATTGTTGGTTGTTCCGGCAGTTCATCAGTACTTCTGCCGGCTTTTATTTTAAAGCCTACTTCGATATTCCTCTCCGGTCTGTATGAAAAATCTGTAACTACATTGTTGCTCGTAATCATTCTTTTTCTGTTTGATGAAATTGGCGCGCCCACATTATCGGTCTGACTAATAAGATCAGTCTGATTACTTATCTCCTCAACCATTTTAAATCTTATCCTCATACTTCGTTCGCGCTGATATGCACGCTCAATTCCTCCGCTGAATTGATTTAAACTTCTTCTTTGTGTGTAGCGAAAACGAAATGACAACCCGGGATCATTCTCCCAGAAAAAGACATCATGCTGAACATAATTAAAACCGCGAATTGTTTTATCGGGATTTTGAAACGCGCTGAAGTTTAACAGATAGATTTTTTTATAATCCTCTTCCTGGCTGTTTTCTTCAATCCGCCAGATAGTTTCAGTTGAAAGTGGATTTAATAAAATTCCGGGCAGGCTATTTTCATCAAAAAAAGACTCATAATCAATTTTCCACCGCGTACTTGTTTTTAAATCTATAACGGGGAAAAGTTTATCCGATGGAATTGTAACCTGAATAAAATCACCATCGTAAAGCGCCGGTTCATATTCGTTTTCATCCGCCACGCCGTTAGTATTTAAATCTCCCTTATAAATGAAATTACCCGTGCCTTTTTCAACACGGATGAAAACACGTTCGAGCTTTGCAGATTTTTGTGTTGATACTTCGTAGAAAAAGTCACCGTCCACTTGCTGTAAAGGCTTAAAACGATTTTGCGAACGGATTAGTATTGTTTCTGAGTTTAACTGTCCAAGCAGTTTAAAAGTATCGGTATATTTTTTTTTTCGTAATATTAAACTTACTTTTGAGTTTACCTGGCGAATGCCGGTGTAATCAAGTTCGTAATATTGTGTGATAGAGCGTGCCTCCTTTATCATCTCCCCGGCTAACGGAAGATAATCGTCCCTCAAAGAATATTTTGCAGAAGCTGCGAGTCCATAAAAATCAACAAGGGCAATTATAGGATTTATCTCAGTAAATTTTAACGAGCCGTTAATTAAAGAATCTTGATTAACTCTAGTATCTTTTTTATCCTCGGCTATGAACTCAATCCCCGGTTTTAAATTCCCTATTTTATAGAAGGCAGAACCCTTCTGTCTTAACCATGTACTTTTTAATGAAAGATTTTTTGAATCGACATAATCGAAATTATAATTAACCGAATATCCTTCGCCGCCATTTAACAGAAAAATATTATTGTATCTGTTTGATTTAAACGATTCTCCTTTGCGTAAAAATCCTAAAGATGAATTGATTATCATTCTGTCTATCGGAATCAAATTAACGGTTAGTTCACGAAGTGATTCGCTTTCTAATTTCTCAGAGGATGCTAAATTATAATCACGGTCAAATTCAACTGTGTTAAATCTATCCGGCGCCGTAAAGCGGGAATTAATGAACCTGTCTCTATATGAAATACCGGCTTTTCCAAGATTCAAATTGCCAACAACTATTTGTTTGGGATTTAATTTCAAAAATATATTCGATGCATAACCATAATTATCTTCATCATCGAGTGAAGAAAAACGATTTTTATCCCACAAACTTCCGGCGTATTCAACCGACAAATAAACATCTTCAAAAGGTCTGAAGTCCAACATTAAATTGCCTAATTGTTTTAACTCCGGCAGAGGGAGAAAAATTATAGGCAGGTAACTCCCGAAGTTTTTTCCGACAAATTTAAAATTACCAATGCTCTCACGAATGTAATCGCCTTTGCCATCCCCGACAAAAGTAAATTGCACATTGTATTTTGCCTCCACTGTGCCGGGTGAATATTGGTAATAAGTAAATGACTCACCGTTGAGAGTTGTATCAATGGCAAAATAAGTTCCAAATACTCTGCCCAAAGAATCAGGCTGTGCAAGAGAAACGCCGCTGCGGGCTGCTTTAGTTCTGTCATCTCCTGACGCAGCGAGAATGTTTTTATCGGCATCATTTAATAAAATATCAATCGGCGCATCCTGGTCGTCCCCCTCGCGCAAATATTGCACTTTGATTCCGAGCTTATCATTAAATAAATTCGTTTGAATTCCGCCGGCAAATAGATTACGCGAGTATTTTCTGTCAGTATATTGAAACTCAACTAAAATTCTGCTTGATGAAGTGATAAGTCTATTCGGTGTAAATGTCACTTCTGCGTTTGCGTATTCAATTACGTAATCATTTCCTTCGCCCCGTTTCAATTCTATACCATCTAAAAATACTTGCTCGGTTCCGGCGATAATTATAATATCCCTTTCGCTATTTACTCCGTTCAATCTATACGGACCCTGCACGCCGTCCTGCCCTATCAAATTATTTGTATTAAATTTTCCTTTGGAAGCCGCAACTGAGAAATATGCCGATTGATTTTCATAATTGAATTCGCCGAGCAGCCCTTGTAATTTTCTGTCGATAACACCAAACTCGCCAACTCTTTTATTCAATTCATAGTCGCCAAAAGTGCCGGTTGCATTGGGATGTTTTATTTGAATAAATACTTTGTCAAGTTCTTCAAGCTTTTCAGTGTTACCTTCCGGCTGGATGGGAGAATTTTCATCGGTTAAGGCAGCAACAATTTCAATATCTTCGGATAGCTTGCCGGACAACTGTAATCGAAGTCCGCTATTTAATGTAAAATCTTTTGTAGTTCCAACTGAAAATCCGCGCACTATTGTTCCGCTTTTTTCAATACCGGCGCCGAAAATTGATTCACTTGTTAATGATTCAGATTGTGTGCGTGCTATTCGAACGGTATCCTTGAATATATCGTCATAAATTAGACTTAAAGTCCGGCGCTTATACTCTTTATGAAGACTTAAATTTACAGATTGATAAGTAACTATAAGTGAATCGAAAATTGAATAGGGCAGCGAATCTGAAAGTGAGAATTGCGCTTTTGCATAATCAAATGTGAAATCTCCTTTTTTTAGTACTGAATCACGAAGCAGAATAGTCTCAGTAAATGGTAAAATGTTAACCTGTGAGATTTTATAAAGGTTCTGAAAATTTATTGGAATAGTATCAACAATCGTTACAGCATTATACTTCGACTGCGCCATTATTGGGAGCGAATTAATGACGAGCAGAATCAATAGAGAATTTAGAAGCCTGAATTTCAATAGCCGATGAAAATTATTTGATTGAACAAATCTATCTTTACTTAGCGGATTTATCAAGTCCAATTAAAAAGAAAATTTATATGGGATCATATCTCAAATGCGCATCATCTACATACAACTTTTAACCGGATTGAAATTTGCACACCCGAAATTGAAAAAAGAAGATATACCAAAACGGGCAGTTAAAATTTGATAATCTATCTTTACTATCCAAAAGATAAGATTGCGATAAATAAAAATTAATTCGATATTAATATTTGTAACGAAAATATTTTTGGAAAGAAAGTACAACTTCATATTATTAAAATTGGAGAGAAATGGAAGCAAGAGAAACGAAACAAACCGTAAACCCATTTGAGAAACTTATTGGGGCAAAAAAACTTGCTGAGAGTAGAAAGGACCCGTTGAGCGAGGTTTGTTTCCTCGCAACAACCCAATATGATAAAAGTCCGCACGTAAGTGCTATGCAGCTCCACGAACATGTTCAATCGGCATTGGATCACAAACTCCGGCAGAGTGATTGTAGATAAGATATTTTTGAAAATCTTACCCGATCAGATCATCGCGAGTGCGATCCTTGACAGATAGCACACAATGCACATCAAATAATTATCACCGGCGAGTCATTTAGAAGACAGCATAATCTTAAAAATCAAAATCGGTAAGGAGTCATTTTTTATGAAAAAATAGAATCGCTATATTTGCAATAAAGGTGGGGAATCTTGTGAACCTAAAACTGAGGAATTATGTCGCTGTTGACATTTTGTGCTTTAATACAATTTAATTTCCCATCAATTAGGTTGATTACAAATGTACCAAGATCATCTTTGATTGAGATTGAATCTGTGGACACAAATTTGATTTCACATAAGTAATCATTAGGATCATCAATATATGATACATGCCAAACAACAAAATACTTATTTTTCTTTTTATCGTACCCAAGAATATTGTAATGATGGTATCCCCAATCAGATGCATAGAAGAAAGATTTAATAACAAATTTTTCATTCGAAATATTACCAATTTCATTATCACTCCAAATATCAAATATATTTTCAGCATAGTAAAAAAACTTTATTTCCGATTCCTCTTCACCGCAGTTCTCGACTAGATAAAGAATTTCTTTGTTTTCAAGATCCCATTTTTTGATGTGGTTCTTAGGATGATTTATGTCCAAATCCTCTGCTGAAGGTCTATAAATAAGATTAGAATTTGCAATTTTGTTTTCAAGATATTCTAAAATTTTTATTTTACTCTTTAACTCATTTGTGATTGGAGTATATAACTGATCAATAGAACCTATAACTCCCATATAAGTAATAGAATAATGTACGTCAACATCATCTAATGATACTAGATGAAAAGTTATTGATCCATGCCTATTTCCAGAGTCCTCGCTAACAAAATAAATATGCTGGATCGAATCTATGAGTACCCAATCTACTTCATGTATTCCAGGTATTGGCTTTTCGAACTTAAAATGTTCTTGCCAAGTTTTAGCAAAGGACTTAAAACAATATAAATAATCCCTATCTTGAGCCGCGAAATAATCTTTAAACTTGGAAAGATAGATTGTGTCAGGTTTTGCTTTAAAATAATTAATAAATATTGAAGTGGCTTGTTCATAATTAAGTTGTGAAACATCTATCCTTTCTGAATTAGAACATGAAAAAAACAATGACGTTAAAACTAAAAAGTACAGATTAGGTTGAAGGTTAATATAGTTTTTCATAAAGATGATAAATCTATGATTTAATTTTTGATAAAGATATTTTTTCAGATTGTTCACCAGGGACAATAATAGCATAAACATTATTTTTAGATAAAACAAGCTGGTTTACATCAATTTGTTCGAATGAAATTCCCTTATACCATTCATCTATTTCCTTCTTTAAAATAAGTGTCTGACAAAAATATAATGCTATTCCAATGAAATTTTCATTTTTATAAGTAGTAAGGCATTCTGTTAATTTTACAATATCGCTTTTAAAGCCTGCAGTTCTATCCATACCGATTTTATGTGAACCAAGTTTTATCTCAATTGCCATAAAAACAGGTTGATTATAAAAATCTTTTTCTTTTTGATAACTGAGAAATGCTATATCAAATTTTTTATAGTATGGATATTCTGCTTTAATTATTGAGGAGTTTACCGATGATTTTCTAATTTCTTTAGAGTAGGTTAATGTTGGAAATTCAGAGCTAATATTTACTTTTGATTTTAATTTCGTTAATAAAAATGCTCTCAAATCTTCTTCATAAAAATATTCAAAGGGATTTATACAAAAATTTTGTATAAATTCAATCAAGGATTGCTCAACTTCTTTAATTGTTGTTTCTCTATTATTCAAAACAAATATACCTTAATAATTTTTATTTAGTAAATACTTCGTTTTACTCAAGTATAAAATAATAAAAAGTTTTGGCTCATCATAATAATGCGTACCTGGTTTGATGTAAGGCTAAAATTTTCAGCTTAAAGAAATAGTTATCTCTATAGCCATATGCTCTGCTTTTAGGACTTTGATTTTAATATTAACACCCATTCATTCTTTACCTGGTCGTACCAAAAATCTTTGGGCGATGAATTACCTTTGGAAACAATTCTTTCCAATTTTATATTATCGTTGCTTAGAAGAGTTTCAAAAACTTCAAGTGTTAAATCTTCGGGGAGAGCCGTAAAAATATTTTTAACTTTCGGATTCATTTATTCATAACGCAATGCTTCAATTGGATCCAGATTGGCAGCTTTGAAAGCTGGGTAAGTTCCAAAAATTACTCCAACAAGAACGCAAAGGAACAAACCTATTAACACCCAATCTATTGGAACGGCAGCAGGTGCGTTTAACGCTGCGCCTGCTAAATTTCCAACCCCTACGCCGAGTAAAATACCTATAAACCCGCCCATTAAACATAAGACGACGGCTTCAATTAAGAACTGCATAAGGATCGTTTTTTTTCTTGCTCCAATCGCTTTTCTAATTCCAATCTCTTTAGTTCTTTCCGTTACTGAGACAAGCATAATATTCATTATTCCAACCCCGGCAGCAATTAAAGCGATTATCGAAACAACCATAGCGCCTATTTTTACTCCTCCGGTTATGTCGTTAATCTGCCCCATTAAAGATTCATTGCTAAAAATATTAAAGTCATTTTCCGCACCCGGTTCAACCTTTCGAATTGTACGCATTGCGCCAATTGCCGCTTCAATAACTTCATCGTAATCTTCTTCACTGTGGGACATTACTGTAATATCAACGCTTCGGGTTCTCTTCCCGTAAATTGATTGAAATGTAGTTAATGGAAGCGCAACGTATGTATCAAAACTTTGTCCGAACATTCCCGGCTGCTTTTCAAAAATTCCAACAACTTGAAGTTCAACATTATCCAATCTTATTTTTTTATCGATAGGATCAATACCGGCAAAAAGTTTTTCTTCAACATCGGGTCCAAGTACGCATACATTGCGGGAATAATCTACATCGGTTTCCTGAATACCTCTTCCTTCTTTTATTGTTAGATTGCTCGTCTGCATAACTGCTGCGGTTACGCCGGTAGCATAAATATTCGGATTAGTTTCTTTACTCCGGTATTTTATAACTCTTCCCCCCATTCCCTGGTCAGCAGCTACATATTTTGCTTGAGGCAACATTTCTTGTAAACGAAAAAAATCTTCAAGAGTAATATCTTTTCTGTTACGATATTTCTCCCATTCGCCATGCCCTCCGGTTCTGATTGGCGGAAATTTTTGAATTTGAAAAGTGTTTTTACTTAGAAAAGAAACTCCTTCTTCTATTGATGTTTGAAGCATAGTCAATATCGTCATTATGACTATAATAGAAAATATACCAACAACAACGCCAAGTATAGTTAGTGATGTTCTTAGGCGATTATTCTTTAAAGACTGTAAAGACATTAAAAAAATCTGACTAAACTGCATGAGTGTACCTTTACGTTCAAGTAAATAGAAGTAGTTCAAAAATAAAAAACCCCACAATAAAAAGCGGGGTTTTCTTTAATAAATTTTAATTTCTTTTAAAACAGATATTATTCATATCTAAGCGCTTCAATAGGATCAAGGTTAGCCGCTTTGTACGCCGGATAAGTTCCGAAAATTACGCCTACAAATACACAAAGAGATAAACCAATTATCACCCAATCCACCGGTATTGCGTTTTGTGCGTTTAAAAATGAGCCGGCAAGATTACCAATTCCAACGCCAAGAATAATACCGATAAACCCTCCAAATAAGCAGAGTATAACTGCTTCCGATAAAAATTGAAGAAGTATATTCATCTTTCTTGCGCCAATTGCTTTTCTTATACCAATTTCTTTTGTCCTTTCGGTTACCGACACAAGCATGATGTTCATAATGCCAACACCGGCAGCAAGCAGAGCTATAATTGAGACAACCATAGCGCCGATTTTAACACCGCTAGTAATATCATTTACCTGGCTTATCAAAGTTTCATTGCTGAAGATAGAAAAATCATTTTCTTCGCCCGGCTGTACTTTTCTAAGTGTCCGCATGTATCCGATGGCTGCATCTATCACTTCATCATAATCCTCTTTACTGTGCGACATAACAGTTATATTTACACTGAAAGAACGTCTGCCGTAAATGGATTGGAAAGTTGTGATCGGAACCATTACATAATTGTCTCGAGTATTTCCAAAAAGTGACGGTTGTTCTTCGAGCACGCCGATAACCTGCAGAGGATAACCATCAACTCGAACTGTGTATCCAATAGGATTAAGATTAGGAAATATTTTTTCAACAATATCTTTGCCGAGTACGCAAACATCATTTGAGTATTGGACGTCGCTGGTCATAAAATCACGCCCATAATCTACGTTCCAATTATTAGTTTTCATTGCGTCCAACGTTACGCCGGCAATGTTAATATTTGGATTGGTTTCAAGATTTTGAAACTTAACAATTTTTCCAAACTGCCATTGTTCTGCGCCAACATACTTTGCTTGAGTAAGTAATTCTTTAAGCTGCTGTGCGTCTTCAATTGTGATGTCTTTTCTATTTCGTAAGTTCCTATCCCTGTCTCCGCCGCGTCCTTCCATACGATTAAATTTTTCTATTTGAAAAGTATTTTTGTTAAGCTGAGAGAAACCGCTTTCGATGCTTCCCTGCAACATTCCAAGAATAGTCATAATTACAATGATTGAAAAAATACCCACCACAACGCCAAGCACGGTTAATGAAGTTCTTAATTTATTTCCGCGTATTGATTGAAATGATAAGGATAGAATTTGACCGAACTTTTTCATTCGTACCTCAACGCGTCAACCGGGTCCATTTTAGCTGCTGTGTATGCGGGAGCAAATCCGGAAATTAATCCAGTAAGCAAAGAAACTCCTATTGCAATAACTACAGTGTCAATCTGAACTGATGTTGGAATGAACTGATTTACAAGCATACTCAACAGCACCGCCGCAATTAATCCTGCCAAACCTCCCACCAAACAAATAACAGCCGATTCGAGAAGGAACTGTGCTAGTATAGTTCTTCTTTTTGCGCCGATAGCTTTTCGCAAACCTATTTCCTTGGTTCTTTCTTTAACAGAAACAAACATGATATTCATTATACCAACTGCTCCAACGAATAGCGAAAGCCCGGTTATAAATAAACCTGCAATTTGAATAACGCCTACAACGGAGTTATATGTTTTCATCAAACCTTCCTGCTGATTGATAGAAAAATCATTCTCTTCGCTGTAACTTAATCCTCTTACTTTACGCATAACTCCTTCGGCTTCGGCTTTTGTTTCCTCAAGCAGCGCAGGATTTCTTGCACGAACATTTATTGTGATTGTTCCGCGCATATGACCAACGTAATTTTTAAATATCGTTCCAAGAGGAATAAATGCCTGATTATCCGGATTCATATCGCCAAGCATAAAACTCCCTTGCTCGGCAAGTACGCCTATTACCTTGTAACTTTGGGCGCCAATTTTTAGAACTTTATCGAGCGCATTAGCACGCGGAAAGAGATTTTTAGCGACTTCACTGCCAAGCACAACCACCTGTCGTGAACTTTTACTTTCAACTTCGGAGTAAAATCGTCCGATTTGAAAAGTAAAATTTGTTGTTTTAACATAATCAGCGCTTGAACCGTTTACAGTGACACTTTCTACTCGTTTATCTTCATGCTTGATAGTCTGTCTTGTAAAAACGACCGGAGCAACAGCAAGCGGCATTTTTACTAACTCTTTAAACTTTTCAAATTCTTCCATATCAATATTTTTTCGGTTACGTAGTTTCCACCATTCCACGTTAGAAAACCAAGCCCATTTATCAATGTAAAGGACGTCGGAACCAAGTGCGCTTATGCCATTCTGAAAAGAATTATCAATACCCTTAATAGCCGTAGACATCAGCACTACCACAGTTATGCCTATAAATATTCCAAGCATTGTAAGCGCTGCACGAATTTTATTTGCTCTAATTGCGCGCAATGCTATCATCATACCTTCTTTAAGTTCAAAAATCCAAGCGCTCATTTTTCAGCCTTTAATTTTTAATTTAATTTTCATCATCAATCGCCAATATCCGAATTTATCTTGCTTTAAAAAACATATTTCAAGAACACAGAACTTTTAGTAAAGTTTTTTATCTGCAAACTAATATTTAATTAACGAAAAACAGCACTAATAAATAGAACATCATTGAACCGGACTCAATCTCTGTCAAGTCCTAAATTTAGTTTACACTATTTTGTTCTTACTTCTTACTTCTTACTTCTTACTTCTTACTTCTTACTTCTTACTTCTTACTTCTTACTTCCTACTTCCTACTTCCTACTTGTGTCTTGTTTTGCTATTGCAATTCCGATTTAGGTTTTGGAATAAATCTTACAGGAACAATTTCATCTTTTTCAATCAATCCATCCTTTAGCCTTATAATTCTTGCTGCATGTTCGGCAATATACTCTTCGTGAGTAACCAGAATTATTGTGTTCCCTTTTCCATGAATTTCATGAAACAGAAGCATAATTTCTTCACCGGTTTTAGAATCAAGGTTACCGGTTGGTTCATCTGCAAGAATGATTGCCGGTTTTGTAACAATCGCACGGGCAATTGCAACTCTTTGCCTTTGACCGCCTGAGAGTTCATTCGGTTTGTGATGCATTCTATCGGCAAGACCGACATCCGACAAAGCCTGACGTGCTCGTTCTTTTCTTTCCGAGGAAGAGATGCCTGCATAGATAAGAGGAAGTTCAACATTGTGCAAAGCATCTGAACGAGAAAGTAGATTAAAAGTTTGAAACACAAAACCAATTTCTTTGTTTCTGATTTTCGCAAGATCGTTATCTGTCATATCGCTTACGCTAACATCTTTAAAATCATATCTGCCGGTAGAGGGAGTGTCGAGGCAGCCGAGCATATTCATTAGAGTTGATTTTCCTGAACCTGAAGGTCCCATTATTGCAACATACTCATTTTGATCTATGCGAAGGGATACATCGCGTAACGCATGAACTTTCTCCGAACCCACCTCGTATACCTTAGCAATATGTTCTATGTTAATTATATTCATTTTAATTCCCGATTAATTTTTATTGGCGCCGAAAGTTTTTTTCTTTTCCTCAACTCTTACAACTACACCGTCTTTTAACTCGCGGGAAATTGCACGATAACTGCCTGATACAACATCTTCACCGCCAGACAAACCGGATTTAATTTCAATATAATTATCGTCGCTAATACCGGTTTCTACATTTATTGTTTTTGCTTTTCCATTTTTAACTACAAAAACAATTTCTTGAATTTCTTTTTTCCCGTTATCTTTTTTCTGTGTTACTGCTTCAGCTTCTTCTTCTCCATCTCCACCTTCTTCTGTGTTCATTGACTTATCTTCATCACGAGCTGTTACACTTTGTATTGGAACTGCAAATACGTTTGATTTTGTTTCGGTTTGAATATCGGAAGTACACGACATACCGGGTCTTAAATTTATATCTGAATCGATAAGTTTAATTCTGACGCCGAAATTAACTACCTGATCCTGAGTTCCCAAACCGGCAGATTGTGCGCTGTTACCAATTTGAGTAACCGTGCCTCTAAAAACTTTATTGCTGAAAGCATCAACTTTTACATTAGCTGTGTCGCCAATTGAAATTAATACAACATCGTTTTCATCTACATCAACTGTTGCTTCCATATTTCCAAGATCGGACACTGTCATTATGTTTGTGCCCTGGCTAAATCCGCTTCCAAGAACTCTTTCTCCAAGCTCAACGTTAAGCTGGGTTATAGTTCCATCCATCGGTGAATAAATTGCTGTTTTACTTAACTGGTCTGTGCTTTCGCGAAGATTTGCTTCGCTCTGCATCACGTTTGCCTGCGCTGATTGGTACATTGCCCTTGTGCTTATAAAAATACTTTTAGCGCTTTCAAGTTCGCTGTCGCTGGACAGCCCTTTGCTGTGAAGTTCTTTTGCACGGTTATAGTCAGCTTCAACTTTTGTAAGCTCTGCATCACGCTGCGAGAGTGATGCTTTGGAGGATTGAAGCATTGCTTCGGCTTTTTCCCTTTGAGCAACATAAGCATCGGATTTTATTCTTAAAAGTAGAGTCCCTTTTTTTACATTATCACCTTCCTTTACCGGAAGTGATACAATCTCGCCGGTAACTTCGGGAGTTATTATAACCTTAAATTCAGGATTAATTTTCCCTGTTGCAGTAACAGTTTGAGTAATGTTCCTTTTTTCAACTTTTTCTGTTTGAACTGAAATTATTTCCTCTTTATTACCGCCAAAGAATGCGAGCAAAACAAGAGCTACTATAATTACACCAATTATCGAAAAGACAATAATTTTCTTTTTCGATTTCTTTTTTCCGTTAGCCATTTAATTATACTCCTATAAATTAAAATTTTTATTCATATTTTTTATAATCAAGAACGCCTATATAAAACTTAAGCTGCTCTTTAAGTGTTTCAAAAGCGTACCGGGCGTTTATGAAATTTGTTTGAGCTATCGTGTATTCAGAATTTGCGATTAAAACATTAAGCAAAGTGCCCGAACCGAGCGAATATTTTTCAGCCTCAATTTTTCTATTTTCTACGGCTGCTTTAACATTCCTCTCGCTTACTTCAAGCCCCTTTTCGGCTGCCTGTAAATCGAGGTATGTTTTCTGAAGATTCGTTTTTATTGTGCGCTCAAGTTCGGTAAGTTCTACTTTTTTATTCATTGCGCCCACTTCGGCAAATTCAACTCTCTCAGAAACGTTGAACCCGTTGAAGATAGGAATGTTTAAAGTTAAACCGGCAGAGTAATTTTTGTTTTGAAATAGGTTATTAAAATTATTTGCATAAGTGCTAAATCCTAAGCTTCCGGTAAGAGAAGGAAAATGTCCTGACTGAGCAATCGTAACATTCTTATTAGCGCTTTTAAGGTCTAACTGTGCGCTTTGGTAATCATATCTGTTATTAAGAGCACTATTAACAAGCATAGGAAGCGCATCCGAATCTTCAATATCATCAACACCAATCTTTGCTGGAACATCTGCAAAGATGTAATTTTCAAAAACATCAAGACCAAGATAGTCGAGCAAAGTGCTTTTAGCATTCTCTAATTGATTACTTGTTCTGATAAGTTCCAGTTCGGCATTACCGCTTTGCACTTGCTGCGCATAAACATCGGCAAGAGTTACAGCACCTAATTTATTCCTCTCGGTTACTGTTTCGAGATTTTTTTGATTCCACTTCACGTTTTCCTCTTTAACTTTTAGCAGTTGTTGATTATTTATCACATCATAATAGAGTGCGATGGTTTGAAATACAACGCTTTGTTTTAATCGTTCAAGCTGCAAACGGGCTGATTCAAGATCGTTCCGGCTTTTATCTAACGTTGCAAAATTTGCAAGTCCGTCAAACAAAGTTACCGAGGAATTGATACGCGCATCATAGCTCCTGCTTTCGGAAACGGAAGCCGGAATATCTATTACAAACCCGCCGAGGTTTCGAGTAGTTCCAGTTTCTTCCGAACGCGTCCATCCGAATCCGCCGCTAGCATTTAAAGAAGGGAGAAAATTACCCCACGCAGTTTTAACGCCGGCTTCGTATGTACTAATATTATTTTTACCTTTTTCAAGCAGCGTATTTCGCTGAAGAGCTATGCTTATAGCTTCGTCAAGTGTAAGCTGTTTCTGACCTATAGATAAGACAGTTATTGATATTGTTAAGAAAATAGAAAGGAGGATTCGCATTATTAGCTCCAAGTCTTAATTAATTATTTTCAAAATTAGACATTCAATTAAAGTTTTAGTTACAACCATCAGGTGCTTAATTTTCAGACCTTTTGTGCTTTTGGGATACAAAAATATTGATATCCGGTACAGTTAAACAAATTAATTTATAGACGGCTCCATTACTACACAACCGGTACTATTGGCTCTTAGAAAATCATTATCACTAATCCATTAGCTAACAGATTAATGATGTTTAAATTTGTAGATAATAGAACTTTATTACCTTAGTAATAAAACGAATCCGTTAGCCAACGGATTTCTCTACCTTATTACCTTATTGTTATAAAGACAAAATAATATCGGAATTCTTTACGATGGAAGATAAGGTAATAAGGTTGATATTCTTTTGATTATCTTGGTTACTAAGGTAATAAGGTTAATTATGACATACATTTTAAAGCGGACTCATTTATATTTAGCATTAATTTTTCCCCCGATTTCATCGGGGCTTTTTTCCCGAGCATAGTCTTGGGAAAAACGTA
>MNYQ01000094.1 GCA_001873185.1 Ignavibacteria bacterium CG2_30_36_16 | reverse complement strand
CGTAGAAGACAAATCTCTATCAAACGGCACTTTTACAATAATTGTACAAAATACTTCCGCAAAATATTTTAATGGTCCGGCTGCAGGAATTACGAGAGCCCGATTAATTACTTCGATTGGAACTTATGCAAATTCTGTTGATACTGTAAGAGCGGTTCTTCAACTTCCAAACCCTACCGCCGGTTCAAGCCCTCCTCCTCCGTTTTTAAATTATGCAGTCTGCTCCGGTTCTAATCTTTCAATGAATGGGAATATTACAATTACTGATGACAATAACAACGATTGGAATTCTAATATTCATACTAATGGCAATTTCTCTATGAACGGCAACAATACAATAAACGGTTTTTTAACACATAAAGGGAATGCTTCTTCAAACCCGGCTTGGAAATTAAATACTGCAATTAGTCCAAATGTAAATCCTAACAGCGATCCGGTTCACAGCCAGGTTTCAGAAATTGAGATGCCGGATTATGACCCTGATGATTTTGAAGAATTAGCAACGCAAGTACACAATTCAAATGTAACTTTGTCCGGAAATAGAACCCTGGGCACAAAAGAAAATCCGGAAATAATTTATGTTGACGGAAATTTAACATTATCCGGCAATATTACCGGTTACGGAATGTTTTTGGTAAAAGGAAATGTTACAATCAACGGAAATGTAAACATTACTTCACTTGATGCGACGGGAAATAATCTAGGCATATATGTTAATGGAAATGTAACTGTAAACGGTAATGTTAAATTATATGCTCAAGTATATTCAAATAGTAATGCTAACTTTAATGGAAATGTTAAAGTTTACGGAGGTGTAACAACAAAAGGGACCGTTAATTTTAATGGTAATGTTAGTGTTTACTACCGCCCAACAACAACAGAATTAACCCAGCCTATCTGGCCCCAGGAGGATAGCGGAGAAGTCGAAGCAAGACCGCAAATAATCTCCTATTTTGAAAGATAAAAGTTAAAAAAAACAGCGGCTTTTATGTATTTGTTCTTAGCAGTTCGCGGGTAGTATATATTTAAATACATAGCCATTTTATTGTTTTTTCACTATCTTCAACTATCAATTTTCAAAGTTCAATATGACAATAAATTCTATAAGGAGATATTTATGAACATTTTTGCAGCGTTAAATTTTTTAAAATCCTATAAAGGATTTTCTGTTCTTCTAACAGTTCTATTTATAACCGCATCAATTAATTTTCTTGGTTGCGATGCTAAAGAAAATAAGGAACCTTCCGATGCACAATTAAAATTAGACAGCATTGTTGCTGTTGAAGCTCAGAGAGTAGCAGATTCTATCGCACAACAAGTTGCCGACTCAATCGCGCTTGCAGAGAAGAAAGCCATGATACCGGATATGATAGGTAAATGGACAGGATCTCTCGATGGCAGAGCTACTACGTTAACCATAACTTCACAAACTGAAAATACATTCAGCGGAACAATCGTTATTAATTACCGTCAGGTTTCCAGAAAAGCTGTTGCCGGAGCAATAAATGTTGAGAATAATAAAGTATCAATGCGTGATACTGAAAAATTCAGATATGCAGGAACATACTCGGGCACTTTGTCGGAAGATCATTTAAAATTCAGCGGTTCACATACTATTACCGCAGATAACAAAAGTTTTTCGTTTAGTTTAACGAAGAAATAATCATAAAACAAAATACAAACAAAGGAAAATAAGAATGAAAAAAATTATTGCAGCGTCTTTAATATTATTATTAGGCATAGTCCTCGCATCTTGCGAGAGTTCGACAGATCCAAATCCTGTGAATGAAGCCAAAGGTTCTATACTGATGATTTCAAATCCTGTAGGCGCACAGGTATATTTTAATAATTCATTACACGGAATAACACCAGATACAATTAAAAATGTAACACCAGGTACATATTCGGTTACTTTAAAACTAACCGGATATAAGGATACAACTATTACAGGTATTGTGGTTGTAGAAAATATAATCGCCACAAAAACAGTTACCCTTACCTCAGATGTTGATCTTGATAAATTCGGATTTACTACGCCTGTTAAAATTTACGAAACAGAAGGAACTACGGTTTCACAACCAAGCGGTTTGGACCTATCTACCGGTATGGCTTACGGTGTTTCCGGTGCAGATAAAGCATTAGTTGATATCTATTACTCAACAAGCGGTACGGGCGGACATGGTTACCTGGTTCAAAGTGCTGACTTAAACACAACTAATGGGTTAATACGCGTAACAAAATTTCAAGTTGGAACAAGTTCCAATATTTATGACGTTATTCCATCACCATTAAAAACAACCGGCACATGGACAAACAATATGGATGACCGCGAAACAAACTACGTTTTCTTATACGATCACGATGGTCATTACTCAAAAATTAAAATTGTTAACTATGGCGGCGGCAACCCCGGCGACCCTGCATGGGTTGAGGTACAGTGGCTTTACAACAAAACATTAGGTGACGTAAGATTTTAAGTAATTATATTTAAGATTGGAATTAAAAAGCCGCTGTCAATCGATCGCGGCTTTTTTTTAACAATTTTGTTATAAGAATAATGATGTCAAAGCATCATTGCTAATGGTTAACTTCTCAATAGTCTAAAATAGTATTGTTTTAATAAAAGAGTCTTCACCAAACAAATCTCATTCTAATTTATTTTCTAACTCGAATATATAATTCAGTCAACTGCGCTTCGCTTACTTCGGAGGGACAATCATCCATCAACGAAACAGCGCTTGCGGTTTTAGGGAATGCAATTACATCGCGTATCGAACTTTCGCCTGCAAATATCATCGCCATTCTATCGAATCCAAATGCAATTCCTCCGTGCGGAGGAGCGCCGTATTGAAATGCCTTCATAAGGAATCCGAATTTTGATTCAGCTTCTTCGTCGCTTATTCCGAGCGCTTTAAACATTTTTGCCTGAAGCTCCGCACTGTGAATTCTTATACTTCCGCCTGCAATTTCACTTCCGTTTAATACAAGATCATAAGCTCGTGCGTGCACTTTGCCCGGCTCGCTTTCCATGTACTGCACATCTTCAATTCTGGGCGAAGTAAATGGGTGATGCATTGCGAAATAGCGTTTTGTTTCGTCATCCCACTCAAACAGCGGAAAGTCGGTTACCCAGAGAAGTTGCGGTTGAGCATCTTTTTTTATTAGTTCCAAACGGCGCGCCATTTCAAGACGTAAAGCGCCCATAATGTTTAATGCTTTTAATTTTGCACCGGATAGTATGAAAATCAAATCGCCGGTTTTAGCGCTGAGTTTACTTATTATATTTAGTTTTTCTTCATCGCTTAAAAATTTTGCAATCGGCGCATCAAGTCCGTCTTCTTTTACACGCATCCAAATTAGACCGCCGGCGCCGAGTTTTTTAACAAAGTCTGTAAGCACATCAAGCTGATTGCGTGTATACTCGCCGCAACCGGGAGCAAGAAGCCCGGTGATAATACCGTTACTTTCAATTTGATCTTTGAATACTTTAAAATTAGTGTTAACAAAAACATTGTTTAATGTCACCATTTCAAGATTAAAGCGAAGATCCGGTTTGTCCGAGCCGTACTTTTCCATAGCCTCATCAAAGGATAACCGGGGTAATGGTAGTTGAAGTTCTTTGTTCCATATTTCTTTAAACATTAATCTCATTAAACCTTCAACAGTTTCAAAAACATCTTCCTGATTTACAAACGACATCTCAACATCAATTTGCGTAAACTCCGGTTGACGATCTGCGCGCAAATCTTCATCTCTAAAACATTTAACAATTTGAAAATATTTGTCTAATCCCGATATCATCAATAGCTGTTTATACTGCTGCGGCGATTGTGGAAGCGCATAAAACTTTCCTTTATGAAGCCGGCTCGGCACAAGGAAATCGCGCGCGCCTTCCGGTGTGCTTTTCATTAGCACGGGAGTTTCAACTTCAACAAAATCATTTGCATCAAAATATTTTCTTGCAAGCATATACATTTTATGCCGCAGAAGCAGATTTTTTTGAAGTTTACTGCGTCTTAAATCTAAGTAGCGGTATTTTAATCTTGTTTCTTCGTGAGTATCTATTTCATCTTCGATTGGGAACGGCGGAGTTTTTGCTTCATTTAAAATAATGAGTTTGTTTGCCATTATATCAATGTGCCCTGTTGGAAGTTCGGCATTGTCTGTATCAGCGGGACGTTTACGTACTATTCCTTCAACAGAAATAACGTACTCGTTTCTTAATTCCTTTGCGAGACGATGCGCCTCTGCATTAAAAGTCGGCTCAAATACAATTTGTGTAATGCCATAACGGTCGCGGATATCGATAAAAATTAATCCGCCAAGATCGCGTCTTGTGTTCACCCAACCGTTTAATGTAACAGTTTCGCCAATGTTTGTTTCGCGTAATTCACCACATGTATGCGTTCTTCTTTTGAACTGCATTATAAGCTAAAGCTCCTTCCGGGTATAGAAATTTGAGCCGTAAAAATAAACAATTAGACAGGGGCAAACAAACTATAAAGAAGTGAAGCGTATGGAACCATTGAGGAATTATAGTCTTTGGTGACAAGTAAATAAAACAGGCTGCTCAAATAAAGCAGCCTTAATTGCTTTCGCTAATTAGAACATAAATGTCAAACCAAATTTCACTTGATCATACATAAGAGGCGGAGCAGAATTAAAAGGCCAGTTCATTTTTTCTTCTCTTAATTCATAGATGCCATAAGACAAAGCGCCTTTAAGAACGGCATTAACGATAGGAGCTGCGTAAGGTGAAGAGTCGATAATTTCATCTATAAAATGATCGAGTAAACCCTGTGCTGCAACTTCTAATAAAGCGCTGCCCGCCCATTTCCAAAATAAATGACGGGGGAAAATCGCCGCTCTTTCATAACCTGCTTCAATTGAAATATTTGGAATTGGGTTTATCCTTAAACCGGCTTCGGCATGCGTACCAAAACGGAACGAGTCATTAAAATAATTAGCTATATTTTTATCAAAGTTCGCCACTGGTTGTTCGATCATTTTTAAACGTGACCACTCAATCCCGCCGGAATGATATGGAATAATTTCGCTAACGCCGAATTTATATCCGTAACCTTTTTCCCAGCCGAAACCAAACCTCCAAAGATTTGTTTCAAGATCAGGGTTGAGAGCAGAAATATTTTTCAAATCTGTTGTAGTATTTCCGATATAGAAATAGTTATACTTATGCCATAAGACTCCACACGTTCCGGGAAGTGTGTCGCGCCGTGTATAGCCAAGTTTCAGTTCAATTAAAGTTGGATCGGCAAATTTAGACCCAAAGTTTTTTAGTTTGATTTGTGAGATTCCGTACAGTGCAGAAATAGTTGGGCGCGATCGATTTGAAAATATATTAAATTTTATATCCCAATCATCCCAGCCTCCCCATTCATCCGCATCATCGTCTTCGTCCCAGTTTTCCCAATCTTCCCATTTATCTTTTGCTTTTGTGCTGTCTGTTTCCTGTGAAAAAACAGTTGGAGCAAACCACGCTAATAGTAGTATCAGTAGTAAAAATATTTTGCTCTTCATAAAAAACTCCTAAAAATATGTTCCTTTGAAAAATTACTCCTGCGATTTTATCAATAGCCATGCCTATTAATTTGATAGTTAGCACCGCATTTTCAAGCGGTTTATCAACCCCGCCGATTAGATTTTAGTACAATATACTTTTATAAAATATACAATCCGCATTATGAGCATCGGTAGAGGTCAAGCGTTACTAAATTTACCTTCGCAAAAATATTCAAATGAAACAAAACAGTACGATATTTTTTTTAAGCGGTTTATTTGTATGATTTATGTTTATAAACCGCTGATTAGTTTACGAATAATCTCATCAAGGTAAGGGTGAAATTTCCGAGGTAGATTTTTATACTTCGACTTAAATTTCTCCTTCAATAGTTCGAAATTATTTTTGTTTTCTTTTTTAATGTTACTTTCTATTTCCCTAATGAAAAGTTTTAACTTTGTTTTAACCCTTTTATTTACTTCTTCATCATTAGAAGTTGAAATCCATTTTGCCGTTTTTTCCTCATCAAAATTATTTTCAACATAAGATTTTAGAACCGCTCCGCTAAAATATTCTGATATTACTTTCCCGCTGATCACGCCAATTTCTTCAGTGATCTCATTAAATGAAGATTGAGAAAAATTTCTGCTTCGCAAAAGTTCTAACACAATTTCTTCAAAATTTAATTTAGAATGCCTTGCATCTATCTCATTTTTAAGTGACTTTATTTTTTTAACACACAGCAGCGCTTCTTTACCGGAAGCAACCTTCAACTCATTTTCAAATCTTTTAAGTTCTAATTCTTTCTTGAAGAGTAAAGTTTCAAGAATTTCTTCCTCTTTCTTCAGTCCGGTTAATTCAAGTTGTTTATCGTAAACCCAAAAGACAAAATCCGAAATGAACAAAAAGAATAAAGGGAGAAGCATTATCGAATACGCCAAACGAACATCAAGCAAACCGAACAAGACATAACTAAAAATAAAAAATGAAACAAAATACAACGGGTAGATGATAATTGGTTTTCCGAATTTAAATGTCTGCCACAATACAAATGCAGCGAGTGAAACGATAAAAACTAAAGCCGAGAGAAATATAAAATTGATATTTGTGAATCGATTTCTGAGAAGGTTATCAACAGCAAAGGCTTGAAGCGCTGCATTCGAAATATTGTCATCATAAGCTGTTTCTATGCCCGTTAAAAACTGAGCGCCGGTAAAGCCGACTATCACAATTTTATTTTCTAAATAAATTTCATCGTTTTCTACTGCATCAAAGAAACCGAACAGAGAATACTGCGTAAGTTTGTTTTGTGAAGAAATGAAGTTGACGTGCAAATCATTTTGCTTCCCCTCCTTTTTGTCAGAAAGTTGTAATGCGAATGCTTTTTCGGTTCTACCGAATAGATCAATTCTTAATGGAATGACTATATCATCTGCAGAAATAAAATTTATGTGCCCGGTAGAAATATTTTCAGTTAGAAGTTTAGTTGCCGGGTAACTTATAGAGTCCGTTACAAAATTTTTATTTTGCTTTTCGATTCTGCCGGCAATTGAACTTACAATTACTCGTCCGGAATTTTTTATTACTTTCGCTAAAAGTGTGTCGTCAATTGATTGCTTTACGAAACGGGAGCCTAAAACTATATCAAGCCCTATTTTTTTCACACCGTTTTTTGTAGGCTATTTATCAGTAAAGCAAAGTAGTTTTTATTAATAGGAGGCAGAGTAATTTTATCAATGTCATTTTTATTTATATCAACAATTACAATGTTGGTGTCGGGTACCAACTCGCCTCTTGCAACTGACAATATTTGTTCGATTGTTGAGTTTATTGTTCTGTTAATTCCGCCAAATAAAAACAATACCGAAATAGCTGCTATTATCAAAACTGATTTGATAAAAAATTTGTTATTGCGGGCAATCGGTTTAATCATATATTTGTTTGAAGGACATTAATAAATGGTAGAATAAAGCACAGTTAAGATAATAATCAATTTATAATTTTGCTTATGAATGAAGATAAAAATGACAAAGTAAATTTAGAGCTTATTTGCAGCCTGAGAAAAGACAACCCTTTTTATGACGAAGTGATTCTCAGACATAAAAACGCTTTATTAAAAGGAGAGTTTTTTTACATTGATCCTAAAACCGGGTACAGAGTTTTTACATCGGCATATTTAAAGGATAGGGGCTACTGCTGCGGAAACGGCTGCCGGCATTGCCCCTATTAGCAAAAAATGTGGGGCGTATTTTGCCTCGCCCCGCCGAACTTTATTCGTCACCCAGAATAATTTCTACATTTGTATCATTTAAATTTCGAAGATTTATCTCTGTTGCAACTTTACGGGCTACTTCCTGCATCGTCTTTGCGTAATCTGAATCAGGATTATCGAAAGCCATAGGTATTCCCTGATCACCGCCGATTCTAATTTTTGAATTAATAGGAATGCCGCCGAGGAAAGGAACTTCTAATTCTTTAGCAAGATTTTCCCCGCCGCCTGTGCCGAAAATATCGTACTGTTTCCCTGTATCGGGCGCAATAAAGAAACTCATATTTTCAACTATACCGAGCACCGGCACATTAACGCGGTTAAACATTTTCAAACCTTTTCGGGCATCAATTAGAGAAACTTCCTGAGGAGTTGTTACAATGATAGCGCCGGTTAAAGGAATGGTTTGCACTAAAGTTAATTGAATATCGCCGGTTCCTGGAGGCATATCAAAAACAAGATAATCTAATTCTTCCCATTCAACATCGGTCATAAATTGTTTTACCGCTCCGCTTGCCATTGGACCGCGCCAGATTACCGGAGTGCCGTCGTCAACAAGAAAACCGATTGACATTAATTTAATACCAAAGTTTTCGAGCGGTAACATCTTAGCCGATTTGGGATTCTGATATACTTTTGGTTTCTCATTTATCCCCAGCATAAGTGGAATGCTCGGACCGTAAATGTCCGCATCAATCAAACCAACTTTAGCCCCATCTCTTGCAAGAGCTACAGCAAGATTAACCGCGACAGTGCTTTTTCCAACGCCGCCTTTGCCGCTTGCAACAGCAATTGTGTTTTTAACTCCCGGAAGGAGCCGTTCTTTTTTTTCATCTTTATGTGATGTTACTTTGGTTTCAATATTTACTTTTACTTTTTCTAATCTTCCGAAGTTTGATTTTAGAATATCAACAAATTTATTTTTTAGTTCATCCGTAACTGCAGCGGGAGGAACCGGTAGAACAACATTTACTACAAAATCATTAACTTTCGTTTCAACAGTTTTTATTGAATTGAGGGTGAGGAGATTAACGTTTAAATTTTTATCTTCAATTTTCTTAAAAGCATTAAGTACTTCACTTTTTGTTATTTCTGCCATTATATATCCTTATTTATTTTAAAAAATTTTGTTTGATGATGGACTTATTAAGTCGATTGAAACGTTGGCTGATCGTATCATCATTTAGTATTACGGTACGGGCAAAACTCTTGAAACAATATTAAAAGAAAACAATTGAAAAATTATGATTTAAGAATCTTGCTTTTATCATTTATGCCAGAAACTTTAATGGTGTGGCTCATCAGCCACTCCTGAGTATTAATTCTTTTGTGTCCTTCCAAAACCTGTACAAACTCGTACGCCATATCAGGTTTTAGTATGCGTGCTTTAATATTATCTAATAAAGTAACGCGAAGTAATGTTCTTTTAAGAGTGTCCTTTAATTTATTATCTTCAATCGGGAAAGCAATTTCAACTCTTCGGTCGAGGTTACGCTGCATAAAATCGGCGCTGCTCAAGTAAATATTTTCTTTGCCGTCATTATAAAAATAGAAAACACGGCTGTGTTCGAGAAACCTTCCAACGATGCTAATAACGCGTATGTTTTCGCTGAGTCCTTCTACTCCTGGCACAAGGCAGCAAATTCCTCTAACTACTAAGTCAATCTTTACGCCGTTGTTTGATGCCTCGTACAAAGCAGAGATTAATACGGGATCGACAAGCGAATTTATCTTTATTATTATCTGAGCTTCCTTGCCGGCTTTTTTATTTTCAACTTCGTGCAGAATCATATTTAAAAATGATTCGCGCATATTGATGGGTGCAACAATTAATTTGCGAAAAGAAGTCTGTTTTGAATAACCTGTTAGATAGTTAAATAAATCAGAAACGTCTGCACATATATCTTCATCGCAGGTAAACAAACCAAGATCGGTGTAAAGCTTTGCCGTTGAAGCATTATAATTGCCGGTAGCAAGATGAACGTAGCGATTCACGCCATCGGATTCGCGTCTAACCACTAGCGTCATTTTTGCGTGAGTTTTTAGACCTACTAATCCATAAACAACATGCACTCCAACTTTCTCAAGTTCGCGAGCCCAAAAAATATTATTCTCTTCATCAAACCTTGCTTTTAATTCTACGAGGACGGCAACCTGCTTTCCCCGTTCGGCAGCTTCAATTAATGATTTTACAATTGGTGAATTTGCACCGACACGATATAGAGTTTGTTTTATGGCAAGTACGTCCGGGTCATCGGTTGCTTGTTTAATAAAATCAATTACCGGTGTAAATGAATGATAAGGATGATGAAGAAGAACATCCTTCTGCTTTATTATACTGAAAATATCTTCACCGTCTTCAAAAGGGCGGGGCATGACCGGGTAGTAAGGTTTCATCTTTAATTGATGTAGTGGAAGATCATAAAGCATCATGATGTCGCTTAAGCCAAGAGGTCCATCAAGCACATGAACATCTTCTTTTGAAATCAACAAATTTTCCATCAGGGTATCAAGCATAAAATCCGGCATCTTACGCGCAACTTCAAGTCTTACTACACGCCCAAATCTACGCTGTCTAATATTCTCTTCAATTACACGTAATAAATCATCGGCTTCATCTTCCTGAAGTTCTATATCAGTATCACGCGTTATCCTGAAACGATGCGACTCTACAACTTCTAAACCGGGGAATAACTGAGAAAGGTTTGCTTTAATCACATCACCTAACCAAATATATTTTGCACAAAATTTGCCGTTGTTACCGTTTTTTTTATTTATGTCAATTATATGATCAATTTTCATCAACCTTGGTAGGATGCTGGGTACTTTAACGCGTGCAAAATGATTTTCACCATTCGGTTTGCGGATAAGTATTGCAAGGCTTAAGCTTAAATTTGAAATGTACGGAAATGGTCTTCCCGGATCGAAAGCAAGCGGAGTGAGAACCGGAAATATTTCTTTTTTGAAATAGTCAGTTAGCTTTTCTTTGTCGACGTCAGTCAATTCACTATATCTGTAAACAAAAACATTATGCTCGCGCAAAGCAGGCACAATTTCTTGTATCCAAATGTCCATCGTCTGTTGAAGCATTGGCTGCACTGCTTTTTCAATTTTTTGCAATTGTTCACGGGGAGTTAATCCGTCAATCGTAGGTTCAAGAATATTGGCGGCTATCTGTTCTTTCAGTCCTGATATACGAATCATGTAAAATTCGTCAAGGTTGGAATGGAAGATAGAAAGAAACTTAACTTTTTCAAGCAAAGGCTGTTCGGGATTAAGAGCTTCTTCCAAAACCCGCCGGTTGAACTCAACCCAACTCAAATCTCTATTAAAGAAATTATTTGAGTTTTTATATTTTTTTAATAATTCTTTGCCAATCATTGTTTATTTCCAAAATGAGGCGTTAATATAGCTTTTTTTGACAACTTTTTCTGTCCTAAAAATGAGTAAAGTTAAGGTGTGTCAATCGGCTAATGGTTAATCAAGTTCCCTTACTTAAAATGCCCTAAACCGTATAGAGACGCTATTCTTATCTCATGGAGGAACTGCCCTTGAATTTAATAATTTAGGAGGTAAAACAGAATTTCGCCAAATGTTTTTTTAATTATCGTCAAACAAATTTCGTTAAATTTATTTTACCATTTAGCTTCCGCTTCTATTCCCGTTTGATAAGATGTCGGCTGGAAGAAAGCTTTTTCAAATTTTGTACTGTCAAAAAGGTATTCATACTCATATTGGTAAAGCATCTCAACTGATTCTTTTGCAAGAGGATTAAACAATCCAGCCGCCTTCATCATCCATGATTTTAATACTGTGTACTTAGGATTTGCATTATAGCAAGCCGCCACCTTTTCAATAAATTCTTTTCCTGTCAGTGCATCTTTGTCAGTGGGCAAGTGCCAAATCTGGTTATATGCTGTTGGCGTATTGCCGAGTACGGCGGTTGCGTTGCCAGCATCCGGAACATAAGTAAAAGAATGCTTCACGCTATCATTTGCAAGCCAGTTGGCTGTTTTATGTGTTTTTAATTTTTCAAAAACCATAGGATGCGTGAATGTATTTACTGCGCCGGGTCCATAAAAATCTGCCGAACGCACAATCATAGCATTCAAAGAGCCTGCTTTTACTTCCGCCATCAATTGCTCGGCAATCTTTGCTCGTAATTCACCTTTTTTACTTGATGGGTTATACTGTGTTGCTTCAGTCATTTTTCCTTTAACAAGTCCGTATGAATAAACATTGTCAAAAAAAACGAGCTTCGAATTATTTTTTTTGCACGCTTCTATAACATTACTCATTATCTGATGCCATTGCGCCTGCCAAATACTAAGTTTGTATTGAAGCCCGACTGTAAGGTAGACCACATCGGAACCATGCACAGCTTTGATAACTTCCTCATTATTAGTCAGATCAGCAGAATAAATTTCGTCAGTTTTATTAACCTGTTTGGGGTTTCTGCTTACTAACCTAATTTTATCTGTAAAGCGAAGTAAATTTTTTGCGGTTTCATTTCCTATACCGCCGCCTGAACCTAATATAGTTTGCACATAAACCTTTCTTTAAAATTTAAAATTATATAGTTAAAATTAAAAACTTCGGAAATAATATGCTTCTAATGGTTATTGACATTAAAAAAATTGATGACAAGACATTAACGCAAATAAAGCAGTCCCTTTGGAGAGGGAATTATCACTGCAAATTCCATTTAACTGTAAACTTTTATATTTTTGTTTTGACGTTAATGTATGCCCCGGTAGCTCAGTAGGATAGAGCGTCGGTTTCCTAAACCGTAGGTCGGAGGTTCGAATCCTCTCCGGGGTACAAGCTTAGCCGAAGATGTGTACTCTTAATCTAAGAGAGTTCAAATTTCTAAATTCATGAAATTTTCGAGTTTATTTTTACGAAAGGGAATTTATCATTTATAATTACTTTGCCTTCGCCATTGTAATAAATTTTGTAATTTGAAAATATATGCCTATAGTTTATTCTCCATAAATCTCATTTACAATTCGATCAATTCTCTCTACCAAATCTTCATCAAATTCTTTATACGGAACATTCAAAACTTTAAGTACTTCTATAAATCTTTTATAACCGTTATCTGTACGAAGTTCAATCCATTGAACACCAAGCATATCCGCTTGCTTTTTATTCTTCTCAGATAATTTGTCAGCTAAAAATATTTTGGGTTCGCGCGCAAAAATTGCATCAGCGCTTTCAGGATTGCCTTTACCCATAAGTTTAACCTCTGTTCTTAATTTTTCACCGTCTTCAGAAAGAATATAAAAATCAACTTCTCTGAAACTTTTAGGGTTGTCTTTCTGATCAAAGTATTCAAACGGCACATTAAATAACTTACAAATACTTACAATCAGAGGTTTCTCAATTTGTTTCCCAACCGCGCTCCACATTCCACCCCTAATCTCTGCTCGTTTTACAGCAATTGTATTAATCACAATTAAACTTTCAATTACATTTAAATCTACGCTTACTCCTCTGAATTTAATTGTAAGTTTCAAATCTAATTCGTGTTCAGTTTCAGTTAATTCTTTTATTGCGTTATAAAGAGTATCATAATGTTCACTTGAAGCTTCAATAACAATTGAACGTTTTGCAGAATTATACATATTTGGAATTTTCTTCTTATTAAGTCCAGAGTTAATCGCTATTTCGCTTGTTGAAAGTTTCAGATTTAAGAATTTCTTCTTGTACCGATCAACCGTGATGTCTTCGCTCTTTAATTTTGCTTCTACAATTCTTTTAAAGAAATCAATTGCGTATTGAAGAAATTCAGCGTTACTAAAGTAACTATTTATTCGGAAGGGATTAGATATTCTAACTTGTTTGCATACTCATAAACTTCTAACTCACTACCATTTAAAAAAGTTTGGTCTTCAAAAGATGTTACTATCCACCGCCATTGTTCTTCATCATTGATAGTAACTTTAACTGGTTTGATAAATGCTCCTATCGTGAACAAAGAGTCACTTTCTGTTAGATTGATTTTTTCTTTTTTCATTATATCACCTTTTTAAAAACATTTCTTGCATTGTATTAAACTGCTTTACCGATTGGAAAAAAGAATCAAGTTCATCATAATTTTTGAACACGAATTCATTTTTAATCTTTACAAAAGGATTCTTTAATACTTCTCTTTTAAATTTATCTCGAGAAACTTCTTTAGATATAACAAACATCTTTATTCTAAGTTTATGTATTTGATATAACCGTAATAAGCCTTTAGTTATATCAGTTGAATGTTCAACTTCAAAAGCGTGTGTTGGATATCCTTCTTCATCAAACCATATTACGTCAACAAATTTTACCGTATCTACGCTCAAAGCAGGAATGGAACCTTCAGGTATTTCTATATCAGAACAAAGTTCTCCTAAATTTCCATAAATGCTATTTTTAGAAACATCTGGAGTATATGTTCGAAAATTCAAATAACTACCAATTAAAATTAATTTGGCTTGGACATCGCTATGAGTTAATTCAACATCGTCATTTATTTCTATATTAAGGATTTTTGAAATCTTTTTTAACTTTGAAAAGTCTCTTGTTCCGGGTTTAAAAGAAAACTCTATGACTTTATTGCAATATAGTTCAGGTATTTCTTCAACAAATAAACCATCTTCTGTTATTACATTATGAAAATGATAGCCACCGGATTTTGTTCGAGGCAATTTATCTAAATTCTTAACAAACATTGATAAAGAACCGACACAAATTTCAATTTTAGTTTGATACTTTTTAGCAATTACAAAAGCACCTTCTTTATTATGTTCAATTAATTTATTTATAACATTGACATTGATACCGTGCCAATCTTCGGTTCCACCAGAAATCAAATAAAGCATTTCATTTGAATCTTTATATAATTTTCTAGAAGGTTTTAATTGAATTAATTTTGTTTTTTGAATTGTCTCTAATTCTTTAATTACTAATTCTCTATCGCTATCAGTAAATTTTATTTTTTTCATAATAGATCTAAAGTTTTATAAATATACTGTTCCGCTTCCGCCGAAAGGATCAAAAACCAAATCGCCCTTAAACGAATAGTATTGAATAACACGCTTACAAAGCTCTGTTGGAAACACCGCCGAGTGTATTTTGTCAAAACATGGGTCAATTTTCCACACATTTGTTGTTTCAAAACCATCTGTTACTTTGCTTTCTTGAACTGTTTTCCAGTCGTACTGTTTAATATTCCAATCCAGCAATTTTTCTGTCGATTTACGATAAACCATTAAGTACTCAGTAATATTATTTGGTTTATATGCAAGTGGTTTTCGATGCTGCTGAAAACCACCAATGCGATTTTTTACACTCGCTTCAGGTTTCATCCAAACAATATCATCAATGAACTCCCACCCCATTTCTATTAAAAATGGATGAATATCAAATGGGATTGGGTAGCGTTTACTGGAATGTTGTCGACTAACCCGTGGTATTATTATTGGTGAAGTATTAAGAATTAAAAATCTCCCTTCTTTCGTAATTCGATGTACTTGCTTAAAAACCCCAGTAAGAAAATCCAGGTAGTGTTTATAACTTGGATAAATTGAATAGTCTCTTGCATTATAGTAAGGGGGAGAAGTAAAAGTTAAATGGATGCTTTCATCCCTCATTTGTTTCATTACCTCAATAGTATCAGCATTAACTACAACATTTTTCAAATAATCACAACTATCCTGATGTGGTTGACTGGATGGAATCTTGTCTTTAGCAAAATACTCTTTATAAATAACAGTTCGTACCATTTCATTCTGATGCTGTATTAACGATTTCAAATTTTCATCTATTTCTGCATCGCCTTTGAAAAACAACAATCCCCTTATTGCTTGGCATACAACCTTGGGATCATTATCATGCAAAATATTTATAAGAATTTTCTTCGCACGTGGATTTCTCATTCTTCCGATTGACGAAGCCGCTTCGCGTCTGACATTTGTTTCTGAATCTGTTTCTGCTACTCTTTTAAGAACTCTTAAATACTCATCATCGGTCAACTTTCCTAAATTCTTAACTGCCCAATAGCGAACTTTACTGTTTTCATTATCAAGAAGATCTAAAAGGAATTTGCCATCGAAGTCATCGGGCAATCGTCCTAAATTTTCCAAAAGATTGAGTACATTTCTATTGCTGGATTTGTTTTTATCAATAAATTTAGCAATTGTACCATTACCTTCGTTTTTCATTTCTTGAATCTGTTCTTTTTTAAGCATTTTCCTGATAACCTAAAATTTCATGGGCTAATTATCAACTCTTAGAATAAATTGGCAACCAATTTATATTCTAATATGTAATATACATAGAAATCTAATTTAGAAGGTCAATACAAATGTTATTCTACAAATCTATTTGGCAATAGTCAATCTTTTTTATCCATTCCAAATAATTTTTATTAATCACTATCATTTGCACTAGAATAATTGCCTGTAAATATTTATTTCTTAAATTTCAAGTAGATTTTTAATTTATTATTTGGATCGAATGGAATATAGAGAGTATGGGAACTCAGGTTTAAAAGTTTCTGTGGTAGGATTTGGCGCCGGGCAAATCGGCAATAACTCTCAGTCAGAAAAAGAAATTGAAATCTTATTAAACCACGTGCTCGACAGCGGCATCAACTTAATTGACAGCGCACGAAGTTACGGCTTATCGGAAGAACGAATTGGTAAATACCTTTCGCACCGCAGGGATGAATTTTTCATTTCGACTAAGATCGGTTATGGTATTAAAGGAGTAAGCGACTGGTCATCTGATGCTATAGCGAAGGGTGTTGAAGAAGCGCTTAAAAAATATAGAACCGACCGGCTTGATTTTGTACATCTTCACTCCTGCCCGATTGAAACATTGCTGCGGGGAGAAGTTGCCAATGCCCTTGGAAGAATGGTTGAGCAGGGGAAAGTAAAAGTTGCCGGTTATTCGGGTGAAAACGAAGCGCTAAAATATGCGGTTGCCTCCGGCAAATTTAGCGGGGTTCAAACCTCTGTAAATATTTTTGACCAACAGGATATTGATGCAACCTTGCTCGATGCAAAAAAAAACGGTTTAGGCGTTATTGCAAAACGACCAACAGGAAATGCTCCGTGGCGGTTTAACGTCAAACCTACAGGTCATTACTGCGAAGAGTACTGGATGCGGATGAAAAGAATGAACTTGCAAATTAATATGGATTGGCAGGAAGCCGCCCTCCGTTTTTCAGCATATACCGGGGGAGTTACTTCAATAATTACTGGCACTACAAACCTCAAACATTTAGATGAGAACATTAAACTCGTCAGCCAGGGAAAACTTCCCGCCGATATTTATAACGAAATAAGGAACAGTTTTAAATTTAATGATAATAATTGGCGGGGGCAGATATGAAAGAGCTTAATTTTTTATAGTTCTCCCCTTAATGATTTTGTGATAACCTCTACTTTGCAGTTTACATGCAGTTTCTTGTAAATATTTTTAATATGGAACCGCACAGTTTCTATAGATATTTCATTTGAGCGGGCAATCATCTTATAACTCAACCCATCAACGAGACCGGCTACTATTTCTTTTTCCTTAGCGGACGAAATATTATAATTTGTTTTGGACAGATATGCCAGAGCTGCAAGAAAAAGCATTCTTAAAAAATATTTCTTGCCTTTGGCAAATAAAATTAATACATTTTACTAAGCAGCATTTAGAGAATATGGAGATGAGTGGCAAAACAATCACACAGTCCGTTAGCTAACGGATTAGACAAAGTTAGAAACGAAATGAGAGCAGGGCACTACAGCCCGCGCACAGATGAATCCTATACTAATTGGATAAAGAGGTTTATTCTTTAGAATATAAAAAAGCAATTAACGCTGTTATGGGAAAAAAAGATATTATTTCGGGACAACACTCTTTTACCTGCAAATGAGCAGATAGATTTTTCAACTTTCTTCTTTCTCTTATTTTGCTCATTTACAGATAAAATACTTAATGATTAGGTGATTATGA
>MNYQ01000049.1 GCA_001873185.1 Ignavibacteria bacterium CG2_30_36_16 | reverse complement strand
ATCGGGAGTTAAAGTTGATTCGGGTTCGGGCCTAACATGCTACAATAGATTTGCTGATGGACAGTTAATCCTTCAAAACAATATTTGGTACAAAAACAGTTCATCTACAATAAATGATATTGCCGGACAATTTTTTATGCAGCAGTTTCTTGGAAATCCCGCCAATGCTAATACTCTTATTAATCCTCAGTTATATTCAATAGCTCGCAGCGGAAATAATTTATTAGATGCGCGCCCAATGCAGAGCAGCCCTGCATTTACCCTGCCGAGGAAACAACTGCCGGCTGGAAACAACATCTTTTCATCCGCAGATTTTTATGGCGCTTTTGGCGCAGAGAATTGGGCAGTAGGCTGGACTAACTTGAACAGCATCGGTTTATTAACCGACGTTAAAAATGCTGATGAAAGTAATATTCCTTCAGAATATTCGCTTGGGCAAAACTATCCTAATCCTTTCAATCCGGCAACCAAAATTAATTTTAGCATTCCTGAGGCGGGTAACGTTAGATTAATAGTTTACAACATATTAGGGCAGCAGGTAGCCGAGCTTGTTAACGGATTTAGAAACATCGGCGCTTACGAAATTAATTGGGATGCTTCAAAATTTACAAGTGGAGTTTACCTTTATAAATTAGAAACTTCCGCAGGTTCATTCACTAAGAAGATGTCTTTAACAAAGTAATTATTCTCTCCATCAATCTCTTTCTTCGACTAAAATGAGATTGACTAAAAAAGCGGAAGTAGGCTCAATAGTTTACTTCCGTTTTTATTTTTTACACTTATTGCCAGGAATATTTTTAAGTTAATCTGCAAAGAAAAAAATTTGGCAGCGAAAAATATTTTTGACCCAACGGAACGAATGTATGGAGAGAGTACAAATTCCTATTTTAATTGTAACGGCTTTTTAACTCTAACTTATAACCGATTAGTATTTTATATTTTCAAATAAATTTAGAAGAAGTAAATATGAAGAATGAAAAAAGTATTTTTATAGAATTATGCGAAATTCAGATTCGGAAGAGGGATGAAATACCGCGTGCAATGAATAAGAAAATAGAACCGCCGAAATTACACAGAAGAACCGGTTCATTAGAAAAAGAAAACGAATGGCATCAAGAATACAAACTCATTTATGATGCCTATATTCTTGAGGAAGACTACTGATCCAATTCTTTAATTCTGCATTATAATTTTCGCTGGCTTTTCTACCTGCAGTTTGGATTAAAAACAAGTACGCTTATGTAAACGAGAAGAAAAGCTTTTTCCAACAGTCATAAGTCCTGTCGAACTAATTTTGAGTAATTATACTATAACCACCTATAAATCAGCATATTATAACATCAACGCTTTACGAACGTTACGTACTTTAGTTGACTGAATAAAATCAATTGCTTAAATTCAATTCCGAATTCAAATTTGTTAACTATATGAATTGTGTCTGTATATGAAAGTAGTTAAACCAAAGAAACTTAAGCCGGGAGATTTAATAGGAATTGTTTCCCCGGCATCCAGTGCTGATGATTATTCGCGGGTTGAACAAGGTGTTAAATATCTTGAGAGAATTGGTTACAGGGTGATAGTTGGAGAAAATGTCGGCAAATACAACGGATACCTTGCCGGCAGCGATGAAGAGCGGCTTAGCGATCTTCATAAATTATTTAAGAACAAAGATGTGAAAGCTATCATTTGTGTACGCGGTGGTTATGGCGCTAATCGTATTCTCGCTAAAATAGATTACAAGCTCATAAAAGCTAATCCGAAAATATTTGTTGGATACAGCGACATAACCGCGCTTCAAATGGCGTTCTTAAAACATGCAGGGTTAGTCACGTTTGCCGGTCCTATGCTGGCAGTTGATTTATATGATGATGTAAATCCTTATGCCGAAGAGTTTTTTTGGAGAATATTAACCTCCGAAAAGAAAATTGGGAAAATTGATTTGCCGGAGAATGAAAATTTATATAAACTTACGAAAGGCAGCAGCAAAGGGAAATTAGTAGGAGGTAATCTTGCGTTAATAACCGGATTGATTGGAACTCCATATCTTCCGCCATTTAAAGATGCTATACTTTTTCTTGAAGATATTGGTGAACTCCCGTACCGTATTGATCGGATGCTAAGCCAAATTAAACTGTCAGGGATATTAGAAGAAACCTCCGGCGTTATTCTTGGTTCGTTTGTAGACTGTAACGAGCACGATCCGATGAAAAAAACTTTATCCCTTGGCGAAGTGATTGATAGCTACTTCGGGAGTTTAAATATTCCGGTTGTTTATAACTTCCCGCATGGACATATACCGGTAAAAGCGACACTTCCATTTGGCATCAATGTTAAGGTTAACGCTTCGAACGAAACTGTAGATTACAATGAAGGAGCGGTTATTTAATTAATTCTTTTACTTTGTCTTTCAAATAACCGTTCTTAATGTAATTGAAATACAAATTTTTACCGGGACAAACCGTTTGCGCAGAATGATCTCTGTGTGAAGCTATTGTTTCTGAGGATATATTGTATTTCTCACAGCAATAGGCAGTTAGGTTTATCAATGCATTAAGTTGTTCTTCGCTAACTTCCTGCTCTTCAAAATTTCCCATTAACGTAATTAACAGATGTCCCGTTGGATCGTACTCTGTTGCTGTTTCTCCGGTGGTAAAAACATTTCTTCCCTCAAAAATATTTCCATCGGGATCAATCAAAAAATGATAAGGAATATCAGCCCAATTACGGTCTTTTCCCATTCCCCATGTTTGGACATTTTTAATATGCTTTGGAGCGTCGCCGCCTTTTTCAAATCTTGTACCTTCGTGATGAATAGTTATTCTTTCGGGAATATGATTTTCAAACGGTTTTGGTTCGGCTGCATTCCATAAACTTCTTGGATTGATTTTCATTTCTTCAGTTGTCGAACAACCGAATAGAATAAAAGAAAATGCAAGCAGAAAAATATTATTTTTCATAATGTATAAACCTAAAATAATTTTTATTAAATAAATTGTATGCTTTCTTCGCATCATCTAAATTTTTGTAGATGCCAAAAACTGTGGAACCTGTACCGGTCATAAGCGCAAATTCGGCGCCGGTTTCAATGATGTCTTTTTTTATTGAATGGATTTCAGGATACTTCTCAAACACTGTTTTCTCGAAGTCGTTTGTAATTATTTTTTTTAGCGAGGCTATATTTTCAAAATCAGTTTTAAGCAGTGTGAATAACGATTTTACAGGGGTTTGCGGTTTTACATTTTCAAAAGCCCATGATGTTGAAACATGAATGCCGGGGTTAATAATAAGAACCGGATTATTAATTTTAAACTTCTTCTTATACAAAACTTCGCCTCTCGACTCTGCAAAAGAAGGAATTGGATTGATAAAAAAAGGAACATCCGAACCAAGCCCTAAAGCAAGTTCTAATAATTTATCAAGGGACAAATTAAAATTAAATATTTTGTTAAGCGAAGTTAGCACCGCAGCCGCATCGGAACTGCCGCCGCCAAGTCCTGCGCCAATGGGAATGTTTTTGTGCAGTTTTATACTCAAATTTATTTTAACACCGTTTACATTCTCTAAAAGATGAACGGTTTTTACAATCAAATTATTTTTTTCTTCTGCAAGTAATTTATTATCAGTTTGAAAATTGAATGAATCAGATTCCTCAAATTCAATTTCATCAAACAGGTTTATGGGGTAAAAAATTGTTTCGAGGTCATGAAAACCATCTTCTCTTTTACGGATTACATTCAACCCGATATTTATTTTTGCCGGTGTTTTTATTTTATGAAGAAACATTTACCACTTCTTTTAACATTTTTGTA
>MNYQ01000044.1 GCA_001873185.1 Ignavibacteria bacterium CG2_30_36_16 | reverse complement strand
AAGGATAGCTGGATGATGGTGATAAATAATAATCATCTGGTGGGAAGAATTCTCTTCCCACTGTATTCATCCTTATTTATCAATATCCAATGCCTAAAAAAACGCACCTTAATTAACATAGCTGAAATTCCATTTCACGTTGAACCAAGACATTATTATTTATCATAGCCTCTATTACCTTTTGTTTACTAGCTTTTTATACGAAAATGAAAATAAAATACTGGATATATGTTACTGTTATTGCCTCAACTATAATTTTCATTATCCTAAAAGGCGCTCCAGCTTCTGATCAAGTACTTATGACAAATATATTTGTTCAGATGAATTCAGTTTATTTTTATTCTTTAAGATTTTTGTACATATCTTCCTTAGTGATGTTGCCTACTTTAACTTTTTATTTATTTCTAAAAGAATTTGTTTATAAGAATGTTTCGAAGGAATCATTACCAAATATTGCAGCTTAAAATAATTACGAAATAATTAATGTTAAATATTTATAATAGAATATGATTAAAGAGTTGGTATAAGAATATTAATATAGATTATTCATTAAACATAAAATTCATTCAGAAATTTAGTCAAAAGAGAGAGATTCTAAATTTCTAAAAAATTACAAGAAATGTTCATTGAATTAAAAGAAGTAACCAGATAAGTCACTTTATTTAGCGGATTACTGGAATGATACAGAGCCATTCTATAAAGCATTAAGCCAGAAAATATGAGATTGAAAACTCCAACGGGCATGTAAATGCATGACTAAAAAAAACATCTCTGTTTTATCCCTTCACTGATAATTCTTATATTTGCCTACACAATTAATTCAAAACGGAAATAAATTGATACAAGAACCTCGTGTAGATTTACCATTAGCCTTGGAACACGGATTGACCGAGCAAGAATACGATCGGATTTTAAAAATATTAGGACGCACTCCTTCATTTACCGAACTTGGAATTTTTTCTGTTATGTGGAGCGAACATTGCAGTTACAAAAATTCAATTGCGCTGCTTAAAACATTGCCGCGCAGCGGCGGTAGATTATTAGTAGGTGCAGGTGAGGAAAATGCCGGACTCGTCGACATCGGAGATGATTTCGCCGTGGCATTTAAAATTGAAAGCCATAATCATCCCTCGGCAGTTGAACCTTATCAGGGCGCTGCAACAGGAGTGGGCGGAATTATGCGGGATATATTTACTATGGGCGCGCGTCCGATTGCATCTTTAAACTCGCTCCGTTTCGGTTCGCTGAAAAATGCACACACACGATTTTTATTTGAAGGTGTTGTTAAAGGAATCGGTGATTATGGTAATTGCTTTGGCGTACCTACAGTTGCCGGAGAAGTTTATTTTGATGAATCTTACCAGGACAATCCTCTGGTTAACGCAATGTCTGTTGGTATCGTTAAAAAGGGAGCGGTTGCAAGCGCGGTTGCAAAAGGCGCCGGCAACCCTATTATGATTGTCGGTTCATCTACCGGTAGAGACGGAATACACGGCGCTACATTTGCTTCGGAAGAAATAAGTGAAAAGTCTGAAGCTAAACGTCCTTCAGTTCAAGTTGGTGATCCGTTTACCGAAAAATTATTAATGGAAGCAACGCTCGAAATAATCAAGCAAGGCTGGTTGATAGGCATACAGGATATGGGCGCTGCGGGCATTTCATGCTCTACAAGCGAGATGAGCGCAAAGGGCGAAGCCGGGATGAAGATAGATTTGAATAAAGTGCCGCTTCGCGAAAAAGGAATGACGGCTTATGAAATTATGCTGTCCGAAAGTCAGGAAAGAATGCTTTGCTGCGTTAAAAAAGGATATGAGGATAAAGTAAAAGAAGTGTTCGAGAAGTGGGATCTTCATTGCGAAATAATTGGTTATGTTACGGAAGATGGAAATCTCGATATAGATTACGACAGAGAGAAGAAAGTTGTTATTCCTTCATTTGAATTAGTGCTGGGCGGCGGTGCGCCGGTTTATCATCGTGAATCTAAAAAACCTGCCTACATAGATGAATTGAGAAAATTTGATTTTAATTCTCTGCCTGAACCGGAAGATTTGCATGACACATTTTTAAAAGTATTTTCATCACCTAATATTGCTTCAAAAAAATGGGTGTATGAGCAGTATGATTCTATGGTACGCACAAATACAATCGTCGGTCCGGGCTGCGACTCGGCTGTAATTTATTTGAAAGATATTAACAAAGCGCTCGCTTTAAAGACAGACTGCAATTCCCGTTATGTTTATTTGAATCCAAAAGAAGGTGCAAAAATTGCCGTTGCGGAATCTGCGAGAAATGTTGTTTGTTCAGGAGGCGTTCCGCTGGCAATTACAAATTGTTTGAATTTCGGGAATCCATACAAACCAGAAATGTACTGGCAGTTCAAAGAAGCCGTTGAAGGAATGGGAGAAGCCTGTAAATATTTTGAAACGCCTGTCACCGGAGGCAATGTTAGTTTCTATAATGAATCTATGAACACTGCTGTTTACCCAACTCCCACAATAGGTATGGTCGGGCTGATTGAAAACTTAAAAAATATTACAACATCGTATTTTAAAAATGAAAATGATTTAATCTATATTTTAGGTGAAGATTATGAGGAGCTTGGAGGCAGCGAATATCTCAAAGCGATTTATGATAAGGTTGAAGGCGATGCCCCCGGACTAAATCTGGAAACGGAAAAAAAACTGCATGATGCAGTTTTGAGTTTGATTGAAAAAAAATTAATTAACTCCGCACACGATGTTTCCGAAGGCGGTGTTATCTCATCGCTTGCCGAGTGCTGTATTATTAACGAAAATAATTTAATCGGCGCTGAAGTATCTATTAAGATAAAATCGCGCAAAGATTTTTCCCTTTTCTCGGAATCGCAATCGAGGGTGATAGTTTCTATTGCTCCAGCTGCAAAAACAGAATTTGAAAATCTTTTAAAAAAGATAGGACAGAAATTTGAACTTCTTGGCAATACCGGCGGGGAAAAACTGTTAGTGAATAAACTTGAGTTCGCGTTAGAAATGTTGGCAGATATATATTTCAATACAATTCCCCGCATAATGAATGAGTAGACGGATTAAAAAAAAGCCCAAGCCAAAGATCAAACTGGCTGCAAAAAAAGACTCTATTTTTTTGAGGTTGAAGGAGATGCGTTTAATGCTTCTGCTTTCTCCTTTCTATAAAAAGTTTAAAATTTTTTTCTTTCACTATTTCGGAGGGTTGTATTATAGGTTAGATAATCATCATGTTTTCCTGTATGCCGGCGGATTATCTTTCTCACTGTTCGTTTGCATTATCCCATTCATACTTATAATTTTTGCTGTGCTGGGGAGTATACTCGACAGCAATCACATGCAGGGGCAGGTAAATACATTAATTGAAACTATAATACCCTATAGTCAGTATTCCGATTTCGTTAAAGAAATAATTTTTAGCCGCATCAGTGAAGTTGTTGAATATAAAAATATTGCGGGCATAATTGGCGGGATAGGATTATTGTTTGCTGCAAGTGGTTTGTTCAGTTCTATGCGTACTATTTTAAATAGAGTTTATGGTATTGAAATTGAATTGAATGTAATAATTGCTAAACTGCGCGACTTTGCACTCGTGTTGATGGTAATTTTGATTTTCTTCTTAACTACTATTTTTATACCGGTTATTGATGTACTCCGTCAGGCTGCTGACGATTGGGAATTTTTAAGCATTTTCAGCAGTAAAATTTTTGGTCATTTCTTGTTTTCAGTAATATCATTTTTTATAATTTTCGCTTTATTCACTATTCTCTATTATACTGTACCGCAACGAAGGCTTGGGAAGCGGACAATTCTTATTAGCGCTTTATGGGCTGCTATTCTTTGGGAAGTTGCAAAACAAGTTTTTGGGTATTATATCTCTAACTTTTCTTCATTCGGGAGGATTTACGGCACTTATGCTTTGGTTGTTGTTGTTGCATTCTGGATTTACTACTCTGCAATTGTATTTATTATCGGTGCAGAAATAGGCAGGCTGTACCATGAAAGACATTACATAGAATCGGAAGAATGATAGCAAATGTAATACGCGATGAGTTTGCGTTCATTTCGAACAATTATTTAATGCATATTCTTTTTCATTTTACCCATTGTCATTTTTTTAACCTCCGCTTGTAATTTAATTTTGCCCGCTTTATTGAATTGAAGAACAACATCTACTTTGTCTCCCTCTTTCAAATCTTTTTTCAATTTAATTAGCATAACATGGTGATGCATTGGTTTAAAACTAAATGTTGAATGCGCTTCAATTATTACTGCTTCAACTTCGCGCATTCCCATCATATCGCCGTCTTCAAATGTTTCGTGAATTTGAACAATTTCTGCTGCGCTGCATTCAACTTTTGAAAGAGTATCAGCTTTGCCTCCATTGTTGATGATATCAAAAAAGAGGGCTGTAGTCATTCCTGTTGATGCATTTCGAATCCATGCATTTTCAATTTCAATAGTATCCGGCTGAATAAAAAACAAACTAATTACTGCTAATAAAAATTTCATATCAATTTCCTATCTGTTTTATATCGTTTAAAATTTCGTCAATATTAATTTTACTGCCTCTGTACTCTTTACGAACATGTGCGTTATTGTCTATAAGCGTAATACGGTCTGTATGCGTATAAAAATAAACAGGATTATTGTTCTCCGTGTAAGTTGTATCGCCAGAAATTGCAAGCACGCCCATCATCTTTAAAAGAGAATCAATTGTTTCTTCCCTTCCTGTAATAAAACTAAAATTCGACAGGTCGATTTCTCTTACATTCGAATATTCTTTTAGCACCGATGGAGTATCCCGCAGCGGATCAAAGCTGAGTGCTACAAGTTCCACATTTTCAATTTCATTTTTCTTTAATTGTTCCTGTATCTGCTGCATGTTGTGTGTCGTCATCGGGCAGATGTCAGGGCAGTTAGTAAAAATAAAACCCATCACAACAGTTTTCCCTTCATACTTGTGCGGGAACATTACATTTGAACTATCTTGATCTACAAGTTGATAAGAGCGATTACTTATATCTTTATCAAGAGGAAGATTATCGCTGCATCCTGAAACTATAAATAACATAATGAAAGGGAAAAGAATTTTCAAAAGAGAAATTGGTTTAGTCATATTAAGCTTTTTATTAAACCACCAAATGGAAGATTTAAACTTTTTAATTTACATTTATTTAACTACGAATGAGATGAACTTTATTTTGCAAAGATGCGGAATAATCCCGGAATTTATCCGGGATTGAAAAATTAAAACAGATTATACTGTAGACCAACCTGTGTTGTTAATATTCTTGGATTATTCCCCTGCTTGGAAAGATTTCCGCTGATAGTTAAATAAATATTATTTTCTAAATAATACCAAAAAGAGGCATTAAAATTATGTTCGCTTATTGCACTTCCTATAGCAGGTTTCACTAAGCCATATCGATAACCGGAAACAAAATTAATTCTGTTGCTAAATTCATAAATGAAATCAACACCGGTTTGAACAGTTATATCTTTGAAAAAAACCGAATCGAGCGGTGTAAAAGCTCTGGCAATAGCGTTAATTTGAGTCCGCCAGCTAATGGGGAAAGAGTACCTTGCTTGAATAGTAAGATTTGGATTACCGACGGGTGATTTATCAAAAGTGGAAAGAGGAAATAGAATACCGGCTGAAACATCCCAGCCGAAGAATCTTTCATTTACACGTTCGTTAATGCCAAGAAGAACCTGCTGCATACGTAAAATGCCGAGTGAACCGACATTATCATGTTCGAGTTCGTCTGCTTTTATTATTTCCTGCTCAATAGCATCATACCAGTAAGTTTGATATGTATCACCGTAAACATTAAAAAATTCACTCTCCCGTTCGATGATGTTGGCAATATTTATCATAATTTCTTTCGGCAGATAACCTGTTATAATTCCATCTTTAATCAGATGCTCTTCAATTCTTACAGCTTTAGCTAATGCTGTTGCGTTAATGTATCTGCCAAAACCAAATCCAACTGTTAAATCGACTGCTACACTTTTATAAAAATTTGCATGCTGCGCAATAAGCTGTGCAAGTCCAAACCAATCCCGGTCTTCCCAGATGTACTTTCTGAAACGGGTATCAATTCTTATGTTGTGGTTTAAGTCAGCTTTATTTTTCCCGCCCGTAGCCGCAACGTTTACATCCCAGGCTAACGGAAGGGAAGAGTAAAATATTTTATAAAGGAGATTAGCCGTGGCGTTGTTAGCCGTAACATTGTCGCCGGTTTGTCCCCAATTCCAGGAACCATTGAAACGGAGAGTTTGCGCTTTACTTATCGGGACACGGTAGTCAGTAACCGATACATTTTGTGCATTCACTGCTAAACTAAAAAAAATGACGAAAGAGAGTAGAAACTTTTTCATGATTTGACCAAGGCAATATTATTAATTGATTGTTCAAAATATAACAAAGGGTACAAGGAATTACAATAAACGAGAATTATTATTATGGCAGCATTTTTTTGTTGAAAGTTTAAAATATTATTTGTAAGTTTAATCAGACAATTAAATCCGATTAAGAAAAAATAGTGTTGAGGTCTCTTTTGATAGAATTTTTAATATAACCGGATACTTGTATAGAGAATAATTAACAACAAAGGAAAACCATAATGGAAAAACCAGTATTCCGATTTAAAGTTTTACAAATAATAACTCTATTTATTTTCATTAGTTCGATCTTATTTATAGTTGGATGCGGGGAAGATAAGAATCAATATGACAGCGAAGGAAATTCTAATCAAAATGCCGGGAAAAGTACGGAGGCAAACGAATCCGGTTTAACCGATTTTGAATTGAAAAATGGAATTGGACCAATCAAAGAAATTATCGAACTGAGCGCTATTGATGCTGCGCTTGTTAAAAAGGGTGAAGAAATTTTTAACTCGAAATGCGCTGCGTGTCATAAACTTGATGAAAGATATGTAGGACCGGCACAAGGAGATTTACTTCAAAGACGCTCGCCTGAATATATAATGAATATGATGTTAAACCCCGAAGAGATGTACAAAAATCATCCCGAAGCCAAAAAACTTTTTACCGAATACCTAACGCCAATGCCTAACCAAAATCTTTCGGTAGAGGACGCAAGAGCGGTGCTTGAGTACTTTAGAGATGTAAACAAATAATTATTTAATAACTATATGAAGGCTAAAATGAAAAACCTGCTTAAAAACAAATTTGTTATTTCGGCTGCTATCTTAATCGTTGCTGGAATGATTTATACCGGCTGCGAAAATGTAAAAGAATCTGTTTCGGGTGATGCTTCCTCACATGTTTACGTTGCGCCCGGAAGTTATGATGAATTCTACGCTTTTATGTCGGGCGGCTTTAGCGGACAGCTTGCCGTATATGGTCTTCCTTCCGGACGGTTGTTCAGAACAATTTCAGTATTTTCTCAAAATCCCGAAAAAGGCTACGGCTACTCGGAAGAAACAAAACCGATGTTGATGACTTCGTATGGGTTTGTTCCGTGGGATGATGCGCATCATCCGGAATTATCGATGACAGATGGAGTTCCTGATGGAAGATATATTTTCATCAACGGAAACAATACTCCGCGCATCGCAAAGATTGATTTGAAAGAATTTGAAACAACTGAAATTATAGAAATTCCAAACTCGGCAGGCAACCACGGTTCGCCATTCGTAACTGAAAATACAGAATACATTGTTGCCGCAACAAGATTTAGCATTCCGATTCCCAATAAGGATGTTGCGATTAGCAGTTACAAAGAAAATTTTAAAGGCACAATAAGTTTTATCAAGTTAGACAAAGAATCCGGAAAGATGAGTCTCGCATTTCAGATTCTTGTCCCCGGTTTTAATTACGACCTTGCTCATGCAGGCAAAGGTCCATCTCATGGTTGGGCATTTTTTACCTGCTATAACAGCGAACAGGCAAATACTCTCCTCGAGATTAATGCTTCAAAAAATGATAAAGATTTTGTTGCCGCAGTTAATTGGCAACTCGCAGAGAAATTTATAGCCGAAGGAAAATACACAACAATGAAAAGCCGTTACTTCCATAACTACATGGATGAATCAGAGCAGACTGCAAAATCAGAAGAGATGACGGAAGTAAAAGTTCTTAATCCTGAAAACCTTCCCGGCTTAATTTATTATTTGCCAACTCCAAAATCACCGCACGGCGTTGATGTTGATCCAAGCGGCGAATATATAGTTGCCGGTGGAAAACTTGCTTCACTACTTCCGGTGCACTCATTCAGTAGGTTTTTAAAAGCAGTTGAAGAGAAAAAATTTGATGGAGCAATAAATAATATTCCTATACTTCAATATGATGCCGTTATTGCAGGTGAAGTAAAAAATCCCGGACTCGGTCCTCTTCATACGGAATTTGACGGGCAAGGATATGCCTATACATCAGCATTCATCTCTTCAGAAATAGTTAAATGGAAAATCGGAACGTGGGAAGTCGTTGATAGAATTCCAACTTACTACTCAATCGGTCATCTTTCTATTCCCGGCGGTGATAGTAAAAAACCTTTCGGTAAGTACGTTATTGCGTTGAATAAAATTACAAAGGATAGATATCTTCCAACCGGACCGGAGTTAACTCAATCAGCCCAGTTAATTGATATATCCGGCGAAAAGATGAAACTGCTTCTTGATTTTCCAACAGTAGGCGAGCCGCATTATGCGCAGGCATTACCGGCGGATATGCTTGTTAAAAATTCGAAGAAGTTTTATAAAATTGAAGACAATAAAAATCGATATGTAACAAAATCTGAAAAGGATGCCAGAGTTGAGCGCAGCGGAAATGTCGTTCATGTTTATTTGACTGCAATTAGAAGCCACTTTGCACCCGATAATATTGAAGGCATCCGCACGGGCGATGATGTTTATTTCCACGTAACTAATTTAGAGCAAGATTGGGATATTCCACATGGTTTTGCTGTAAAAGGAGCTAACAATTCGGAACTTTTGGTTATGCCCGGTGAAACGAGAACGCTTCACTGGAAAGCTAAAGATGAAGGAATTGTCCCTTTTTATTGTACTGATTTCTGCTCTGCACTTCACCAGGAAATGTCGGGTTATATTAGAGTCTCATCAGCAAATTCCAATGTGCCAGTAACATTCGGCACAGGTAATTAAATGTTTTGGGGCTGTCCGATATAAGGCAGCCCTCTTAGTATTACATAAACTCAAGTTCTTGCGATTTACTGTGGTGAATTGATCGGATTTTGATTCGGATGTATTTTACTGTTTTAGTGTATGAAAATGAATGGATAACGGTCATCAATTAAATACGCATTCCATTAACTGACGCACAACTATCGTTAATTTCAAAATGTTTTGTTCGGGCTTTTTCCGCTTTATGCGGGGGCTTGCCCAGTGTAGGTTAGGATATGATGAAAAAAAAATCTAAAATATTAATTGTAATTGCTTCGCTTCTACTTTTATTAACATTTCTTTTTCCACTATGGAAAATAGATTTGCAGGCGCCGCAATACCCCGAAGGATTGGGATTAAACATTTGGGTTAACCAAATAACCGGTTTAAATGAAAACGATGTTGACAGGATCAATGGTTTAAACCATTATATTGGTATGAAAGCAATAACTCCTGATGATATCCCGGAACTTCAATATATGCCGTACATAATTGTTTTTATGGTTTTATTCGGTCTTACGATAGCTTTTACTGGTAAAAGGAAACTCCTTTATGTTTGGCTTGGATTATTTGTTGTTCTTGCGATAATTGGTTTGTACGATTTTTATATGTGGGGTTATGATTACGGGCATAACTTAAATCCTGATGCGCCTATAAAAGTACCGGGGATGACCTACCAACCGCCTCTATTCGGTTCAAAACAATTGCTTAATATAAACGCTGTTTCTCTCCCTTATATCGGTTCAATAGTTATTCTCATTTCAATTTTAATTTCTATCTTCACGCTTTTTTTAGATAGAACCAAAACAGTTAAAGCGAAGGTTTAATGTGAAAAATTTATTTTCTGTAATAATTATAACATGCATAGTCTTTTTCGCCGGTTGCAGTAATTCACCAAATCCAATAGTTTTTGGCGAAGATAATTGTGACAATTGCAAAATGACTATAACCGATTCGAAATATGGAGCGGAATTAATAACGTCAAAAGGGAAGATATATAAGTACGACTCAATAGAATGTTTAGCAGATGTAATAAAGAAAAACAAGTTTGGCAAAGAGGATATTTCATCGCTTTGGGTTGTAGATTTTAATAATCCTGGAAATTTTATCTCCGCAGAAAATGCGCATTACTTAAAAAATGATAAATTTCACAGCCCGATGGGATTGAACGTGCTTGCTGTAGAAAGTGATGCTGATATAAGCAAAATTTATAATCTGCACGGCGGCGAAATATTAAAATGGGAGCTGGTAAAAAATTATTCGGACATGCCGGCGAGTAAAAAATCTTCTTCACAAAATTGCTGTCCGGAGGATGAATAAAATTCTTAATAAAATATTAGTTCTTTTAATTCTACTCGGCGGGTTCTTTATTTTAGATGCGAGGGAAATTAGCGTAAGTAAAAACGGTATAGTTAAAACTATAAAACAAGCGCTTCAGCTTGCCGAAAACGGTGATGTTATAATCATCCATGAAGGTTATTATGCTGAAGGAAATATTATTGTTGATAAGTCAGTTACATTAAAAGGAGTAAACTTTCCCATAATAGACGGCAAAGGAAGCGGTGAGGTTTTCACTATTAATTCAGATTTCACCTCTTTATACGGCTTAACAATTAAAAATGCAGGCGTAAGTTTTATCGCAGAAAATGCCGCGATAAGGCTTAACGAAGTAACCGGATGCAAAATAATTGGCAACCGATTTTATAATAATTTTTTTAGCGTTTATCTTTCCAAATCAAGCAATTCAATTATAAAAGATAATTTTATAAAATCTTCCGGTCAGAGAGAGACTAATTCCGGGAACGGAATCCATCTCTGGTACTGCAAGGATATTAGCATCGAAAATAATTATATCTTCGGGCATCGTGATGGAATATATCTTGAATTTGTTGAGAACGCAGAAATAAAAAAAAATTACAGTAAAAATAATTTACGTTACGGACTTCATTTCATGTTTTCTGACAGGTGTGTTTACACATCAAACAAATTTGAAAATAACGGCGCAGGTGTTGCTGTGATGTATTCAAAAAATGTCGAAATGATTTCTAATCTTTTCTATAATAACTGGGGTCCGGCTTCGTTTGGTATTCTTCTAAAAGATATTACCGACAGCAAGATTGAGCATAATAGGTTTGTCAAAAACACTTCGGCAATCTACATTGAGGGATGTAACCGCATTTCAATAAAGAAGAATAATTTTGAGAATAATGGCTGGGCTATAAAATTAATGGCTAACTCTTCGGATAATATTTTCCGTGAAAATAATTTTATCTCCAATTCATTTGATTTATCCACGAACAGCCGTTCCAACTTTAATACTTTTGAAGGGAATTATTGGAGTGAATACAGCGGTTATGATTTAAATAAAGACGGCGTTGGCGATGTGCCGCATCACCCGGTGCGGTTGTTTTCAATTATAGTAGAACAGCAACAGGCTTCTTTAATTTTGTTAAACAGCCTCTTTATTAAAACGCTCGATATAGCTGAAAGCGTCATCCCTTCGCTTACTCCTGAAATGCTTATCGACACAAAACCGATGATGAAGGTACTTAAATGATCTCGATTAAAAATCTCGATAAAAAATATGGCAGTCTTCACGCTTTAAAAAATATTAATCTTCATGTTAACCCAGGAAGAGTTACGGCAATTGTAGGACCAAATGCTTCAGGAAAAACGACACTGATAAAATCTATTTTGGGTCTTGTTAAACCGAACGCCGGTTCAATTGAAGTGATGGGCAAAGTAATAAACGGAGATTGCAGCTACAAAAAGTTCATTGGCTATATGCCTCAGTCGGCTAAGTTTCCCGAAAATTTAAAAGTAAGAGAAGTTGTAAATCTCATAAAGGATATAAGAGGCACAGAACCGCCGCTGGCTAACGAAATAAGTGAAAAGTTTAATTTAACAAATGAGATGAACAAACTTTTTCGCACATTGTCAGGCGGCACAAAACAAAAAGTTAGCGCATTAATTGCCTTTATGTATTCACCCAAAATTTTAATCCTTGATGAGCCAACTGCCGGTCTCGATCCTGTTTCGGCAGGGACATTGAAAAATTTAGTAAGAGAGGAAAAGGAGAGAGGAAGAACGATAATTTTAACATCACACATAATGAGTGAAATTGAAGAACTGTCGGACGAAATTGTATTTCTTCTCGAAGGTAAAATTCATTTTGAGGGAGATATCGAATCGCTGCTAAGTAACAATAACAATGAAAAACTTGAGCGCATCATTGCTAAAATGATGATGGTAGAGGCAGTATGAATGTGACATTAAAAATTATTAAATACGAGTTCAGTAATATTCTAAGAAGCAAATGGTTAATAATTTATACGCTTTTTTTCCTTGCGGTAAGTTATTCGTTATTCACATTTGGCGGAGACAGCGGCAAAGCTTTAGTAAGTTTGATGAATGTAATTGTGATAATTATTCCTCTGATAAGTATAATTTTCGGAACAATGTACCTGTACAATTCAAGGGAATTTGTCGAGACAATTTTATGCCAGCCTATAAGCAGAAAAGCCCTTTTTATAGGAGTGTACCTTGGTACTGTTATTCCATTGTCGCTTAGCTTTGCCGCCGGAGTATTAATTCCATTTTTCCTCTCGGGCAATTACGATGAAATAAATACCTTTCTTTTGTTGATGGTTACCGGAATATTTTTAACAATAATTTTTACAGCAGCAGCATTTGTCATCGGATTAAAAAATGATGACAAAGTAAAAGGGCTTGGTTTTGCAATATTCGTTTGGCTTCTGCTGGCGATTGTTTATGATGGTATAGTGTTGTTTGTAATTTACATTTTCCAGGATTATCCGGTGGAAAATGCGGTGCTTGCATTGAGTATTTTAAATCCTGTTGATTTAGGAAGAATATTATTCTTGCTGAATTTCGATATTTCTGCTTTGATGGGATATACCGGGGCGTTGTTTCAAAAATTTTTTTCGGGGAATGCCGGTATTCTTGTTTCTTCAGCTTCACTTTGTATATGGTCTGCTCTGCTCATCTTATGGGGACTAAAAAGTTTTGATGGAAAAGATTTTTAGCAGCCTTTAGTATCCACCTATACTTCATTGCAGTGACAAATTAATAGAATAGATGGTGGGTGAAACGTTTAAAGGGCAGCTCTAAAAACAAAGTGTCATTGCGAATGAGTCCTCGAATGAAGCAATCTGATGCATTTGTTGAGATTGCTTCTCCGTTGGCTAACGGATCGCAATAACTTTTCTCTTGTGTCATTGTCCGTTAGTCAACGGATTAGTTAATCCGTTAGTTAATGGACAATCTTTTGTTTTTAATTCAAAATTGAGATTGTTTCATCCGGCAGCCGCCAATCTGCGTAAGGTGAATTGTTAGTAGAAACTTTTAGACTAAACTCATTGCTTATTTTTTACGAGTACATTGACTATCAATCGTAACTTGTTTATTTTTAATCAGACAAACATATCTGATTAATTAAATGACTGTAATATTTTCAAAAAAATGTGAGTACGGACTGCAGGCTGTTCTTTATCTTTCAACCAAAGAAGAGGACACTGTAATTTCAGCAGAAGAAATTGCGAAGAAACTAAGTATTCCGAAAGAATTTGTTTCTAAAATTCTTCAAAGTCTTACGGAGTATGGCATCGTTTATTCCCGTAAAGGTAAATCCGGCGGATTTGCTCTGGCAAAAAATCCTAATAAAATAAAATTGATTGACATCGTTGCCGCAATAGACGGGCTTGGTGTTTTTAACGGCTGTGTGCTCGGTTTTCCAAATTGCTCTCCCGACTATCCCTGCCCCGTGCATGATAAATGGGGGACGCTTAGAACTATGGCTTACGATATGTTAACCGGACAGACTTTGGATCAATTTAAAAATAGGACTATCAATAAAATTAATAATCCATAATTTTTTTTAATACTACCAGACGAAAACATCCGGTACGATGATAAAACAAAAAGAAAAGATAATAAGAAATTTAGAGAAGCCGATACAGAAGCATCGTTTTATTATTCAAACATTATTCGCTTTGCTTTGTATTTGGATTGGAGTAGAGTTTTATTTTTTTATAACATATTTACAATCCGGCGGCGCTTCAACCTACTTCAGCCGCCCTCCCGGCGTTGATGGATTTCTTCCAATAAGTTCGATGATGAGTTTTTATGTTTTCATCTCGTCCGGGCAGATACACCATGCACATCCCGCAGGTATGTTCATCTTTCTTTCAATTGTTTTGATGTCGTTCATATTTGGAAAATCTTTTTGCAGTTGGCTTTGTCCTGTCGGCTTTTTAAGCGAACTTATAGGCGACTTCGGCAAAAAAATATTTAAGAAAAATTTGAAACTACCGAAATTTTTAGACTATCCTCTCAGAAGTTTAAAGTATTTACTGCTTGGCTTTTTACTTTTTTCAGTTTTCTTTCTGATGACAGACATTGCAGTGCAGGCATTTCTCGACAGCCCCTACAACTTAGTCAGTGATGTAAAGATGTATTACTTCTTTGCAGACTTATCACAAACAGCGCTGATAATTATATCTGTATTATTCTTTCTCTCAATTTTTATTCGCGGATTTTGGTGTCGTTACTTATGCCCTTACGGAGCTTTACTTGGCGCACTGAATTTTTTAAGCCCTATTAAAATTGAACGTAATTCTGGAAGCTGTATTGATTGCTCCTTATGTACAAAAGCCTGTCCATCATACATCAAAGTTGAAAAAGTGAAAACGGTCTGGTCTGATGAATGCACCTCCTGCCTTAGTTGTGTTGATGCTTGTCCCGTAGCTGATACACTTCAGTTAAATTTACTGATTCCGAAGAAGAAAAAAATTAGTAAAAAATACGCTGCTATAAGTGTTGTTTCTATTTTTCTAGTGACTACCGGTTTTGCAATGGTAACCGGCAATTGGGATAATAAAATTACAAAAGAAAAGTACATTGAACTTCACCAACAGCTTAATTCTCTGGGGCATCCAACCGGTACGGAAGCTATTAAAAAGTTTAATGAACAAACCGCTGAAAATAAGAGGATGTACAAGCGGTTTATTGAAGAAGAAAAGAAAAAAAACAAAAATTAATTACTCACTCACCTTACGCGAGAAACAGTTAATCGGATGTAAATCGAAGCGAAGCTTCGATAAATTAAATAAATTTTATCCGTTAGCTAACGGACTTCGTAGTACAATTTTTGCGTAAGGTGAGTTACTCAGTAAAGGAGATAACGATGGACAAAACTACCGGAAGAACCGATGATAAAAGCCTATTCGAAAATATGACGGTAAAAGAAATTGTTACGAATAATTTCCGGACGGCTGCCGTATTTGAAAAGCATGGGTTGGATTTTTGTTGCAGAGGAAACAAATTGCTCATAACAGCATGTGAAGAAAAAGGAATCAACGCTGATAAGATTATTGAAGAGTTGAAGACTCTTACTACACAAAAAATCAGGAATGAGAGTTATGATGAATGGACGCTTGATTTATTAATTGATTACATAATTCAAAATCATCATAGTTATGTTAAAGAGATGATGCCGATAATTTCGGTGCACACACAAAAAATTGCCTCTGTGCACGGCACAAATCACGCCGAAGTAATTGAAAGAGAAAAAAAATTTGCAGGCGTTTCTCAAGAATTCAGACAGCATCTTTTTAAAGAAGAAGATATTTTGTTCCCTTATATTAAACAGCTTGTTCAAGTGAATAGCCGCCATGCTAAAGCCGAAGCGCCATTTTTTGGAACGGTTAAGAATCCTATTAAATCTATGATGGCTGAACATGAAAATGCCGGTGACGAGTTCTATGAAATTCGTAATTTGAGCAGCAGCTATACTCCTCCGGAAGATGCTTGCAACACATTTATAGCAGCTTATCAAGAGCTAAAGGACTTTGAAGAAGATTTACACAAACATGTTCATCTTGAAAACAACATCCTTTTTCCAAAGGCTATTGAATTAGAAAAAAGGTTGTTAAGCTGATTTCTTGAATTCTTCAAAACTTTTCCAATTATTTACTGTTAGTTCTAAAATACTAGATAGTAATGCACCCCGCATTAACGTAGGTTGAACCTCTGTCCATTAGTTAACGGAAAAAATTTATTTAATTTATAAATTCCGAAAGCTATCGGACTCTATTTACATCCGGTTAACTGTTTCTTGCGTAATGTGAGTTATTCAAATAAATATTCGTCTTTAAATTCAATTTATTCGAAAATTCTGTCTGTTAGCTAACGGACTCTTTTTTAATTCCGAAGGGAATTGATGTTTATTGCAATATTGAAACGCAGAATTGTGCGACCCCGAAGGGATCGTATGTTCTATTTGATTGTTCTTGCTATAAACATATGAATCCTTCGGATTCGTTATTCTATTTATTCACTCACCTTACGCAGAACTGTCATTCTGAATCCGTTGGTCCGTTAGCTAACGGATTTATAATTTGCACTATTTGTCCCTTAGCTAACGAGTCCCGCAAAGACGTGATGGCAAAAAAAATAATTTGCGTAATATGAATTAGTAAAGTATAACTTACGAAAAGCTGCATGCTGACCTGACTTTAATGATTTATTCAATCAACTTTTTCATGATCAGAGCTTGAGATAAAATATTGCTGTTAAATCCAAATTAAATTTTAAGCGTTTCTTTCTCAAAATTTCTTTTTATCTTTATGCAGTTCTAATTTCAATCATAATCTTTTGTCAGTATGAAAAAATTAACAATGTTCTTAATATTTGTTGTGGTTTCAATCGCTGCCGGGCAGGATAGCATTATTACTAATACTACTTATGTTGATACTCCGCAGTATTTAAAGAATCCACTTTACCATCAAGCGGTCGGACTGTATGAGATTTCTAAAATAATGCAGGCAGACATTGTCATGCTTGGAAATTCCAATATTTATGGAGCAGATTGGGGCGAGCTTCTTGGGCGAACAAACGTTGCAAACAGAGGAGTTACAAGCGATGTAATTGAGGGCTACATTTCAAGATTAAATTACGTTGTTACACTTAATCCGAAAGTCGTTTTTATCAGCGGAGGACTGAATGATGTATATAACTGGATCCCGGTTGAAACAATAATGAATGATTATATCTTCCTAATTGAACAATTCAGAAAAAGAGGAATAATTGTAGTTGTGCAATCTACATTTAATGTCACTAGTACATGGCATTCTGCCGATACGCGAAATCCCGAAATAGATAAATTAAATAAACTGCTTAAAGACTATTGTAAAAAGGAAGCAATAGAATTTTTGGATTTAATTCCTTTCATGTCGCGCAAGGGAGCTTTCAGAGAGGAATATACAAACTCGTGGGGGCACATAAATCCTAAAGGTTACAAAATCTGGGCTGATCAGTTAGATAGAGTTTTGAAAAAGTTGGGACTATGATGTATAAAACATATTAACAGCAATTAAGTTTGCAGAAGAGAATCAAAATTTATTTTATAACTCACCTTACGCAGAAGTCTGAAATTGTATTGTAAATCGAAGCGAAGCTTCGATAATCCGTTAGCTAACGGATGTTTTTTACGAAGCTACCGCTTCGTACTACAATTTTTGCGTAAGGTGACTTATAATTAACCATTGAGGATAACATGAAAAAAATACTTCTTTCATTGATGATTTTGACATCATC
>MNYQ01000202.1 GCA_001873185.1 Ignavibacteria bacterium CG2_30_36_16 | reverse complement strand
GTAAATTAAAAAGAGGAAACGAAAAATGCACAGGGGAAAAAAGTTCAGAGGACAGCTACGCCTATTCTATCCTTACAACCGTTCCGATGCAGAAAATCAGCAAGAAAATAGTATCAATGGTAGTCCGAATTTTCAGGTTGAGAATAATTGTTCAATAAAAATCCAGCTACCTTAAAAATTTTCTTTACTCAAGATTCATTTTAGAATTTTAGGTATTTTGCATTTCGAATTTTAGAATGAAAGACTGACGAGATATGAAAAGAACTACTTCCGAAACACGAAAGTATCGGCTTGATATGAATGACAAAATATTAAACTCCGGTTTCCGTGATTTCAATAAATTTTTTGCGTTTGATAACAAAGCTTACACACAAGGCGCTCTTCCAGTTAAAACAAAAGAGCTGATGGGACTTGCGGCATCGATGGTCTTGCGGTGTAATGATTGCATTTTTTATCACATCGATCGTGCAATTACCGAAGGCGCAACTAGGGAAGAATTGCACGAAACGTTTAACATCGCTTTAATAATCGGCGGCTCAATAGTAATTCCGCATCTTCGTTATGCTTTCGAAGTAATGGACGAAATATTTAATCAAACAACTAAGCCAGCAGATGAATAAAAAACTTTTAATACCAAAAGAAATTATAACGGCTGACCGGGGCAGAAATATCTTTAAAAACCATGCGATTGAAATAAGCGACAGTAATATTGAACGCATACTCCCTTTTGAAAAGGAACTGCTTAATAATTACAACGGCGAAATATTTTTTGCCGGCGGTCTTACTGTTATACCCGGTTTTATTCAAACTCATATTCATCTTTGTCAAACTCTATTCCGCGGGCTTGCCGACGATCTGCCGCTGCTTGATTGGCTTCAACAAAAAATATTCCCCTTTGAAAAAGCACACAATAAAAATTCTCTTCGCATTTCAGCAAGCCTTGGCATTAACGAACTTATACTTGGCGGCACTACAACAATTCTTGATATGGGAACTATTAATCATCAGGAAGTAATTTTTGAAGAATTAACAAATTCGGGGATAAAAGCATTTGCGGGCAAATGTATGATGGATGAGAATGATTTATTCCCATCATTTAAGGCGGATACTAAAGATGAGCTGGAGAGGACATATCAGCTTGCAAAAACTTTTCATCAAACAAGCGGCGGAAGAATAAACTACGGTTTTGCGCCGCGCTTTGTGCTTTCCTGTTCCGAAGCTCTCTTAAAGGAAACTGTTGAAATGATGAAAGATTTTCCCGGGAGTATATTTCACACACATTCATCCGAAAATAAAAACGAAATAGCAGAAGTAAGAAAGCGGTATAAAAAAGAAAATATAGAATATCTCAATTCAATTTCAGCGCTGCACGATCATACTGTGCTCGCGCACTGCGTTCATGTTAATGAAGAAGAGATTCATCTACTTAAAAATAAAGACGCGCGGGTTGCCCATTGTCCCTCATCAAATCTCAAACTTGGTTCCGGAATTGCTAACATTCCCCGTTACTTAAAAGAAGGAATATCCGTTTCGCTCGGCGCTGACGGTGCACCATGCAATAACAACTTAAATGCGTTTGTGGAGATGAGACTTGCATCATTAATTCAAAAACCAATTCACGGCGCCTCTGCAATGGATGCCGAAACCACTTTCCGGATGGCTACTATTGAAGGAGCAAAGGCTCTTCATTTACAAAATAAAACGGGGAGCATCGAAGCGGGCAAAAAAGCCGATTTGGTTTTTTTAAATCTTAAAGAATACGATCAACCTCTTAATGAGGAGAATGTATATTCAAAAATTGTTTATTCGGCATCAAAGCAGAACGTTGTGCATGTGATGTCGGAAGGAGAGTGGATTGTTAAGGACGGCACATCGCTCATCTATAATAATGAAGAACTTTACAAAAAAGGAAAAGCCGAATTGCGGGAGTTGTTAAAGAGAGTTGAAGAACAATGAGAAAAATTATTTTCGCAACAAAGAATGGAGGCAAGTTTAGAGAAGTTAAAAAATTATTCGACAGTACGGATATTGAATTGATTTCTCTTAATGATTTCGATAATATACCGGATATAGATGAGAACGGAAATACGTTTATAGAAAATGCCACGATTAAAGCTATGGAAATCTATAAACTGTTTAAACGTCCTGTAATTGCAGATGATTCCGGATTATCAGTTGAAGCGCTGAACGGTGCGCCTGGAGTGGTTTCCGCAAGGTACGCCGGCAAAGATGCTTCTGATAAAGAAAATAATTATAAGCTGCTTAAAGAATTAGAAAAATTTGAAGAACCGTATAAAGCAAAATTTATCTGCGCCTCTGTTTATTACAACGGCAAAGAGTTGATATCAGCTTGCGGAGAAATGCACGGAAAAATTATTAAAGAAGCGAGTGGCGGCAACGGCTTTGGATATGACCCATTGTTCGTCCCCAACGGATATGATTTAACAAACGGCGAACTTGAACTTTCTGAAAAAAACAAAATAAGCCACAGAGCAAAAGCATTTAACAAATTGATAAAGAAAATAATTTAACAAAGGAGTTCCTATGAAAAAATTTATTAAAAGTATATTAACGCTTTTTGTTGCTGCGCTTTTATTCGGCGCATGCGGCAGCGATGATTCCGGAACAAATCCCCTGCCGGGCAATCCTAATTATTATCCAGGCGGCAATGGCACATATTACAGATATACAGTTGAACGCACCGATTCAAATAATACAAAACAAACGGGAACGCGAAGTTCCAAATATCAAGGCACGCAGACCTTTGCAGGCGTTACCTATCAGGTTGAATATGACACAACAAATATTGCCGGGGTTAATTCAACAAATAAATTTTACTTTAGAAAAACCGACGCCGGCGTTTTTTTCTTTGCCGATACCACCGGTCTTGCAGCTTCGGTGCCCGATACACTTCTGCAATATGTAAAACTTGATTCAAATGAATTCGCACTATTTTCATTTCCATTTACAGATGGTAAAACATGGACTGTATTTAAAATGAGTATTGTCTTTGGCGCATTTACAGTCCCGGTAATTGATGTTTCCGGCGCTTACGCGGGTAAAGAAGATGTTACTTTATATTTAACAGGCGGCGCAGTTACTAAAAGCGCAGCTAAAATTAAATTCACTTTAACATTAACTATCCCTGACCCGAATAACATATTCCAAACCTTCACAAAAAAGTACGATGCTTTTGCATGGTTAGTTGATGGAATTGGCATTGCACGCTGGCAAGGGAATGCAGCAATACTAAACACTTTCGGCGGTACAGGGATAGACCTTGACGATACGACAAGCGTAATAAGCCAAAGCCTAATTAGTTACGATATTAAATAATTATTTTAGCGGCTATAATTACCTGCACTATGCCGAAGGTTAAAAACTTTCGCTCTATTTTTTCAAAGCCCGAATTCTTCAAGAGTTCGGGCAGATTTATTTTGTTTTATTTGCGTTCAAAAAATAACTTTACCTAAATTGATCGATTTTTATGTCATTGCGAGGCGAAGCCGAAGCAATCTCATGCATTGTAATCCCGCAATGCGGGATCGGGTACCCGCAATGACGGTAACAGAGAGACGTTATAAAAAGAATCGCTCAATTTAGATGTTATTAATGGGGATACTTTAAAAAACAAAATATGATTTATAGCGCTTTGAAAAGAGCTATTCTGATAAAAATAAGCTTAATAAGTCACCTTACGCAAAAATTGTAGTACGAAGTCCCGCATGCGGGATTAGCTAACGGATTATCGAAGCTTCGCTTCGATTTACAATACAATTTCAGACTTCTGCGTAAGGTGAGTTAATAATATTTTTTAACTTCCATATTGCATCCCTCCAACAAAAACTTTAACTTCAAATCAAAAAGAATTAGGAACTTTGGCTTATGAGATTTTTACTTCTTAATACACTGCTGTTGATACCGCTTTTATTTTCCAATCTTTTTGCACAAAATGATTCTATTAAACCGGATTACCGAAATCGCACTAATATTCATGAATATGATCCTTCTTTAATGCCGCTTAACTACAACAACCGCTCAACCGGCGTATGGACAGAATTAAACCCTAATGTTCCGCGGGTAGATTACTTATCTATAGATTTTGTCGGCAATGATACCGGCTGGGCAGTAGGTGCTAACGGAGCAATAATTAAAACTTCAGATGCCGGTAATAAATGGAAGACAATTAATAGCAATAACACAAATGTTTTACTCAACGTTAATTCATTTAACGGCAGTGTAGTGATAGCAACCGGATTTAATGGAACAATATTACGCTCTATGGATAGAGGAGAAAGTTTTGAAAATATATATAGTGGAGTAAGCGTTAATCTTTGGAGCGTAAAAATGTTAAATGATACTCTTGGATGGATATGCGGATTAAATAGTACATTATTAAAAACTACAGATGGTGGTTTAAACTGGCAGCTAATAAACACCGGCTTTACCGGGTTTGATTACTGGTCATTAAACTTTTTGAATGAAACTATAGGATTTATAGCCTGCGGTAATGGAAACATCTTAAAAACAATAAATGGGGGTGAAAGCTGGCAGTTAATAAATGTTGGAGAGAACATACAGTTATATACCATAACAGTTTTTGATTCACTTAATTTTCTTGCTGCTGGTCAAAAAAACGGGACCCTCGGAAGAATTGCTTATACTAGTAATGGGGGAAATTCGTTTGGATACAGCAATGCTGGATATCTTGTAGAGTCCATCAGTTTTGCCAATGATACGTTAGGTTATGCCGTAGGTTCCGAACACGTATTATATAGAACAATAAATAAAGGAAGAAACTGGGAATTTATAAATTTTAGTGAAGTTGGTGAATTTTGTGTTAAATTTTTAAATGACAGCATTGCATATCAAACAGGGAGAGGATTAACAATAAATAAAACTTCAGATAAAGGATACACCTGGAGTAAAGCTATTTTAAATGACAATTTTTACGATGTACATTTTATAAATGAAACAACCGGCTTTGCCATAAGCGGCTCATTGTATAAAACAACAACCGGTGGTTTAAACTGGTCAAAGGTTGAGAATGCACCGGGCGGAAATGATATTTTATTTTTAGACAGTTTAACCGGGTT
>MNYQ01000010.1 GCA_001873185.1 Ignavibacteria bacterium CG2_30_36_16 | reverse complement strand
AGTTTTGTAAATCCTGGATATGAAACTGACGTTACAAACAAAGGTTTATCCAAAGGGTCAACAAGAGGGATTATCGGAACAGAAACACCAGACATTGCTGAAATGAATACATTACAAAATCTATTATTTAGATTTTTCAATGCAGTAATTCCAGATTTACCCTCATTTTTACTATCCTCTAAAATTATTTCAAAATCTATATTCTTTTCTTTATTAATCTTATCAACGGCGGAGATCATTCCGTTTTTGTGCCAATCTCCGATTGTGGATGCCCCTCCGGTTAGTGGTAAAATTGCGCCAATCTTAAGATCAGCCTCATCCTTCTTTCCACATCCATTAAAGATTATTGCAGATGTTAACAGAGAAAACATCAATCCTAATTCAATAAATTTAATTCGTTTCATTTTATATCTCCTTTTAATTAATTTTTCCAAAAAAAAACTCATCTATTTTTTCCGGCGAGTTTAGGTTTTTACTTAATTCTTCTTTTACAATTTTACCTTCCTGCAATAAGACAACGCGATTGCTAAATTCTATTGCAGCGTTTACATTCTGCTCTATTATTAAAATACTTTTCACTTCATTCTCTTTTATTTTGTAGAGAGCATTATACAAACTTTTAACATTTGCGGGTGAGAGTCCGGCGCTTGGTTCATCGAGCATCAAAAACTTTGGTTTCTGCATAAGTACCGTCGCAAGAGCTAATTGGTGCTGTTCACCGCCGCTTAAGTAAGATGCCTGCAAGTTCATTCTCCCATTATTAAAAAGTTCAAAATATGTTTTAATGGTTTCAAGTCTTTCCGAGTAATCTTTTTTGTTTAAATCACTACTTGCAAATATAAGATTTTCTTCAACGGTTAAATTAGGAAAAATTCTACCGCCCTGCATAAAAAAGCCGATACCTTTTGGAGAAATAATTGCGGCTTCCTTTTTTGTAATGTTCTCTTCGTTAAAAAATATTTCACCATTAATATATGGAACTAAGTTCATAACAGATTTTGCAAGTGTAGATTTCCCGGAACCATTTTGTCCAACTAAAGCAACAACTTCATTATCATTAACGGTTAAATTAATCCCTTTTAGAATCATATTTTCTTTGGTGTAGCCGGCTGATATGTTACTAAGGTTTAGCATTAGCTATAACCCGATATTATAATGGTTCTTAATAAAACTCAAAATTTCATTTAAGAAGAATTCTGCATTATTAATTTGTTCTTTTGCTTCCTCTATGCTTGCGACGTAAAAATCCACGTAATCACTCTCTACACGAATTTGAAATGCTTTTGTCAGAATGTCCTTTGCTTTTTCATCAATCAAACCCATTTTAACATATTCTTTATTAAAAAAAGAAATAACGCCCGAATGCTTTTTGCTGTCTAATTTTTTAAACACAAGTAAAGCTCTCGCAGAGTGAAAAATAGAGTAATAAGAACTGCTGAGTGCGGATTTAATAATATCCTTTTCTAACAAATATTTTGCCGCTTGCAGTTCTTCTCTTGCTTTTTCAATCCGGTATTTTGCAAGTTCGATTGTTTGCTCATCCATAAATGACGTTTCCTTCTTTAACGACATTAATTAAAAAGGGGGAATGTTTTATATATCTTTCAACAAACTTTGCTTTCTCAATAATAATAGAGAGTAAAATTCCTTCTTTGTCCAGATAGTAATTACTCAATTCAGTTCTTTTCTTTTTATAATACCTAAGATCTTCATCATCAACGATTACCATAATATCCACATCGGAATCCTCATTATAATCTCCTCGAGCATAAGAACCGAAGAGAATAATCTTCAACACTTTTTCACCGAATAATTCTCTTATTCTTTTTTCTATTTCGGGTAAAAGAGAGTTTATTTTTTCGTCTTTTGTATTCATAAATAATTTTTATAATCTGTTATATGAAAATAGAACACTGATCTACCGGATTCAACTGATTTGAACGGATTAAATTGTACACAAGATTCTTCACTCTGTTCAGAATGACAAAGCAGTATTGATAATTACTCATATTTGATTCAGCATATTCTATTTTTATATTCCCAAGTATGTTTTTCTTACTTCTGGATTCCCGATAATGTCTTCCGGTGTTCCTCCTGTTGCAATTATACCCTTACTCATAAAATGACAAAAATCTGAAACATCCAAAACAAATTTCATATTGTGTTCTATCAAGAATATTGTTAATTCCTTTTCTTCAACAAAGTATTTTATTATTTCTTTAATTTTTTCAACAACTATTGGATTAACACCGCTTGTTGGCTCATCGAGTAAAAGTAATTTATAATCGCCCATTAATAATCGTGCTAATCCTAAAAGACGCTTCTGCCCGTAAGATAAATTTTTTGCTTTTTCATTTTTCATCTTCAGAAACGGATTTTCAACACCAAACAAATCGGTAAAAATTTTTTCAGCTTTTTCTATTCTTTGCTTTTCAACAACCTTGTCTTTTTTGTAAAAAAATATAGACTCAAAAGGTCTTTCACCGAAAAAATTATCATCTGCAATTAACATATTTTCCAGAACGGTCATATTCTGAAAAATGTGATTATCCTGAAACATTCTGCCAACACCAAGTCTGGCAATTTTACAAGCGCTTACCTCTGTGATTTCTAATAAGGAACCATTCGGTTGAAAACTTATCTTGCCTTCATCTGCTTTAATAAAACCTGAAATTATATTGAATAAAGTTGTTTTGCCGGCGCCGTTACCGCCAATTAATGCTGTTACTTTACCTTTGGGAACAAGTAAGTCTATATCATTAAGAATATAAGATTTTTCATCTTCTCCTTCACCGCGAACATTAATAATGTTACGCACAAAACTTTTGCGGATTGAATCAATATTTAATATTGTATCGTTGTTCATTTCAGCGCATATTCTCCGGCTAATCCTTGCGGACGTAATCGCATAAGAATAATTATCATTAGTCCATAGATTATCTGTCGAAGATTTGCAGCAACACTATCGGGTAGTCCCACAAACCTTAGCAACTCTGGCAACACTACAACAAAAATCGCTCCTACAATAGGACCTTTTATATTTCCGGTACCGCCGATAATAACGGCGGAAAGAATAAAAATTGCTTCATCAAGATTAAAACTTGTTGGATCGATATAACTGACATATGAAGCATACAGCAAACCGCTGATACCTATAAATCCGCTTGAAACTACAAACGCCCATATTTTTAATGAAGTAACATTTCTTCCAATTGCCTTCGCAGAAAGTTCGTCATCTCTTACCGCTTTTAATGCTCTTCCAAATGGAGAATGAATTAACTTGTAAAAAATTACTACTACACATATAGCCAAGCATGTACTAAGAATAAGAAAAGGGATTATTCCCGTGATCACAAAACCTCCAAATAAAACCGGAGAAGGGATGCCTGGTATCCCATATGGACCTTTTGTAACATCAACCCAATTGTATAAAACCGTAAAAACAATTAACTGAAAACCAAGAGTCGCAAGAATAAAATAATCTCCGTGTAATCTTAACGACGGATAAGCTATCAGCAGACTGAGTAAAGAGGTCCCTATGATTACAAAAACCAGCGCAGGCAACAGTGATAAATTAAACACCATCAATGCTAAAACAGCCAGGTAAGCTCCGATGCCATATAAAGCAGCTTGTCCGAGCGATAACAAGTTTGTCATTCCAACAAGTAGATTGGAACTGGTTGTTAGAATGATATAGATGTTGATCATTATTATTATGTGAAAGATGTAATCCATAATTACACTGCTCTACTCTTTTCACCAAGTAACCCTTGAGGGCGGAACAGCAGAAATAAAATTAGTAATGTAAAAGTAACTGCATCCTGCCATCTTGCGGAAAAAGCCCAAACGGATAAGGACTGTAAAATTCCAATAATAAAGCCGCCAACTATCGGAGCTTCAAATCTTCCTATTCCACCAATTATTAGCGCAACAACTGCATTTAGTAATATCGGCATTCCTACATAGGGGTCCATGCCGACATCATAGGCTACAAGTCCGCCTCCCACGGAGGCAAAAAAGGCGCTAAGTGCAAAGAGAATAATTCTCATTTTATAAATATCAATCCCTAAAACCGAGCAAAGAACATCATCATCCCTCATTGCGCGTGTTCTAATTCCAAATTTTGAAAATTTCAAGAATATAAGAAAACTTCCGAGCAGCGCTACACTAATAGTAAATTGAATGAGTTGAGTATAAGTAATAATAACGTTGCTAAAAGAAAGTGTTTTCGAGATGTCCGGATTTAGAATCTTCGTTTCGTTTCCATAACACATTGCAATTACATTGATAACAACAATCATTATTCCGATTGAACTGATCATAATAATATTATGAGAGCTGTCTTTTTTAGAAAGCGGTTTGTAAATGACAATCTCCATTATCAAACTGAGAACAACAGTAATAATTATTGCCATCGTGAACGCTAGTAAAAGTGGATAGCCGAGATTTGAATAAAATGTCAAAATCATATAGGGACAAAACATATAAAGAACGGCATAGGCTATATGGAATATTCTTGTAGTATTATAGACTAAAGTAAACCCTAACGAAACAAGAGAATAGACCGAACCGATTATTATTCCGTTGATTATAAATTGTAACAGCATCTCAACCTTTTTCCTGGAGTATTGCAATCAAGCTTAAAATATCTATTGGTTTCTTAAAAAAATGTCTTGCCCCAAGATTTAAAGCCTGTTCCGCATAGCTAAATTCTTTAAAAGCACTCATAACAAAAGCAGAGATTTCCGGCGTATTCATTTTGATCCATTCAAGAATTTTGAGTCCGTCGATATTTTTCTCGTCACTTTCGTCTAGACGGATATCGATTAAAGCGAGATCTTGATGTTCACCCAGTTTTTGTATCGCATCGCTATAATTTGAAACTGTAACAACCTCAAATTTTTTCTTCAACGCAACAGCTAAAGAAGTGAGGTACATAGGTTGATCATCTATTATTAATAATTTTTTCATAATAACTATATTTTCAATAATGATGCCTAAAAATTAGTTAATTTTTCGTTCCTAAAACAAACCTATACAATTAAATTCGGATATTTTTCGAATTTATTCTTAAATATTTAGATTTTATCGAGACATTACTCCAATTGAAAACGCAATAAAACACGCAAAATCTCCAATGGTTTTTCGATCATCTCCAAGCTCATTTCTCCAACTCGCATCTTCTCCGTTTTTAATCATGTTCCGGCTAAGAATATTGCAGCAGTCAATAAAAACATTATGCGCAATTCTTCTGGGCTCATCCATAAGAATTCTTTCTTCGTCATTGGCAAAATACCAGTCAGTTCTATATCGATGATAATTTGCTGCTGAATTGTACAAATCAAGTTTTAGTTTTCTGAGACTGGTGATATTAACTTGATCTAAAAGCGATTGAAATTTTATAAAGTCCAATTGTTTATGCTTTCGTTAACCTTTAGAAATTCTTGTTTGGGATTATGGTGTTTAAACACATAGGCGATTTCTAAAACGCCGGGTTCAATATATTATAGAAAATCATTTACAACTATATTTGGCGACATAATTTATTAGGGTTGTTTACATTACTTGTTACTTCGCAGAACCAAACTCTATTTTTCCCTCTGTAGACAAGTGGTAGAGCTAAAAAGTAAAGAGACTCCGATTCATTCTCCCCCACTAATTCAATTGCAAATTCATTATCTGAATGTCAGAGCAATGTAAATATAGCCACTCTTTTATTTCTTTCTTAATTCTGGTCGTAAGCAGAATATTCACTAAGATATATTCAGATTCAGTGTGTACCCTTCGGTAGTCTGATCGGTGACTTTTTTTGTTTTAACACTCCATATTATTTGAAGCAACTTCTTTCTTTTAGTACGTTGCAACATATTCCTAAAAATTATTTTCAAGCTAAATTAAGTAAACTACCGTATTTTGGAAAACGACAATCAAATGGATACAAAGGTAAGTTTAATTTTAAACAAGAACAATATTTTGATAAATGATTATTCAAGCTAATGCAGTACAATTTATTTACTAATAATATTAGTCCTTATTTCCCTCTTAACAAAGGGGAATTTAATTTAATTTCAAGTCGGAAAAACATCTTTGCTATTAAATTTGCCTTTGAATAAAGCTTGGCAGGTAAAAGAGTGCTTTTTTACTCTGTCGATGCAGACATGGTTTATCTTTTATGGAGAATGCAATCTATCTTCTCTGGTTTATCAACAACAGGAATCATTAGAAACGATCTAAATGGTTTTCAGAAAGATATGGCAAATGAAGTTAGGGAGAAAATATTGACCCCCCCTCTTTTTATATGCAACCAAGAATCTTTTAACCGGTTATCAATTAACTCAATTGCCTGAAATGGTCAAGACTCACACACCATATTTAGTGATGATCAATTCTCTGTATGACATGGAAACAATTTCACATGTTGGAGCAAAGTGGAATTTTTCTCACTTAAAAACCAAGCACTAAGGCTTAAAAGTATTTGTAAGCTTTAATTTTGTTCGTTTTTTTATCAGCGAGAATGAACCGGAATTGTTTGTTTCGTAAAGATAAGAGTCCAGTCTTGAGTGATGTGTTCGGAGGTAAAAGATTGACAAATATTGCTGATAGATGTTATTTACTTCGAAGGAACCGAAACGGTGTTGATGATAAAGAGTTTCCGGAACTTGGGATTTATTCGTTCAAGAACAACAAGTTTGTAGGGATAAATAGATTCTCAATCGTTGTCGAAACAAGTAGAATCTTTAACCCATCATAGCAAATAGTAAAAAAACGATTCAATAAGAATTCTAACTGCGCTTAAAATTTCTCCAAACCCAAACTCGTTTTTTGCCGCTTTTCGGAAACCCACCCCCGTAAAAAGATGGGACCCCACATTCGCAAGCCCGATTAGATTCGTACCCGATTTTCGGTTTCAAGATTTTTGTTTGGAAATTTTTTTCTTGCCCTTTAAGGTAAAAACAAAGAGGATTATTTTTCATTTTTTTACGGGAGGTATAAATGAAAAAGAACACATCTCTTTTCTTATTATTCTTTTACCAAAATATTTTCATAAATCAACAAGGGCTGCGTGGCAGCAAGCTGATGTAGTTAGCATCTAGTCCGCATTTAATCCGGCTCCTACCAGAACCCTTCTTGAATTTTATAATTGAAAAATCTTACCGCACTAAATGTCAGAACTCATGAAGTTATTAGAATAAATAAATTAAATTATAATTTGTGAGAAGTACTAAAAACTAAAACAATAAATTGGAGTTTAAAACCAATGCAATTACAAACCGGTAGTATTTTGAATTCGTTTATTGCTGATTATTATTATGTTGCGCTGGAATAATTAAAACTGAACATTCTCAATTCGGCGCGCACCCATAAAATTTTTTGAATAATAATCATGTTCAAGTGAGGATATTATTACGCCATTTTTTGAACTTGCATGAGCGAATAAATTATCGCCTATATAAATTCCCACATGCCCGGGTTTAACTCTGCGCCGTGTATTAAAAAAAACGAGATCGCCAAATTGAAGTTCGTCCTGGTTCTCAATTACTTCGCCCTGAGTATATTGATCGCGTGCAGAACGAAGAAGCGGCGTTGAGAGAACGTTGTAATAAATTGTTTGTGTAAAAGCGGAGCAATCAATTCCTTTTTTCGAATTTCCACCGTACCGGTAAGGTGTGTTTAGATATTCAATAATCTCCATCAAGAGTTTTTCTTTTGTTGTGCTGTTATCCGCTTCAAGCACTGTCCCTCCGCTGGAGGAATTAAACTTTTTTAGAACTTCAGAAAGATCAACAGATGTTTCATTTTCTGGAGATTCATCCGGGTCACTTTCATCAAATTCCACATCTGAAACTAAAGAATCAGGCGAAGGAACAATAGTTTTGGGAGATGGATCTTCTGCTGAAGAAAAGCGAACATCTTTAACTTTCTCTGTTTTTTCATCTTCGGTTTGGTATCTATTACCACTTGAGTAGGCAGAGCAGCCAGTAATTATTAATGCGAATCCGAAAAAAATATTGCGAGAGTATTTTAATATCATTATTTAACCAAGGTAACTTTTAAGATTTTTACTCCTTGTTGTATGACGCAGCCTTCTAATTGCTTTCTCTTTTATTTGTCTAACTCTTTCCCTTGTCAAATTAAATCTGGCGCCAATCTCTTCGAGTGTAAGGCAGTGTTCATCATTCAGCCCGAAATATAATTTTATTATTTCCGCTTCTTTTACATTTAAAGAAGAGAGGGCGCTGTTTATTTCAGTTTTTAAAGATTCATCGTAAAGTTCAAAATCGGGAGTAGGTTCTACAAAACTTTCAATGACATCGAGTAAACTGTTTTCATCGCCCTGTGCGAATGGGGCATCAAAGGAGAAGGACTTACCGGAAATTCTTAAAGCTTCGGCAACCTCGGTTATATCCATATTTAGTTCTTGAGCAAGTTCCTGAGCAGTAGGTTCACGCTCAAATTCTTGTTCAAGATTGCTGTATGTTTTACCAATTTTATTTAAAACAGCTACTCTGTTTAGAGGAAGCCGCACTATCCGGGATTGTTCTGCGAGAGCTTGCAATATCGACTGACGAATCCACCACACCGCATATGAAATAAACTTAAAACCACGGGTTTCATCAAATCGTTTTGCTGCTTTGATTAAACCTAAATTTCCTTCGTTAATCAAATCTCCAAGGCTTAACCCCTGGTTTTGATACTGCTTTGCAACAGAAACAACAAAACGCAGATTAGCTTTCGTAAGCTTTTCGAGCGCTGTTCTGCTGCCGAGTCGTAATTCCTTAGCCAGCCGAACTTCTTCATCCGCCGTTAGCAGAGGTATTTTACCAATCTCCTGTAAATATTTGTCGAGAGATAAACTCTCACGATTTGTAAACTGTTTTTGAATTCTCACTCAAGACCTCATAAAAATAATTCTAAAATGCCAAAGCATTTAGATCTTGAATATTAAACAATTTTGTCGAATCCGGAATTTCCGACATAATGAAATCTAAATAAGCATCAACCAAATAGATGCTTTACGAACAATTGTTTGTTCACAACTGTTTTCCGGTTACTAAAATAGATTAAACTCTGTTTAAATAAAAGCTACAATTGGCTGGCGCTTGATCCGGTTGGATTTAAAATTAGACACTGATTGTTCTACAGTGATTAGCTTATTTCTCCTGTTGATCATTCAAAAAGCTTTTTCCGTTTAACGAATTTTGCACATTGAAAAACGAGGCTGCTGTTTTGCCTGCATCTGAAAAAGTATCACGTGTTCCCAAATTTTTTCCGGGTTTATTTTTTCTATAAAAAAGCAGCGGAACAAATTCGCGGCTATGGTCAGTGCTCGGCGTTGTTGGGTCGTTCCCATGATCCGATGTAATCAACAAAGCATCGGTTCCATCAAGTTTCTCTAAAAGTGAAGGAAGAAAATCATCAAATTCCATTAGAGCTTTCGCAAAACCCTGCGCATCATTTCTATGCCCGTAATAAACATCAAAATCAACGAGGTTAGCGAACATAAAACTGTTTTTAGTTTTAACAGCATGATCTAAAATTTTATAACATCCTTCTCTGTTCGATTTTGTCTTTTCTTGAATGCCAATTCCTTTATAGTTAAACAGGTCATTTATTTTACCGATAGCTACTGTTTGAATTTCATTCCTCTGCAGCAGATCAAGAATTGTTTCACCCGGTGGATTGAGTGAAAAATCTTTGCGATTGGTTGTTCGCTTAAAACTTCCTGCAGCACCGGTAAAAGGTCTTGCAATAACCCGCCCAACATTTAATGGGGCAATTAGAATTTTTTCTCTTGTAATTGAACATATTTCGTAAAGCCTTTCAAGAGATATTATATCTTCATGAGCTGCAATTTGAAATACTGAATCGGCAGAAGTATAAATAATTGGAAATCCGGTTTTTAAATGCTCCTCGCCAAGTTCTTTAATTATTTCTGTCCCCGATGCAGGCTTGTTTCCCAGGACGCTCTTGCAGCCGGTTAACTTCAAAAACTTTTTTACAATTTCTTCAGGAAATCCATCCGGGAAGTAAGTGAATTCTTTATCTATGGTTAAGCCGCCTATTTCCCAGTGCCCTGTTGTGGAATCTTTACCTTTGGAAATTTCTTTCATCTTTCCAAAAGATGCCGTCGGGTTATTAATTTCTTTGACACCTTTTATTGGCGTAATATTACCAAGTCCCATTCTTTCAAGATTGGGAAGGTTTATTCCGCCGACTGCTTCCGCCATGTTAGTTAATGTGCTGCTGCCTACGTCATCATAGTCGGCAGCATCCGGCAATTCGCCGACGCCAATTCCATCAAGTATAATAAGAAAAAAATTATTCATGTTTAGCTTTATGTTTTTTTACCGTGCAGGGGGAAGAACAATTAATTAATATTGCGGACTTTATTACCGCCCTGTTCAAGAGCTTTTTGAAGAGCGAGGTTTGCATTATAAATTATTTCGTCAACATCTATTTTGTTACTTGCGGAAGCCACTCCGATAGACACAGTGTAGGTGGTTTGTTTTGCTACAACTGCAATAGGTTTACGAGCAATTTTAACGCGTAATTTTTCAGCCCAGATGAAAACATCTTTTGTTGTCGTGTTAAAAAAATAAACTCCAAAAAGTTTTTCGCCGAGCCTGCCGAAAAGATTAAGCGGGGTCATTTCCTTAGCAATAGTTTCGGAAACAGCCATCAATACTTTAGGAAAGGGATTCCCATCAAACAAAGATTCTTGTTCTAGGAAATCATCAATTCGGATTAATGCAACTGCGCCGGGCACTTTAGTTTGCTCTGCTTTTATTAAATCTGAACTTAATCGTTCTTTGAATGTTTCCTCGTTCAATGTTCGGGTTTCAATATCAACTGCAAGATAACTTTTAAGAAGCGTTTGCGTTGAAAAGGAATGTATGATGAAAGATAAAATATTAGCGGCACTTTTTAAAAAATGAATGTCGGAGTTTGTGTACGCATTTCTTTTTAAACTTTCGAAACAAAGCACTCCATAGTTTTGTTCGTTGTAGATTAGAGGGATAGCTATGAACGAACCATCAAAACTAACATCTTCAACCTGCGCAAATCTTTTGTAAACATTTGCTGAAGTATCATCTATCTTGACTGGCATTCCTGTTATGATTGATTTACCAACGAGTGTACCGTTCAATTCAACATCAAGATTGTGTCCTACATACTTTAAGGAAGTATTGTTCACTATTCTTATAGTTTTAAATTTTTGTTCGAGCGGACGATAATAAACAAACGCAAACGCATCCCAAAATATTAACTGGTGAACTGCATTTTGCACTGCTGTGATCAAATCTTCCTCGGTGTTAAATATTTTTTCGGGATTGATTAAACCGAGAATTCCCTTTAATCGTTGTTGAGAAATAGATTCGCTGTGCTTCTCTTCGAATAGAGAAATTATCATGGTTATTACTCGCACGAACCTGCCGAGAGAGTATATCGTTTCAATGCCAAAAGCATCGGCAACTTTAGAATCGACTGCGATAATTGCAATTAACTGCTTATCATAAAACAGCGGAACTCCTACAAAACTTCTTATACCCTGCATCTCTTTATAATAACGGATTACATCCATCTCTGCAGCAGATGAAATTTCATTAAGCAGTTTGGGTTCATTTTTTTGAACAATTTCGCTTAGGATATCATCCTGGACATCAATTTTTTGTTTTGTGATATCGCCAGAGTTTGAAACATATTTCTCAACGGAGAGTTTTTCTTTCTTTTTATTATACCAAAAAAAGATTGCAGTATTAGCCGCAAAAGATTCTTTAACAACGGTTAATATTTTTTCGAGAACGAATGAAAACTGCCCGCCGTGTCCAAGGTTTGCAGGCAAAGCTTCGTTGGCGATCTGTTCAAATCTTTCTTTAAGATCGGGAGGAACAATTGTAGCTTTTTCTGAGCGATTTTCGGGAGTATAATTATCTGCTGTAATAACTTCAAGATTTTTATTTTTAGAAACTATCTCGAAAGATTCATTAAAATCTGTATCGGGGATGGAACGCACTGAGGAAATATCTTCGTTTTCATTTTCTTCTTCACGCTGATGTTCGGTTGAATATATATTAACATCACGAAGAAAAATTATAAAAGCAACGTAAACAACAAGCACCGCAGCAATGATAATTCTTATTATCAGATCTTCGCTGAGAAATAATATAGTTGCCAAAAAAGGAACTAAGAGAAAGATTATTATTCGTTTTCTTTGCTTGCGGTCCATAATGGTAAATCAATCACATGAAAGAATTTAAGTTAGGCGGAAATATATAGTTAGTTAATAATAATATCAACATTTTAGCTTATCGGTTTATAAAAGAGAGAAGAAAATCTTTGAATAATTTCTTTCCTCCCTGTTTTTTTTATCGATGAATGATAAAGAAGATTATCTCCGAAGCTCGCTTCAGGGAAATATTCAACTATGTTTTTTTTTGCCGCCGAAAGTTCGGATTGTTTTAATTTATCAACTTTGCTTAACAATATCATGTATGGAATATCTAAACTACGCAGCATCCAGTTCAATTGGAAATCAAGCTCGGTTGGTTTATGCCGGCTGTCTATAAAATGCAAAGCAACTGCAATATTTTTTGAATATGCAAAAAACTCTCCGATTAATTTCGACCAGTATTCACGTTCTTTCAAACTGGTTTTAGCGTAACCATAACCTGGCAAATCAACTACAAAAAATTTATCGTCAATTCTGTAATAATTTATTAGACGTGTTTTACCCGGTGTTGATGATGTTTTCGCCAAATTTTTCCTATTAAAAATCGAATTAATAAAAGAAGATTTCCCCACATTAGACCTTCCACATAGAACTACTTCCGGAAGGTTTTCTTTCGGTAAATTTTTTAACTCGTAGACAGATGTTACAAATTCTTGTTTATCCAGCATAATTTATTTTCGTTTGTTAATTTAAATATAAGCAATTAAATCTATATTGGAGGCAACAAGTTGTTCCTATAAAATGATTCTTTGTGATTGTTATAATCTAAAAAAATTTTCATTGTGAGTTGCCCAAAATGTTTATGCTAATTGTCCACGAAAGCAAAGTGGAATTACACATTAATCAACGGATTTGTGCTTTGAGGATAGGCAAATTTGTTTGGGCGAAAATGGAAAATGAAAAAAAAAGACGCCCCGTTTTAATGAGGCGTCTTCCATAAAAAGTATTTCTACCTTTTTATAATTTTGATTCTTCTACGATCTTAGCATCTTCAACATTTTTATTGGATTCTGTTTCACGCTTTGATTTGCGCTTAGCTTCTCTTGCCTCTTTCTTTTCTTCGGCTTTCTGGTTAGCTATATCGTTATAATCTACCAATTCAAGAATAGCCATGGAAGCAGCGTCACCTTTTCGGTTGCCAAGTTTTACAACACGTGTAAAACCGCCTGGTCTATCGCCAACCTTAGAAACTATTTCAGCAAACAATTCTTTAACAACTTCATGGTCGTGAATTTTTTCCATCACCAAACGCTGCTGATGCAAGCCGCCCTTGCGCGCTTTCGTAATAATATCTTCAACGTAGCCTCTTGCTTCTTTGGCTTTTGCAAGGGTGGTTTTTATTCTCTTATGTTTTAATAAAGAAGTTGCAAGCGCGCTCATTAAAGCAGCGCGGTGGCTTGCTGTTCTTCCTAATTTCCTGCCTTTAATTCTATGATTCATTTGATAACCTTTAACTCGAAATTATATGGTTTCTGTTTCGTCTTTAATATAGTAATCTACATCCATTCCGAACTCGAGGTTCATAGTTTCCACTATTTCCATAAGCTCGGCGAGAGATTTACGACCGAAGTTTCTGAATTTAAGCATTTCGGATTCGTCTCTGCGAACAAGCTCGGCAAGATTTTTTATATTAGCTGCTTTTAAACAATTATGCGAACGAACACTTAGTTCAAGTTCGTCAACATTAGTAAGAAGAATTTTTTTAATTCTCTCTTTTTCGCTGTCTTTCTGAGATGCAGCTTGTTCTTCTTCCTGATCAATATCAAAATTAATGAAGAGTTGTACATGATCTTTTAAAACTTTAGCTGCTTGAGTTAATGCGTCTTCGGGAGTTATAGATCCGTCGGTCATAATTTCAAGCGTTAATTTTTCAAAATCGTTTTTTTCGCCGATACGAACGTTTTCAATCTCATATTTTACATTTTTAATCGGCGTAAATATTGAGTCGACTGGAATAACGCCAATAGTTTGTTCAGGCGATACATTCTCAGCCGCAGGGACGTATCCTTTCCCTTTGCCAACTCTAATTTCAACATCGAACTTTGCGCTCTTATTTAAAGAAGCAATATGGAGTTCAGGATTTAATATTTCAATTTCGGCGCTTGCTTTTTGCAGATCGGCGGCAGTCCATGTACCTTCACCGTTAAATGAAAGATCTATTTTGTTTGGTTTTTTAGCAAGGAATTTCATTCTAACCTGCTTTAGATTAAGAATAACTTCCGAAACGTCTTCAATAACACCTTCGATGGTTGTAAATTCGTGAAGAACGCCGCTGAACTTAACCGAAACAATAGCTGCACCTGAAAGAGATGCAATTAATACTCTGCGTAATGAATTGCCTAATGTAACTCCATAACCTCTTTCTAAAGGCTGGAGAAAAAACCTACCAAAAGTATTCGAGTAACTAGATTCATCTAGAACAACTGCATCCGGCATTTTAATATTTGATGTGCTCATTTATCAATCCTCTCTTAGTAAAAAAAAATATATTCTATTTGGAATAAAGCTCAACAACCAATTGTTCATTGGCGTTCAGAGGAATATCGGCTCTTTCAGGCACTTGAGCAAATGTACCGGTAAGACTAGCCTTATCTATAGCAAGCCAATTGTAAGTACTGTCTTTAACTCGTTTGAGAGAATTATGGATCATGTCGAGCTGCTTGCTCTTGTCTTTTATTTTGATGACATCGCCGGCAGATAAAATATATGATGGGATATCAACAAGCCCATCATTTACAATTACGTGTCTATGGCGGATTAATTGGCGCGCCTGCTTACGTGAGGAAGCAAAACCTAAACGAAAGACAACGTTGTCAAGTCTACTTTCCAAAATACAAATTAGGTTCTCGCCGGTAATTCCTTTTGCTCTATTTGCTTTTTCAAAATAATTTCTAAACTGAGTTTCGAGTAAACCATAAATTCTTTTTATTTTCTGTTTTTCACGAAGCTGCACACCATATTCGGAAACTTTAGCCCGGCGCGAAAGACCATGCTGTCCCGGAGGATAATTTCTCAATTCTATCGGGCATTTTTCTGTATAACATTTTTGCCCTTTAAGAAAAAGCTTTTGTCTTTCTCTTCTACATAATTTACAAACTGAATCTGTGTATCTTGCCATTTACTTCATATCTCCGATAATTTAAACTCTTCTTTTCTTGGGCGGTCTGCAGCCGTTATGTGGAATAGGCGTTACATCTTTTATAGAGCTAACTTCAAGCCCTGCCGTATTTAATGCTCTTATCGCCGCTTCACGACCGGAGCCGGGACCTTTAACAAATACTTCGATCCTTCTCAAACCTAAATCAAAAGCTTCTTTAGCTGCGGCTTCTGCCGAAACTTGTGCGGCAAAAGGAGTATTTTTTCTCGAACCTTTAAATCCGTTTTTACCCGCAGATGACCAGGAAATAGTGTTTCCGTATATATCGGTAATTGTAACTATTACATTATTAAAAGTAGCTTTAACATGAGCTACTCCATTAGCATCTACGTGAGCTTTTTTCTTTGCTTTTTTTGTTGACTTAGCCAAATTTTATAACCTCCGAGTTATCTAAACTTTATTTCTTAGATGGTGCTTTCTTTTTACCAGCAACTGTTTTTCTCTTACCTTTACGTGTACGTGAATTAGTACGTGTCCTTTGACCACGTGCGGGCAATCCTCTTCTGTGACGTATACCGCGATATGCGCCTACGTCCATCAAACGTTTTATATTTTGCTGCACTTCACTTCTGAGCGCACCTTCAACCTTAAAATCTGCTTGAAGCACAGCTCTTATCTGAGCTATTTCTTCATCATTAAGCTCGTGAACTCTTTTTTCAGGGTTTACGGTTGCTTTTTCTAAAACTACCGAAGCTATATTCGGACCAATCCCGAAGATATACTGAAGACCGTATAAAACTTTTTTATTTTTGGGTAAATCTACACCAGCTATACGAGCCAATTATTTTCTCCTTACTTTAAAAATTAACCTTGACGCTGTTTATGTTTTTTGTTTTTACAAATAACTCTTACCACGCCTTTGCGTTTTATTACTTTGCAGTTATCGCAAATCTTTTTAACAGATGCTCTTACTTTCATTGCTGCTCCGCTACTTGTACCGGTAGGTAATCCTACCTTTTGTTAAATCATAAGGCGATAATTCTATTGATACTTTATCGCCTACCAATATTTTTATAAAATGCATTCTCATCTTGCCCGAGATATGCGCTAATATCTCATGTCCGTTGTCAAGTTTTACTTTGAAATGAGCGTTTGGCAACGTTTCGGTAACTACACCATCTACTTTAATCGGACCTTGTTTTGACATTTAGATTGCCGTTAATATTTCCGGTTTACCGTTAGTGATTAAAATTGTATGTTCAAAATGCGCCGAAGGTGATCCGTCTGCGGTTAATACCGTCCAGCCGTCTTTTCCGGTGGTTACTTCGAAGGTGCCAAGATTAACCATCGGCTCAATTGCAAGCGTCATGCCGTTTTTCAATTTTGGTCCGGTTCCTTTTTTTCCGTAATTAGGAATTGATGGATCTTCGTGTAGAAATTTTCCGACACCGTGACCGCACAAATCTCTTACTATGCCGAATCCGTTTGCTTCTACATACGACTGAACTGCTGCGGAAATATCATGCAATTTTCCGCCTTCAACGGCTTGTTCAATTCCAAGATAAAGCGATTTTTCGGTTACATCCATAAGTTTTCGTTTTTCATCGGAAATAGCGCCAACTGCAACAGTTAAAGCAGCATCTCCATAATAACCATTTTTTATTACGCCTACATCTATGGAAATTATATCACCTTCAGTAAGAACAACATTACCCGGAATTCCATGTACTACTTCATCATTCAGTGATGAACAGATAGTGCCGGGAAATTTTGATGCGCCGCCTTGCGAATAACCTTTGAAAGCCGGTTTCGCATCATTACTCAATATATAATCTTCGGCTATCTTATCCAGCTCAGCCGTTGTTATTCCTATCTTAATATTAGCTTTAACAAGCTGAAGTGTTTCTGCAACAATTTTGCAGCTTTCTCTAATAAAATCAATTTCTTTTTTTGTTTTTATATAAATCACAGTAAGTGCTTAGCGGCGTCCTTTAATTTTACCGGATTTCATAAAACCGTCATAATGTCTCATCAATAAGTGAGATTCAATTTGCTGTAAAGTGTCTAACGCAACACCAACAATAATTAATAAACTTGTTCCGCCAAAAAATTGTGCAAACGAACCTGAAACACCCCAGGCAGAAACAAACGCCGGCAGTATGGCTACTATCGCCAGAAAAAATGAGCCGGGCAATGTTATCTTTGTTAAAATATTATCTATAAATTCCGAAGTTTGTTTTCCGGGTCTTATACCGGGAATAAATCCTCCCTGCTTCTTCATATTGTCCGCAACATCTTTAGGATTAAAAGCGATAGCAGTATAAAAATATGTAAAGAAGATAATCATCAAAGCATATATTACAGAATAGACAGGCGAAGTATAAATGAAGTAACCTGCAACAGTTTGTAACATTTCGCTGTCAGGGAAAAATTGAAGTATCGTGCTCGGTATAAACATAATTGACTGAGCAAATATGATCGGCATTACGCCCGCAGTATTAACACGAAGAGGAATATATTGTGTAACGCCTCCATAAACTTTTCGCCCTA
>MNYQ01000012.1 GCA_001873185.1 Ignavibacteria bacterium CG2_30_36_16 | reverse complement strand
ACAAACCGCACTCCATTAGGAGTGCCATATAAAAAACAGAAGCATTTAGTAACCATATTCAATTATATTTTAATGATTTACACAAATTATTAATAAAATTAAGTTGACGCATATGCGCCCCGCGGGGGCTTGTCCAGGTTAGAGGATTACAAAATGGGCATTGAGAGTTGAAATGTATTCCGAATACTACAATATCTGCGTAAGGTAAATTAATGATATACATATAGATTAGTTCATTTAAAAATGTCGAATTCAGTTATGTTATGGAAAACAACTATTTGTGTGAACCATTTTTTTAAGCCGCATATTTATTCCCTATAGTATTGCCTTTTAAATCTTTGTTTTTTATGTCAAGATATTTATCCCGCAAGCGGGATTGCGTTTCATTCAAAATTCAACATTCATAATTCAAAATTGCGGCTTGCCGCGCTATGAATTATTTATTGGACTGACATTAGGAATAATTCTGAAAGCTCTAAAAGATTTTAAAATGATTAAGCAGCTCCGGCTGCCACATAAGGTCTTAATTTTTATTAATTTTGAGCAATTAATAAAAGAAGAAAAGTGATAACAACTGTTTTTCAAAAAATTGGCGCGAAAACAATAAGTTTTTTAAGAGAATTAGGACAGGTATCAAACCTACTATTTGGAATTATAAAAGGTTTTAGTTCTATTCCGCGCAGTTACAAACTTATAATTTACCAGATGGAACATATCGGAGTTAACTCTCTTCCACTTGTGATCGTCATTGCCGTATTTACCGGGGCAGTTGCGGCATGGCAGGCAGCTTACCAATTAAGTGGCATTGCGCCGCTTTCTTTTCTCGGTGCGGCAACAAGCCGCGCAATTATTACGGAGCTGGGTCCGGTTTTAACTGGAATTGTTATTGCCGGGCGCGTTGGTGCATCTATAGCCGCCGAACTGGGTACAATGAAAGTAACCGAACAAATCGATGCGCTTGAAACAATGGCAATAAGTCCGGTGCGTTATCTTGCAATGCCCCGGTTTCTTGCCGCAATAATAATGATGCCTGTGCTTGTTGTGTTTGCAAATTCTATTGCAATAATGGGTGCGTTTTTAGTTTCAAATTATTTTCTTAATGTTTCATTCGCTGTTTTTTTTCAAAGCGTAAAAAGATATTTCGATGTGATGGACTTGATTTCCGGTTTGATAAAAGCTGTTTTCTTCGGCGGAGTAACTTCGCTGCTCGGATGTCATATTGGTTTTAACACCGAGGGAGGCGCCGAGGGAGTTGGTCTTGCAACTATTCGTTCGTTTGTATTGTCTGCGGCATTAATTCTTATTTTAGATTATGTGTTGTGGATGTTTTTATTCGGCGGTTAAATTACATCTGCTTTAACATTTCAATAAAAATGTTTTTATCATCTATAGAAAGCAGTTCTTCTATTTTCTCTTTGTTACTGAACTTCTTTGCAGTTTCGGCAAGCAGCTGAAGTTGAAGTTCGTTTTTGTTTTCGGGAGTTAAAAGAAGAATAACAATTCTCGAATTAATTCCGTCCACTGAGCCAAAGTTTATCCCTTCTTTAATCTTTGCGGTTAAGACGTAAGGTTTGTTTGTTTTTATTTTTGCGTGGGGTATTGCAAGATAATTTGCAATTCCGGTTGCGCCCTGCTTTTCTCGTTCCATAACTTTTTGAAGTATCTCTTTTGCAGGGATTTTAACTTTTGGCGCGGCAAAATTTGCAAGTTCAATTAAAAGAGTTTCTTTATCCGTAGCCGAGGAGTAAAGAAAATTGGATGGGGAAAGCAAATCCTGAAGTCTAAAACTTTCTTTACGTTTTAAGAAGTGGCTCATCATCGGTGCGCTTGCAATTGAGGTAAACAAAGCCATTATCACAAGTCCTACAAAAACTTCCTCTATTATCAGCCCCGCCTCAAGTGCAATAACGCCAATTATAATTCCCATTGCGCCGCTCGAACTCATACCGAAGCCGACTGCGAGCGATTCATTTTTAGACAACCCGCCAATACGCGCACCAATAGCTCCGCCGGCAACTTTCCCGATTAAAGCGATGACAAGCAAAACAGAAACAATTACAAAGTCGAAATTTGCAATAAAGTTTACACGCAACCCAATTGAAACAAAAAACAGCGGCGCAAAAATATTTGTAATAAACTGCTGAATAATTTCACGTGTACGTTCTTTTAGGTGTGCAGAATCGCCTATTGCAATACCAACAATAAACGCTCCGAGAATTGCATGCACACCTACATATTCAGTGAATGCTGCGCCTAGGAAACCTAATATCAAAATAAAATTTAAAATGCCGCCGGGAAAAGTAAGCTTGCTCTGTATCCATGGAACTGCCTGGTTGATTAATTTTCGCCCTACAAATAGAACGAAAACGACGAAAACAATTGTGTAAAGAATCGTCTGCCCGAAACCAATAGAACGCCCCGTGTTATCCATTAGCCCGAGTATTACAGAAAAAATCAGCCAGCCGAGTAAATCATTCAACATTGCAGCAGCGATAATTATAAACCCAATTTGAGTTTTAAATAAATTAAGATCGATTAATATCTTTGCAATTACAGGCAGTGAAGAAATTGCGATAGCGGTTCCAATAAAAAGGGCAAACAATAGATGTATGTTTTTATCCTGCACACCCATCATTTCGGGGAATAAATAAGAGATACCGAATCCGAGTGCAAATGGAACTATGATTCCTATTAAGCTTATGGAAAACGCCGTTTTCCGGTGACGCAAAACTACGCCGAAATCAACTTCAATTCCGGAGACGAGCAGGAGCAAAACAACGGCAATTGTTGTGAATCCGTCAAGTGCAGTTTTCACTTCGCCTGTTTTAGGAAATAGCCATTCGAGCATATCGGGAGAAATCATTCCGAGCACGGTAGGACCTAATAAAACGCCTGCGAGAATTTCACCAATTATTGCCGGCTGCTTTATCTTAGTAAAAAACTCCCCGAGCAGCTTTGCGAAAAAAAGCATAATACTTATACTTAATAAAAAAACTGTAATAGATCCTGCGCTCACTTGTTACCTAACAATTAAGAGATTTGCAGGAAGTTCTTTTATAACATGTTCCATATTTTGCGGAAACAGTTTATCAAGAAACTTTAATTTTTTTGAAGGAGGCGTAACCGCAAATATATCTGCATTATGAATTCGCGCATAATTACCAGTTTCCCAGCCTTCCTTCCCATAAAGACAGCGTATATCAACCTTTATCCCTCTAAGATTCAATTCAGAAACGAGCAGACTCATTTTTATCTCTTCCTCGGCTTCCCATTGTTCGCGTGCTGCTTCGAGTTCATCCAGCGAGCCGCTTCCCTGAATTGTTGAAGCAAGACCCGGCACATGAAAATCTTTCACTAAAACAAAATCATCAGCTTTTTCGAGCAAAGCAAAATTATATGCTGTTAAAATTGTTTTTTCACTTTCGGATGAGTAGTCTGTCGACACATAAAAACGCTTAAAACTCTTCGGGGTTTCGGACGGTGATTTTAATATCAAAACAGATGAAGCGGCTTCGCGCATAATTTTTCGTGCCACTGACCCGATATAATATTTTATAAAATTTTCTTTTTCCAGTGCGCCGGCAATTAGCAAATCTACACATGCATCCCGGCTTGTTTTTATTATTGTATCAGCAGGATCGCCGTTTGTCCGGATTATTTCGATGGTTGATTCATCCAGTCCTGAATTGGAAATTGATTCCGAAAGTAATCTTTCAGTTGTTTCATTTTTTTCACCAACATGAATCAGCATTAATCTTGCGTTAAAAAGTTCTGTGAGGCGTTTTGCTTCAGCAAGCAAAGCTTTTCCGGTGGGCGAAAAAGTAATTGCTAATCCGAGTTTGTTAAATAAAGATTTCATTTGTAAATTTACCCGTGCAAATTGTTAATTACTCTTATTTAAGCGACATCTTATTATTAAAATAAGTTCTTAATTTCAAAATACGATTTAACAGGACATTCTCAAAATAAAGTATTGGGCTGTGACAGAAAAACTTATAAAAAAATTAACAAATTTATTTTAATGATAGGATTCATTAAGTTCTACCCCGCTTAGTGGATCTATTTAATGCCCGGTAGCAGCCCTCCACCGGGCATATTTATTTAAGATGGGTAAAGTTCATTCTAAAAATAAACAGGCAGCATCATGGAACAAATCAAATATATTATCAAAGAAAGAAGCGGGAAGGTTGTAATTCCTGATAATCCCGGCTTCGGATTGCTGTTTACCGACCACATCTTTGAGATGGATTATTCCCCTTCTCAGGGATGGCACAATCCAACAATCAAACCTTTAGAAAATTTATCATTTCATCCTGCATCAATGGTATTGCATTATGGGCAGGCAGTGTTCGAAGGATTAAAAGCTTTTAGAACCGATGATAATCAAGCAGTAATTTTCCGTCCGCAAAAACATATCGAACGACTAAACCGCTCTGCTCGCAGAGTTTGCATCCCGGAACTTGATAAAGATTTCGTAATGGAAGCTTTAAAGGAACTTGTTTCTATTGAGCAGGATTGGATTCCTGCAAAACGGGGAGAAGCTCTCTATATCCGTCCATTTCTAATTGGCGTAGATAGCGTACTCGGCGTTCGCCCTTCAGTGAAGTATAAGTTCATTATTCTCCTTTCACCGGTTGGAGCCTATTATCCCGAAGGATTCAAACCGGTTAAAATTTTAGTTACCGATGAATATGTCCGCGCTGTGCGAAAAGGACTCGGCGACTGCAAAACTCCTGCCAACTATGCTGCCAGCCTGCTCGCAGCTGAAGAAGCACGCAAAAAAGGTTTTACTCAAGTATTATGGTTGGACGGCATTGAGCAGAAATATATCGAAGAAGTTGGTACAATGAATATTTTCATCCATTTTAAAGATGAAATTGCAACACCAAAACTAACAGGAAGTATATTAGCCGGAGTCACAAGAGATTCGGTCATACATATCCTTAAGGACTGGGGTAAAAATGTTACCGAACGCTTGATAAGCATACACGAAGTTGTTGATGCTTATAAAAACGGCAACCTGGTTGGTGTTTTCGGAACAGGCACCGCTGCAATTATTTCTTCGGTTGGTTCACTTACTTATAAAGATACCAATATGGTTTTTAACAACGGTAAGGTGGGCGAACTTGATAAAAAATTGTTTGACACTCTAACATCAATTCACTACGGACAAATTGAAGATAAATTTAACTGGTTAACTCATTTATCCAATAAAGGAGTAGAAGTTTAATATTTGCCCTGCGTTATTTATTACTGATCTTTTTTGTTATCAATATAAATACCGCGGGGCATTTCAATTAGTCTACAAAAATAATTATCCTTATCGTAAACGCAATCAAATTCTCTGACCCGCCGTATTACTTATCTCAATTCATTATAATCCTTTTTAAAAATTTAAGTTTAAAATTTTTCTAATTTCAACATTCTAAAACAAGCGGGCAAATCCCTTCTAAAAAAAAATTCGTCCAAACTATTGACAAGTGCTCATCTGTACACTATATTTGTAGTGAACAAATGAGCACCTTATGAAAAAACGATTGACAGACAGACAGGAAGAAATATTAAGATTCATTCAGCAGTTTCGGAATGAAAATGGATATCCTCCCACTTTACGCGAGATCGGAAGAAAATTTAATATAGTTTCCACATTCGGCGTTAAAAGACATCTTGAAGCTCTTGAGAAAAAAGGATACCTGAATATCGAAAGTAACGCAAGCCGCGGTATTTCGCTTCAACCGTCCGATGAATTTCCACAATTTGAGCGAAATGATAATTTTGCCAAAGTACCGATTATCGGTCGTGTGGCTGCCGGTTCCCCAATCACGGCAATTGAAAATGTAGAAGGCAGTTTGATAATAGATCCTTCGTTTATGAAAAGCACCGATAACTGCTTTGCTTTAAGAGTTAAAGGCGATAGTATGATTAACGCCGGCATTTTTGAGGGTGATCTTGTAGTTGTTCTTCCCAAAAATGAGGCTGCAAACGGCGAAACAATTGTTGCAATGCTCGAAGATGAGGTAACGGTTAAAACGTTTGAAAATAAAAATAATAAAGTCCGGCTTATCCCGGAGAATGATAATTACAAACCGATAGATGTAACCGGCAGAAAAGAGTTTTCTATTGTCGGCAAGGTAGTCGGTGTGGTGAGATGGTTAAATTAATATTGGAGAAAGATTATGAAATCAGAAATATTTGAAAACGCGATTTTCAACAGAAATCAAATTAGATTTTTGTACGGATTAAATGAAATTGTGCTCGACCCATATTTTATAGGAAGGGAGAGCGGACACAAAGTTATTTACGGAAAATTATTGAACAGCAGTGAAATTAGAAAATTCAAATTTTATAAGATTGCAAACATAAAAATAATTGGTAGGATTCGGTTTACACCGCTGATACCTATTATCCCGCATATTAATTAAGCCGGAGGTTACAATGTTGGAACTTGGAAAAAGAAAAAGTATAGATTTATTAGTGGAACAGTTTTGGAAATTAGGATACATGACAGTAAGCCGGAAGTTCGGCACATATTTGCCGGAACCTTCATTAGTAGGCAATTTTGATGTGGATATAATTGCCAGGATGAAAAAAAATTACGCAATCGGTATAACCTTAACCGATGACGATCTTAATGATCCGCGTTTAATAGAAAAATTGAATTTCCTTGCTACAAGACATACTAAATTTACAAACAAACGGGTTATGCTTTTAGTGGGAGTACCCAGGGAAAATTACAAACATTTGCGAATACATATTGATAGTCTGCCGCAGGAAGTAAAGAAAAGTTTGAAAATTATCCAGATTGAGGAAAAAGAAATTATTACTGCCCGTCATTCGCGGAATAGTGAAAAGGTACTCTTCTCTTAAACGAACTCTAAACAATGGCGCCTATCCCCGGGCGCCTTTTTATTCTAATTCCGGTTTTTCCCTTTTTTTATTCCTTTCATCTCTATAGTTTTACAACAACAATATTAAGTAGTAAGTTGTTTAACTGTTAAAGCTTACCTTGACATTAAAAACACATACAATTAACTTTACACGCTTTATCATTTTTAGGACTGAATTTGGGCAAAAAAAACTCAGATGCCGACAGTAAACTTCAACAGGCGTTAAAACAAGCGGGTGAAATACCCGTTCACATAGCGATTATAATGGACGGTAACGGACGGTGGGCAAAAAAAAGAGCATTGCCGAGAGTCGCCGGGCACAGACGCGGGGTTGAGACAGTAAAAGACATCGTTAAAGCCTGCGCACAGGTTGGGGTAAAATATTTAACCCTCTATACATTTTCTACCGAAAATTGGAAAAGACCAAAGGATGAAGTTTCCACTTTGATGAGACTTTTACTGCGCAGCCTTAAAAGAGAAGCTAAAGAATTACATGAAAATGATATCCGGATGCAAACAATAGGCGATATAAAATCATTGCCCGAAGCAGTTCAAAATGAGCTTTGCGAAACAATTAAAAAAACAGCGGGCAATAAAAAGATGACGCTTAACCTGGCGCTTAGTTACAGCGGCAGATGGGAACTAATTAAAGCAGTTAAAGAAATTGCTGCGCTCGCTTCAGAAGGAAAAATAAGTGAAAATGAAATTAATGAAGCGAACTTTTCGAAGTTTCTTACAACTAAAGATATCCCCGATCCCGATCTTTTAATTAGAACGAGCGGCGAATTTAGAGTAAGTAACTTTTTATTATGGCAAATAGCTTACACCGAATTTTTTATAACCGATGTTTACTGGCCTGATTTTGATAGAAAACATTTATACGAAGCGATAAAAGATTTTCAGCATAGAGAAAGAAGATTCGGAAAAGTAAGCGAACAAATACAAAAGAATGAAAAAGGCTTAAAGAATGTTTCTAACCTCCCCGAATAAGATGTTTAAATATCTTTTAACTGCATTTATACTGCTTCTCTTTGTGTCTGAGGCACAGCCGCAGGTAGCAAAAACGAGTTATAAAATACTGGGTATTTCAGTTGAAGGCAGCAAATCAGCAGATGCGGCAACAATTATTGCAAATTCGGGTTTGAGAGTTGGCGATGAAATTCAGGTGCCGGGAGATCAAACATTAAATGCAATTAGAAGACTGTGGGCTTTAAATATTTTTTCCGATATAAAAATTGAAATTGAAAAACAAATTGCTGACGGCGTATTCCTTGTATTAAAGGTTGAGGAATATCCCCGTGTGGAAAAAGTGGTTTACGAAGGCAATGACGAAGTAAGTGAAAAAGACATTGAAGAAAAAATAAGTTTTACCCGCGGACAAATCTTAAAACCGCAGGAAGTAAATCGTCTTAAACTCCGAATACAAAAACTTTATGAAGCCGAAGGTTATCTTAACACGCAAATAGATATTAACAATTATACTTTCTTTAGAGCCGATACAACCGATGATGGAATTACGGTCATCTGGCAAAACCGCAAAGACCTTTCAGACGAATATGAACTTGAATACCCCTCAAGAGAGCAGCGTTATACAAATCTTATTGATAGAATTAAAGACAGAATTTTATTAAAAGTTAAAATTAAAGAGAACGAAGAAGTTATAGTTCGCGAGATTGAATTTTCTGGCAACGAATCTTTCGACGACGGAGAATTACGCGGTCAAATGGATGAAATTGAAACATCAAAATGGTGGAAGTTTTGGAGCACTGCAAATTTTGAACCGGAAAAATATGAAAAAGATAAAGAGCTAGTAGTTCAATACTATTTAAAGAATGGTTACCGTGATGCAGAAATTTTAGCAGACTCACTTATCTATTACAACGATAAAAAAGATATGCGGATTGTTATGAACATTCACGAAGGACCCCAATACAAGATCCGAAACATTGAATGGGAAGGAAACACCATCTATCCCGATGCGGTTTTAACAGAGCGATTAGATTTTGCTAAAGGGGATGTATTCGATTATCAAAAATTTGAACAGAACCTGCGCGGCAATGAAAAGCAGACGGATGTTTATGCGCTCTACCTCGATAATGGATATTTAACTTTTAACCTTAAATCTTTTGAAACAAAAGTTGCGGAAGATTCAATTGATGTTCTGATTAGAATTGAAGAAAAAAACCAATTTAAAATCGGACGGGTGGATATTGAAGGCAATACTAAAACTAAAGATAAAGTTGTGCGCCGCGAACTTTATTCAATTCCCGGAGATTTTTTTAACAGAGCCCTGTTATTTAGAAGCGTGCAGCAACTTGCAAACCTCCAATATTTTAACGTAGAAAAACTTTATGGCCCGCAAGGTATTGATTATAATCTCGCAAATGACAGCACGGTAAATGTGAATTTTAATGTTGAAGAAAAATCGAGCGATTACCTAAATGCTTCGGTAGGGTACAGCGGCGCTTTTGGATTCAGCGGTGCGGTGGGAATTACTTTAACCAACTTTTCTATTTCCGAACCCTTCTCATTGGGCGGCGGACAGATTTTAAGTTTTAACTGGCAGTTTGGCGTTGGCAGTATTTACCGAACGTTCACTCTTGGTTTTACGGAACCCTGGTTGTTCGATTCACCAACACTCCTCGGCTTTGAAGTATTTGATACGCGGCAGCAATATATTTACGATCTGCGGCAATCCGGCGGAACAATGAGAGTCGGTCGCCGGTTAAAATGGCCGGATGATTTCTTTTATGTACAGGGTTTATTCAGATATCAATACAACAATGTTCTCGAAGGACAAAATTTTTATGCCGAAGGTAAAACCCAACAGTTTACTTTGGGAGCTACAATCAGCAGAAAAAATATAGATAACCCTATATTCCCTTCTATCGGGTCATCGGTAGCGCTTGATGGAGAAATATCGGGCGGACCATTTTTGCCCGGCGATGTAGATTATTTCAAACTCGGCTTCAAAGCCGAATGGTACAAAAGAATTTTTAATTCGAATAGGATTGTGCTTTTTACAACCGCCGACCTGGGATATTTAAGAGAACTTGAAGCGGGAACTAAAATTCAACCGTTTGAATATTTTTATATGGGCGGTAACGGATTAGTGATTGCAACATCTCCATTAAGAGGATATGACGATAGGACTGTTGGACCAAGAAATTCTGCAGGAACCGTTATAGGTGGAAAAGTGATGTCGCGATTCACAACAGAATTACGTTTTGCAATAACGCTCGAACCGATGCCGCTATATGTATTAGCATTTGCCGAAGCAGGTAATGTTTTTAGAGACATCAAAACAACTGACTTTTTTGAATTGCGCCGTTCGGTAGGTTTTGGAGCAAGAATTTTAATTAATCCTATCGGGTTGATCGGTTTTGATCTCGGATATGGATTCGACAGACAAATAACAGACGGAAAAGATCCTGCCTGGTTATTCCACTTCCAATTTGGCAGAGGATTTTAATAATTAACTAACTTAAATCATTTGAGGTAACAATAGTGAAAAAAACTCTTTTAACTTTTCTTGCAATTATAGCAAGTGTAACTTTCTTATCGGCACAGACACCGCTAAAACTTGGTTACGTAGATTCGCAAGTAATATTAACCCAGCTTCCCGAAGCGATTAAAGCGCAGGGCGATCTTGACGCTTTAACACAAAGATGGAGTAATCAATTAGACAGTATGACTGCGGTTTATCAGCAAGGGCTTGGTGATTATCAGAAACAAGCGAACAATATGCCTGACGATAAAAAACTTGCAGCACAACAGGACCTAATTAAAAAAGAGCAGGATATTGTTGAATTTAGGAGACTAAAATTTGGTCAGCAAACCGGTGAAATTTATCTTAAACAAGAAGAAATTTTTAATCCTGTAAAAGAAAAAATTTATAAAGCTATTGAAGATGTTGCAAAGGAAGAAGGAATGCTTTTTGTATTTGATAAAAGCGGCGATATAATTCTTCTTTACGCAGATAGCGCGTTTGATATAACCTATAAGGTTATGGATAAACTTAAAAGAGGAAATAAATAATCCTTCCTCGATAGTTTTCAAAATGGTTCTTTCCTTAAATTTGGAGAGAACCATTTTGTACTTTTAAACAAATGAAACGTTTATATATTTGTAACTGATTATTCTTAAGAAACTTTGGAAATATTCTTTTTGTAATTTTCCCGCTAATGGGAATGAATTGATTTCAATATGGCACTCTCTCTATCTATTATAATTTGGCTCCATGGCGAAAAGATTCTTGAATAACTTTTATTTTTCCTGAAGTTTTACAAAATACTTTTTTGATTAATTTATAAGGCTCCTTTATGAAGTACCTAAAATTTTCTTTCATGTTTGTTTTTTTGTTTGCGGGCTTTTCATTTAGCCAGTTAAAAATTGGCTATGTTGACTCGGATGCTATAATGGATAATCTTCCTGATGCCCAGGATGCTCGTCAAAAACTCGATCAATTAATTCAAGAATGGCAAGCCGAACTGACTAAACTTGAAAATGAGTGGAAACAGAATTTTGACGAATACGAAAAACGCAAACTCATTATGACCGATCAAACCCGCGCAGAGATGGAACAAAAGCTTGTGCAACTCGAGCAGAAAATAGCTAAATTCCGCGAAGAAAAATTTGGCACCAACGGCGAGCTTTTTCTAAAACAAGAAGAGTTGATGAAGCCGGTTCAAAACAGAGTGTTTTTAGCAATTGAAGAGATTGCAAAAGAAGAAGATTACGATTTTGTATTCGACCGCAGCGGTGATATTATGCTGCTATTTGCTAAAGAAGAATATGATCTAACTTCGGAAGTACTCGACAGATTAAAGTTAGAGTAAACAAGCGGATGGAAATTAAACTAACCGAAATAGCTAAACTTGTAGGGGGTACAATTACCGGCAACGGTGATATAAACATTACCGGACTTGCCAAAATTGAAGAAGCCAAATCGGGTGATCTTACATTTCTTTATCTTGATTCATATCAAAAATATTTTACGAACACTCAAGCCTCGGCGATTCTCGTCAAGCCTGGCTTTAATAAAACAAGAGAAGACATAACTTATATTGAAGTAAAAGATCCCAATAAATCTCTTACTCAAATCGTCGTTTCCTTGTTACCTCCAAAATTTCCTTTGGAAGGAATTGATAAAACCGCATTTGTTCATACTGAAGCAGTAGTCGGTAAAAATACTGCACTCGGTAAAAATGTAGTTGTTTCAAAAGGTTGTAAAATTGGAGATAACGTAAAAATATTTCACAACACTGTACTGCTTGAAAATGCTGAGGTCGGAGATGATTCTCTAATCTTTCAAAATGTGAGTGTGCGCGAAGAGTGTAAAATTGGAAAACGGTGTATAATTCATCCCGGTGCAGTTGTCGGTTCCGATGGGTTTGGTTTTCATCCGGGTGAAGATGGCGCATGGGAGAAAATTCCACAAATAGGAAATGTTATAATTGAAGATGATGTTGAGATTGGGGCAAACGTAACAATAGACAGAGCAGCGTTAGGCTCAACGTTAATTAAAAGAGGTGTGAAGATAGATAACCTTGTGCAGATTGCTCACAATGTTGTACTTGGCGAAAATATTGCAATTGCCGCGCAGGCTGGAATTAGCGGCAGCACAAAAATTGGTCGCAACTGCTTAATTGCCGGTCAGGTTGGTGTTGTCGGTCATCTTGAAATTGCCGATAAGGTTACTATTTATGCTCAATCGGGCGTATCAAAATCTATTACGGAATCCGGTGTTACTTATTTTGGTTCTCCAGCAAAAGAGTACAAAACAGCATTAAAAATTGAAGCGCACATGCGTAATCTTCCTCAGTATGCGGAAAAAATAAAACAACTCGAAGCTGAAATAAAACTTCTTAAAGAAAAGACCGGTTTGTAATTTTGACTTCTCAAAAAAAAAGACGTTCTGCTGAGCGTCTTTTTTTTTACTTGAGGGCATCTCTAAAATCTCAAAATCAATTGTCATTGCGAGTTACCAAAAAAGGAATTGCTTTTATTTATCAGAAGAATGACTTTATCGTCATTGCGAACGAGTCCTCGAGTGAAGCAATCTCAGTTCTAAAAGTGAGACTGTTTCGTTCCTCGCAGTGATCCCGCAAGCGGGATAGGATGTCATTAGAAGCGAAGCAATCTAAAAATTTTACACCGGAATTGCTTTATTCGAGGATCCGTTAACTAACGGATCATATTGTGTAAGGTGACACACTAATTTAACTGCCGCTATTTACCCGTCCACTTTAAAACTATTCCTTTGGTTTTTAATTCATCAAGTATCTTGTAGTAGTTACCTTTTTCGAGACCTACGTACTCCGGCGGACAAATGCCTTTGCGATTAAATTTGTTTTCAAGAACTAAACGCGCAGCAGCAGTGCATGTATATCCTGTCGTTCGTGCCATAGAACTTATGCCTGTTTTGGGATTATATTCATCAAATAAGGAGCAAGTAAGTTTATGCGGGCTGCCGTCTTTTTCACCTTCGATATTTATTTTCATCACAGTAAATTCACGTTCATCTTTTCCGAGTTTCCAATGGCGGAATAACAATTTTGCCGTAACATCAATAGGTCTAACACTCATCGAGTTCACTTCAACATAATCTTTACTAAAAAAACCGCTCGCATCAAGAAGCTTAATTAACTCTATATGCCCCGGATAACGAAAAGTTTTTTCTTTCATATTCGGTACAGCGATCGTTTTAAGGAGCGTCCGTAAACCATCGGTATTAAAGGCTTCGAGTGTGCCCACAGGTTCAACATCAATTTCTTCAATTTCAGATAGAGCGGGCTTAATTATTATTTTCCCATTTTCAACAATACGTGCCGGTCTTGTATATTCTTCAATTACATCAATTGGCGAAAAAGGCGCTTTATACTCATACGGCAGAACACGTTTGAATGGAAGCCCGCTCACGAAACATTCATATTTTTCAACCGTAAATTTGCGGGAATAATAGGCAAGAATTATGTTGCTAAGCCCCGGTGAGATACCGCAATCTACTATTGCAGTAACATTATGTTCTTTTGCAAGTTCATCGAGCAGAAAAGGATCTTCATCGAAGAAAGAAATATCCACAATATTTTTTCCGGCTTCTATCACTGTTTTAAGAGTATCAAAGCCCATATAGCCGGGGACGGCTCCAATAACAAGGTGTGCATTCTTAATTATGCTTTTTAAAAGATTTTTGTTTCTGAGATCAGCCGAAACCGTGTTAAGATGATGCTTTGTTTTTAAGGCGGTTAAATTTTTAACATCAAGGTCAACAACTGTTATCTCACAATTTTTAGCAAGGTCGGCTGCTATAGCACTGCCAACCATTCCTGCTCCCAATACTACTATACTCTGCATTTAATTTCCTAAGTTCAAATAATTAATGATGCTATAAAGGTAAAAAATTGTTAAAAAGCAATGTATTGAGGAAATAACCACATGAAGGATTTTTTTGATTTTTTTTTGTCTTTAAAAGCAGGCCGAATTCTTTTTTCTTGCGTCTCTAAGCAACAACCGTTATTTTTCACATCAAAAATCTTAACTAACATCGAGGGAAAAATGAAAAAAACATTCTCTATTCTTCTCTTAATTCCTATCCTAATTTTTGCGCAGGAAAAAAGAGCAATTACAATTGACGATCTGTGGGATATGCAGAGAATCGGCTCATTCGATGTTAGCCCCGATGGCAGCACAATCGCTTTTTCCGTTACAAATTACAGCATGGATTTAAATAAAGGAAATTCGGACATCTACTTAATTGATGCAGACGGAAGTAATCTGCGTCCATTTAAGAATAGTGAAAAGGGAGAGTCCTCACCAAAATTTTCACCAAACGGAAAAAGTATTGCATATTCATTCGGCGGACAAATATGGGCATGCGATATTGATGGTTCGAACGAAAAGCAATTGACAGATATTTATACGGGCGCTTCGGGTTTTGAATGGTCAAATGACGGAGCAAAAATGTTATTTGTATCGTCTGTTTATCCCGATTGTACAACCGAAGAATGCAATAAAACCCGCGATCAACAAAAAGAAAACAGCAAAGTTAAAGCAAGCATTTTTACAGAATTAATGTATCGCCATTGGGACGGCTGGCGTGGTGATAAACGAAGCCACCTTTTCCTGCTTGATGTTAGCAGTGCTGAATTTACGGATCTTACTTTGATGAGTAACTCCGATGTTCCTCCGATTGCTCTTGGAAGCAGCAACGATTACAATTTATCGCCCGACAGTAAAGAAGCAGCGTTTACGATGAACACTTCAGATTTTTTAGCAACGAGCACTAACAATGATATATTTATTATCAAATTTGATGACATAAAAAAAGGAAGTCAGACACCATCTTTAAAAATATCGAAAAGCGAAGGGAATGATAATCAGCCGGTTTATTCACCCGATGGAAAATATATTGCTTTTGTTTCAATGGAACGCGCAGGCTTTGAAGCTGACCAACAAAATATAATTCTTTACGACCGCAACGATGGTTCATTAAAAAATATTACGGAAGGTTTTGATCTTTCGGTTGGTGAATTTGTCTGGGAAAAAGATTCTAAGTTTATTTACTTTGTTGCGGCAAACACTGTTTACGAATCAATATTTAAAATTGAAATTGAGACCGGGAAAGTTGAGCCAGTTGTGGAAGAACATTCCAACAGTTCAATAGCTTTGTCACAAGACGGAGAGAACATCTACTTTAAACAGCAGAGGACAAATCTCCCGCACGAGATTTTTAAAATGCCTATTGGAAGTAAAACAATTACACAAATTACTAAACTGAATGAAGAACGCCTTGCCCGGATTGAGATGAACCCGATCGAAACATTTTGGTGTGAGGGCGCGGGCGGCACAAAAATTCAATCAATAATTGTCAAGCCTCCGTTTTTCAATCTGGAGAATAAATATCCGTTGCTGTTTTTAATTCATGGCGGACCACAAGGACATTGGAATGACGATTTCCATTACCGCTGGAATATGCAGATGTTTGCTGCGCCCGGTTACGTAGTTGTAGCTCCTAATCCGCGCGGCAGTGTTGGTTACGGGCAGCAGCTAACCGATGAAATTTCGGGTGATTGGGGAGGAAAAGCATATGAAGATTTAATGAGCGCGTACGATTATGCGATTTCAAATTTCGATTTTATAGATAAAAACAATACGTTTGCTGCCGGTGCCTCGTACGGTGGATATATGATTAATTGGATCGCTACTCAAAATAACCGGTTTAATGCTTTGGTATGTCACGACGGCGTTTTTAACCTTGAAAGCATGTACGGCACAACCGAAGAATTATGGTTTCCGGAGTGGGAAAATGGAGGCACACCATGGCAAAACCGCGCTCTTTATGAAAAGTGGTCGCCGCACAGATACGTTGAAAATATAAAAACTCCAATGCTTGTAATTCACGGCGCTTTTGATTTTAGAGTTTCGGAAGAACAGGCTTTTCAGTTATTCACTTCACTGCAGAGGCTTGGCGTGGATAGTAAATTTTTATACTTTCCGGATGAGACACATTTTGTAACCAAACCGCAAAACGCACGTTTGTGGTGGCTAACCGTTTACGATTGGTTTGATAAACATTATAAGAGGTAAATTATGGAAAACAATGACTTAAATGACATTCTTGAAAAAGAAGAATTAAATTTCGACGAACTCGATTTTGGCGGGCAAGCAGAAACCGAAAACAAGATTGACTACGTTGAAGGAAACTTATGGACAAAGTTAGAAAAGGTCGGGAAGAAAATTTCCTTCGCAAAAGATATTATGGCTTTGTTCAACTATATGCGGGATGATTATGTATCGTGGCATCGTAAAGCAATTGTTGTTGCGGCTTTAATTTATTTCATCTCACCCATTGATACTATTCCGGACATAGCGCCGCTTTTCGGTTACCTGGATGATCTTGGCGTAATTACCGCACTGTTAAAATATCTTGGCAGCGAGTTAATACCGTATTACGGAACCGGGTATAGAAGCTGATAATAAATAATTCGGATTTCCACAGCGCAACGTTCGTATTGGTTTTGAAATTTCAATGTTAGATTTGAGCGGGTATTGAATATTATAACAGGCAAAACAGGCGCAAGCAAATCAATTTTGGTTGATGCGATTGGTCTGCTTCTTGGTGAGCGCGCTTCAACCGAAGTTTACACATAAGTATCGACTAAAAGTTTACAAAATATAAAATCCCCTTTTGATGATTTATAAAAATAATTTGTTTAATTTTTTGCAATTGTTTAATTATTCTTAAAACTAATATTTAGTTTATCAGCCGGGCTTTTAATTTTATTAATTGAGTATGAAGAAACGTGGGTGTAAATCTGAGTTGTTTCCAATCTTTTATGACCAAGCAGTTCTTGAATGTAACGTATATCTGTTCCATCATCAAGAAGATGTGTGGCGAAACTATGACGTAAAGAATGAACAGTTGCTTTCTTTTTAATTCCGGCTTTTTGAATAGAGGCTTTAAAAATGTTTTGAACACTTTTAGGAGTGTACTGCCCTCCTTTTTGTCCTTCAAAAACAAATTCTTTGGGTTTATAAACCTTATAATATTGTCTCAATAATTGTAATACATTTTCTGAAAGCATAAGATATCTATCTTTTTTTCCTTTCCCTTGTCTAATATGTATTTTCATTGCATGTGAATCGATATCTGCAATTTTCAAATTTAACAGTTCGCCTAATCTTAATCCGGCAGAATATATAAGCAGCAGTATGGTTCTGTGTTTTAGGTTTTCTGTTAAATTAATAATTTTATTGACTTCTTTTGGTGATAACACTACAGGAAGAAAAATTGGTTTACGAAGGTTAATATTTAAGCTTTCCGGAGGTTTTTCATTTAATACCTAAAATTCTAAAATGAAATATAGGTAAAGAAAAATAGTGATAGAGAATGGATTTTTATTGAACAATTATTCGCAACGTGAAAATTCGGATTACCATAGGTTTTCTTTCCTTGTTGATTTTGCGCATTGGAATGGATATGCGGATAACTTGGGCGTAGCTATCCCCTGA